>CAYWYB010000121.1:0-14016 GCA_964462145.1 uncultured Rhodospirillaceae bacterium
CGCACCACCATGCCTTGGGCCGGGACCACCGTACCTGGTACGACCAGGAACGCCCGGAGCTGTTTGCCGAAGGCATCAAGGCTGTGAAACGACGGTTCGATCCGAAAGCCGTGCTCAACCCAGGAATTCTGGTCGACCCGGATTAGGCCTTGCCAGGCCCATTTTCGATTCTCATCGAATCGCCAAGCCACCCGCTCCCCCTCCCCGGCCACCCATTAATGGTACCCTGTGGGTGGCCGGGAAGGGGGAGCGGGTGGATAGAACAAACTCGAAAATGGTCTGGACTACCAAAACGACCTGGTTTCCATGGCAATTCCCACAACGACAATCAGGTACATGAAACAATAAGCACCGCACGAGTACACCAATGCGGTCCTCTTATTCAGTGTTCCATAGAGCAGCCCGATCATCGCAATCAACAGATATGACGCCCACGTTATAAGCGACAGAGCATCGATATGATCGGCGTGGGTATGCCAGATTTTGATGGCCTGCGGGATCGTCGCGACCGCTCCCAAGACCCCCGCTGTTCCATAAACCACCTCCAAGGCCGATAGGAAGCGATCCCTAGTCACGGAAACAACCTCCTAAAACGTAACTGAAGTGTTGAATTACAGACGAAAGCTCGATGACATTTTTGATTTTGACTATTGACGCCATACCTATGTAACGCTCGTTCCAAACTAAATTTCCGCAGCATACCCTGCCTGCCACACGAAATTCTTAACGTGGACAAAGGGCCTGCCAGGGTGGATTGCACCCGTCGTCAAACGGGGCCGAGGGCGGAACCGGCGGTTCGTAACCGCGTGTTAAATGGCGCGGGCGTGGGCCGGCTTGTCGGGGTCGGGGGCGTGATATTGGTCGAAGGCGGCACAGGCCATGCGCACCAGCATGCGGCCACGGGGCAGAACGTTGACGTTCCAGCTATCGACCGCGACCAGATCATCGGCAATCAGAGGGTCCAGCTTTTGCATATCTCCGGCCAGGCTTTGCACGGCAACGCCGTGCTGGTCACAGATCGCCTCCAGGTCGATCTGAAAATCGCACATCAGACGCTCGATAATATGAGAACGCAAGCGGTCCTGATCCGTCAGACCGACACCCCGCGCCGTTGCCAGGCCACCAGCCTTGATGGCGCCCATATAGTCACGCGCCGAGTGCTTGTTCTGGATAAAGCCGCTGGGCAGGGTGGAAATGGCGGAGGCGCCAAAGGCCAGCAAAGTCTTGGCGGTATCGGTGGTGTAGCCCTGGAAATTCCGGTGCAGACGGCCCTCCCGTTGGGCCACATCCATCTCCGAACCCGCCTTGGAAAAATGATCCAGGCCGATGTGTACGTAATCAGCGGCGTCCAATCGTTCCAGCGCTTCGTTGAACAGGTTCAGGCGCTCTTCCGCGTTGGGCAGATCGCCTTCCTTGATCAACTTCATATGCGAGAACATCCAGGGCACATGGGCATAGCCGAACAGGGTCATCCGCTCCGGCCCCAGGCCGACCGCCAGATCGGCGGAGGTGCCAAATTGTTCCTGGCGCTGAAATGGCAGACCGTACATCAGATCCAGATTCAGATCAGTAATGCCGCCCGCACGCAGGTTCTTTACCGCCTCGGCCACCAATTCGTAGGGCTGCACCCGGTTGACCGCCTTTTGCACCGAGGCATCGAAATCCTGCACCCCAATCGAAGTACGGTTGACGCCCATGTCGCGGGTCAGGGTGACGATGTCCTCGCCGGAAATGACGCGGGGGTCCATCTCCACGGCGATTTCGGCATCGGGCAGAAATTCAAAATGTTCGCGCAATTTGGCCATGATCCGGGCCATGCGCCCTGGCCCGATGGAACTTGGCGTGCCGCCGCCCCAATGCACCGCCGCCGCCTTTGGCCGGACGCTCAGATGCGCCGCCGCCCGGTCTATTTCCTGGCAGACCAGATCGGTATAAGTCTCGAAGGTATTTTGGTGCCGGCCAACTTGGGTATTGCAGCCGCAATACCAGCATAATTCCTGGCAAAACGGCACATGGACATAGAGCGAAACGGCTTCTTCCCGGCCCACCTCTCCCAGCCATTGGGCATGCTTTGCCTCGCCCACCTGATCGGTAAACTGCACGGCAGTGGGGTAGGACGTATAGCGCGGCACGCGCTGGTCATATTTC
Organism: uncultured Rhodospirillaceae bacterium; assembly: GCA_964462145.1. Classification (GTDB taxonomy): domain Bacteria; phylum Pseudomonadota; class Alphaproteobacteria. Next base: position 2,149 of record CAYWYB010000121.1, read on the forward strand.
AACAGGATTGCGGAATCCATAGCTCTCTAAGTCCAGTTATTCTGCGCCAACACATTCCATGCCAAATGGCCAACTGCAAGCCTTAATCGTTCAAATCAGCCAATTGTGACCTTTTGTCCTGGTGCCAGAGTACTTTTCAATTAAGCGAAGCCGCTCTAGGCAAACGGATGCGGTGCCATGCCGAAAGCCCATTTATGCAAAAATACCAGCACAATGAAATAAAGCACGACACCGGCGCCCATGCGGCCCCAGCCAATTTCCGCCAGCGTTACCTTGGCCCGGCCCTGCAGAATGGCGGCGAAAGGCAGCCAAGAGGTCTGGGCCGCGAAACGGGGCCAATCCTCGGGATATTTAACCGCCCGTTTGGCATCGATCTGCAGCGGCCCGATCAGGGATAGCGCCAGAAATCCACCAAAGAAGATCAACGAGGCCAAATCGCCATTGGCCACGATATGACAGCCCGACCAGAGGCTGACCGCGACCAGGAATGGATGCCGGGTTACCTTGATGATCCCGCCAGATGCCTGCACCCGGGCCAAAGATTTTTCGCCCCCCGCCGCCGTCGGGTTCGGCGTGGAAAAGGCCAGCACCGCCAGCACCATGGCGACCAGCATCACCGAGAGAGACAAATGCTTCAGACCCTTTAGATCGGGCCATAATTCCACGTGCGGCGCATCGCCATAGGCCAGGATGATCCAGAACAGCGCCCCCGCCGAGACAGCGGAAAAAAGGCCCATATAGATCCCTTCCCCCATTCTTGCCACCAACACGCCGCGCAGCTTGGTGCCGGAGATCAGTGCATGGATGGCGAAAAACAACAAGCTGGCCAAAAACAGGCTGAGCATGGCAAAGTCCTATCTGCGTACAGGTAACAATGGTTAGGATTGCTCCATATGTCCCATGTCAAATATATCGACAAAACCCGCGATTACTACCTCAGCCAAGGCTACGATAAACCTTATCAATGGGCCCATTTCGACGATGTGCCCTTCGCGCGCCTGAACAAACCTTTGTCCGAGGCGCGAATCTCGCTGGTCTCAACCTCGGACGTTACCGTGCGCGGGACCGAGGATGGCGGCAACCATGCGGACGAACTATTCAACGGCAATGTCTATTCCATCCCCGCCGACACGCCCACTGATCAGCTATACAGCCGGCAGGACCATTACGATAAATACGCTACAAATCTCGACGACGTGGACAGCTATTTCCCCATTACCCGCCTGCACGAAGCAGCCGCCGCCGGGCGCATCGGCAGCGTTGCGGACCGCGTGCACGGCGTCTTCACCGCCTACAGCCAGCGCCGGACCTTGACGGTTGATGGCCCGGAGGTGCTGGCCCGCTGCCGCGCCGACGGTGTCGATGCGGTTGTCCTGACACCGGTCTGACCGGTGTGCCATCAAACCGTGAGTTTGACCGCACGCTATCTGGAAGAAAACGGCATCCCCACCGTGCTGATCGCCAACGCCCGGGACATTGTCGAATATTGCGGCGTCGCCCGCATGCTGTTCGTTGACTATCCCCTGGGCAATCCCTGCGGCCGGCCATTCGAAGTGGAAGAGCAGCGGCAGATTTTTGACATGGCGCTGGATCTTTTGACCGATGCCACCGAACCCCGCAGCACCGTCATCGCGCCGCAAACATGGCCCGGCGGTGATGATTGGAAGCGACTGATATTCTCGGAAGAGCAGCCATTTCTGGACGAGAACGCCCACAATGACTGGATCAAGGCGAAACAGCGTTACAAGGAGTTGAAAAAAGAGGGCAAGGTCTAGCGCTGCTGACCCAGGTCAAGGAACAGCGGGGCCAGGCCCTATTTATGGCACCCTTGAACGACTTAAGGAGAGTTTCATGGGGCTGGACCGTACTTGGGTGAACGAGGCCATCCGGCGCATTGACGCCGATTTCAACCGTTCCGCCGATACTCATCTTTTGCGCCTGGAATTACCCGGTACGCCGGGCATTCCGCTTTATTTCAAGGATGAATCCACTCATCCCACGGGCAGCCTGAAACACCGCCTCGCCCGCTCGCTGTTCCTGTTCGCGCTGTGCAATGGCTGGGTTGGCTCGGACACCACGATTGTCGAGGCCTCATCGGGCAGCACCGCCGTCTCGGAGGCCTATTTCGCCAAATTGCTGAACCTGCCCTTCATCGCCGTGGTGCCCAAATCGACCTCGCCGGAAAAGCTGGCGCAGATCGAATTTCATGGCGGTCAGGTTCATAAAGTCGATGATCCGAGCCAGATTTACAGCGAATCCCACCGCTTGGCGCGGGAGACCGGCGGCCATTACATGGACCAGTTCACCTATGCCGAACGGGTCACGGATTGGCGGGGCAACAATAATATCGCCGACAGTATCTTCGATCAGATGCTGGGCGAGGAACTGCCCGAACCGCGCTGGATCGTCTGTGGCGCGGGCACCGGCGGCACCTCGGCCACCATTGGCCGCTACATCCGCTATCGCCGGTTCGAAACCCAGGTCTGCGTCGTCGATCCCGAATTCTCGGTCTTCCATGAATATTTCGAGAAGCGGGACTGTAATCTGACCCTTGAGCGGGGCAGCGACGTGGAGGGGATTGGACGGCCACGGGTTGAGGCGTCCTTCGTACCCCAGGTGATCGACCAGATGATCAAGGTGCCCGATGCGGCCAGCTATGCGGCATTGCGTTATTTGGAACGGCTGTTGGGGCGCAAGATCGGCGGCTCCACCGGGACAAATCTTTATGGCGCGGCGCAGATCATGGCGGCCATGCGCAGCCGGGGTGAGACCGGTTCCGTCGTCACCTTGATCTGCGATCCGGGCGATCGATATCTGGATACATATTTTAATGACGCCTGGTTGGCCGAGAACGGTTTCGACATTCAGCCCTATCTGGCACAATTGGAGCACTTTCATTCCACCGGAGAATGGAAAGATCCGTAATCGTGATGGGGACAAAATATGAGTGACGCGGCAGGCCAGGAAAAAGCGACAGAGAAATTCGACGTGGTAATCCGCGACGGCCGATTGATCGATGGCACGGGCGGGCCGGCACGGGCCATGGATGTGGCCATTACCGGCGAGCGCATCGCCGCCATCGCGGCGCCCGCCGAGACCGGCCATTGGTGGGGCAAGCTGGAGATCGATGCCTCGGACCGGGTGCTGGCGCCGGGCTTCATCGATGTCCATACCCATGATGACAATGCCGTGCTGCGCGATCCCACCATGGCGGCCAAGATCAGCCAAGGGGTGACCACGGTGGTGGTCGGCAATTGCGGCATCTCGCTGGCCCCGATCACCGATATCGACCCGCCGCCGCCGCTGAACCTGCTTGGTGGCCGGGAATATTTTCAATTCTCGACCATGGCGGACTATCTTGCCGCCGTGACGAATATACAGCCCAGCATCAATGTCGCCGCCCTTGTGGGTCACAGCACCTTGCGGGCCGGCGCCATGGACGATCTGAAACGGCCCGCGACAGACGATGAAATCGCCGTCATGAAGGAAAAGCTCGCCGCCTCCCTCGATGCCGGTGCCATCGGCATGAGCACGGGGCTGTATTACAAGACCGCCACGCATGCCCCCATGGAAGAGGTTATTGCCCTGGCCGAAACGCTTTCGGATCGGGGCGGCGTATACACCACCCATATGCGGGATGAGGCCAATCACATCATCGATTCCCTGACGGAAACCCAGACCACGGCACAGCGGGCCGGGGTGCCAGTCGTGGTCTCTCACCACAAATGCTCGCAACCGGCCAATTGGGGCCGCAGCACCGAGACCCTGGCGTTTATTGAAGAGGCGCGGAAAACAACCACCATGGGCCTGGATGCCTACCCTTATGCCGCCGGCTCGACAGTGCTGGACCCCGATTGGGTGCATGACCGTATCCGCATCATGATCACGAAATCGGAACCGCACCCGGAGGCCTCGGGCCGCGACATAACCGACATCGCGGAAGAATGGGGCTGTTCCCTGAAAGAGGCCGCCGTCAAATTGTCGCCGGCGGGCGCGATCTATTTCCAGATGGACGAGGCGGACGTGCGGCGCATTCTGGCCTATCCCCCAACCATGATCGGCTCCGACGGCCTGCCCCACGATGAACATCCCCACCCCCGCCTGTGGGGCACCTTCCCCCGCGTCCTGGGACATTACAGCCGGGACGAGGGCCTGTTCGATCTGGAAACGGCGGTGCACAAGATGACCGGGCTGTCGGCCCAGACGTTCGGTCTAAAAGACCGGGGCGTGGTACGCGAAGGCGCCTTCGCCGATCTGGTCGTGTTCAACCCCGCGACGGTCAATGATCTGGCCACCTTCGAGGAACCGCTGCAGCAATCCGCCGGCATCGATTACGTGCTGGTCAACGGCACTCTTTCGTTGATGCTGGGCAATCTTTGTCCCGACCGGGCCGGCCAGGTGGTGCGGAACCATTAGGGCGATGATATTGGACGAGGTCGAAACACCGGCGGTATTGATCGATATCGACGTGGCGGAGCGTAATATCCAGGGCTGCCAGGACTATTGCGACGAACACAACATCGCGCTGCGCCCGCATATCAAGACCCACAAGCTGCCGCGTCTGGCGCAGGCGCAAATCGATGCCGGGGCCGTTGGCATCACCTGCCAGAAAATCGGCGAGGCGGAAGTCATGGCGGCGGCCGGTATCACGGATATCCTGCTGACCTACAATATCCTGGGCCCGGGCAAACTGGCCCGGCTGCGGCGCCTGCATGACGACATCAAACTGTCCGTGACCGCCGACAGCGCGGTGGTGTTACGGGGTTTGAGCGAGGCCTTCGCGGATGCGGAACGGCCCCTGGCGGTATTGATCGAATGCGATACGGGGGGCAACCGCTGCGGCGTGCAATCGCCCCAAGCCGCCGTCGAACTGGCGGAACAGATCGGCCAGAGCATGGGCCTGCGCTTTGCCGGCCTGATGACCTATCCCAAGGCCGGCGGCACGGCGGATGTGCAGGCCTTCATGGCCGATGCCAAGGCATTGCTGGCCGAGGCCGGCTATGCCTGCGCCACGATTTCCAGCGGCGGCAGCCCCGATCTGCGCCAGGCCCATCTGGCCCCCGTGGTCGAGGAATACCGGGTTGGCACCTATATCTACAACGACCGCTCGTTGCTGGCCCGCGGTGCCTGTGATCTGGATGATTGCGCCCTGCACGTGTTGGCAACGGTAATCAGTATCCCGACGCCGGAGCGGGCGATCATCGATGCGGGCAGCAAGATCCTGACCACGGACTTGTTCGGCCTGGAGGGTTATGGGGTGGTCGTCGATCATCCCCTATTGGCGGTCTCTGCCCTGAACGAGGAACACGGCCATATTGATTGCAGCCGGGCGCCGGATTGTCTCTCGGTGGGCGACCGTATCCGCATCGTGCCGAACCATGCCTGCGTGGTCAGCAACATGGTGGATCAGGTCTACCTGATGGACGGCGACGAGGTTTTTTCCGTCGAGGACGTGGCGGCCAGGGGGATGGTCGTCTAAGCGTTATTTCGCGCTGGTGAAGCCACGGGAATCCGGCTTAAAATACACATTAAGTTTTTTGCAACTGACGATGGGCGGTCTCATGAGTTGGTATGATCTGGCTTCCGGGCTGGACGCCTTCGCGGATTTCGAGCTGCAATTCGACGCCGCTCTTATCAACCGGTTCGAACAGGCGGCGGGCGCCCGCCCCATGGGGCCGATCCGGATGCATACCCCGACTTTTCGGTCCTACGCCAGCGACGAAATCCAGGGCTGCGGCAAGAACAGCTTTCCCGCCTTTTCCATTACCGGCCCCGCCTGTGCCCTGAACTGCGACCATTGCCAGGCTAAAATTCTGGAGCCGATGATACCCGCCACCAATCCAGAGGAACTGGACCGCAAGGTACGCGATTTGGTTCTGTTGCAGGATTTGCAGGGCTTCCTGCTTTCGGGCGGTTCCAACAGGCGCAACGAAGTACCTTATGAACGATATTACCGAGTGGTGGAAAAGCTGAAGCGTGATTTTCCCTATCTGAAGATCGCCATGCATACGGCCCTGCTGGATGAAGCGGCGGCCAAGGGCATGGAGAGCGCCGGCGTCGATGTGGCCATGACCGACGTCATCGGCCATCAGGACACCATCCGCGAAGTCTATCATCTGGACCGCTCCATCGATGACTTTGAAGGCACCTTGCAGGCCCTGCGCACCACTGCCATGGATGTCGTGCCCCATATCGTCATCGGGCTGCATTATGGGCGGGTTCTGGGCGAGTTGAACGCGCTGGAGATGATCGCCCGGCATGACCCGGACAGCCTGGTCATGGTCGTCGTCATGCCTTTCTACGCGCCAAGGGATAAGGCTTTCGCCACCGTCGACCCCAGCGAAATCGGCGAGATATTCCTGACCGCGCGGGAACGCCTGACCGACAAGCCCGTGCAACTGGGCTGTGCCAGGCCGGCGGGAACCCACAAGATGATAACCGACACCTACGCCGCCATGGCCGGCCTGGACGGCATCGCCTTCCCCGCCGAAGGCACCGTCGCCCTGTCGCGCGCCATTGGGCGGGAGGTCGATCAACAACACGCCTGCTGTTCCATGGTGGTGGACGGCGTGGGCGGCAAGATTACCTGCGCCGCGTGACGGCCATGGAAACCGCCGGCAATATCGAGGGTGTGGATGTGGCGGTGGCCGGTCTGGGCCCTGCCGGCGCCCTGGCCGCCGCCGGTGCTGCCGAAGCCGGTTTGAACGTAATCGCCTTCGACCGCAAAAAGGCACCTGGCCAGCCTGTGCAATGCGCCGAATTCGTGCCCGCCATGCTGAACCATGAAACGGACGGGATCGCGGCGGTGACGCGGCAATTAATTTCACACATGCGCAGCTTCGTCGAAGGGCTGCCGCCCGACGATACAGCCGATTTTCGTGGCAATATGATCGACCGCGACCAATTGGACGCTCAATTGGCCGCCCACGCCAGGGCCATGGGCGCCAGGTGCGAAATGGCTGTCGGGGTCGCCGGGATCTCGGCGGATGGCATAGTGGAAACCACTGACGGGCGGCGCATTCGCCCGCGCGTTCTGATCGGCGCCGACGGTCCGCGCTCGATCGTGGGCCGCGCCATTGGTTCATGCAATAGGTCGCTGGTTGAAACCCGGCAGATCACCGTGCCGTTACTGCAAGCAATGGATGCCACCGATATCTTTCTACGCGCCGATATTGTCGGCGGCTATGGCTGGCTGTTCCCCAAGGGTGATACCGCCAATCTGGGCCTGGGCGTGGTGCCGGAAGAACGCGAGCGCCTGAAACCGCTGTTGCAGCAATTGCACCAAGAGTTGCAGGAAAAAGGCCGGGTCGGCGACGAGATCCTGCGCCATACGGGCGGGGCAATTCCCGTTGGCGGCATGATCAGGTGCCGGGGCGAACTGGGCACGGTTCAGGTCTTGTTGGCGGGTGATGCCGCCGGGCTGACCAACCCCATTACCGGTGCCGGCATTCCCGCCGCGATCCATTCGGGCATGCTGGCGGGGGCGGCGCTTCGCGCCTGGTTTGACGGTGCGCCCGAGGCCCTGGCGGAATACCAGGAAGAACTCGAAGATTTGTATCAGGCCTCGCTGCAACGGGCCTGCCAACGAAGGGCCGAAATGCTCAGCCAATATGACCATGGCGGGCGTCCCGATGCAGCCGCCCTGCGGCGAAGCTGGATCGCCTACGATGCCTACTGGGCCGCGTGAGACTGTAATAGGGAGAAAGCCGAAGATGTCCTGTTCGGAAATGCCGCAACAACCGGCTTTGGATTTTATCAATGAGCCCGGCAAAGACATTAACCTGGCCAAAGAGATGCGGCCGCGCGTACCGGGCACGGCACCTGCGGAAACGCGCAATGGCGGCCGCGTCAAAGGCAACGGGGTCAGTGCCAAGGGGCTATACAAACCAGATTACCGCGTTCTGACGCCCGACATGCGCTCGCCGGACTATGTGCAGATGTCCACGGCGGCGGCGATTACCCTGGGCGTGCTGCCGGGCAAGATGTACCGCACCTCGTGTACCCGTTGCCTCAACTTGTTGTTGACCTATCCCGAAGGCTGTCGGGCCAATTGCGCCTATTGCGGCCTGGCCCGCCACCGCGAAGCCGAGCGTGACTATGCCGACCGCAATTTCATCCGGGTCGACTGGCCGGCGGTGCCCTTTGACGATGTGATCGATATTGTTGCCTCGGGGGGCGATGGCGGCCGTTTCCACCGCATGTGCATTTCCATGATTACCCATCCCAACTCCGATGCCGATACGGTGACGGTGCTGCGCCGCTGGCAGGAAAAGATAAAAGATATCCCGATCTCGATCCTCTCCAACCCCACCACCATGCAGCGCCAGGACGTCCAGCAATTACATGACCTTGGGGCGGAGATTTTCACCATCGCCCTTGATGCCGCAAACCCAGCCGTGTTCGATCGGACAAGGGGTTCGGGCGTGCAATCACCGCACAGTTGGGAGAAGTACTGGAGCGTCCTGGAAGACGCGGCGGATATTTTCGGACCGGAGAAATTCGGCGCTCATTTGATTGTCGGCATGGGCGAGAGCGAGCACGATGTTCTCACCCAAGTGCAGCGCCTGCGCGACATGGGCGGACATAGCCACATGTTCGCCTTTTTCCCCGAAAAGGGCTCGCTGATGGATCATCTGCCGCCAACGCCACGGGCGCAATGGCGGCGGGTGCAACTGGCCCGCTATCTGATCGATTATCGAAATGTACGGTTGGAGCAGATGCGCTTTGACGAAGCTGGCCGGGTCATCGGCTTCGGCCTGCCGCAAGCGGACCTGGATGCGGTGATCGATGCCGGTGTCGCCTTTCGCACCTCCGGTTGCCCGGGCAAGAAAGGCGAGGATATCTCCGCCTGTGACCGACCCTTTGGTGACAGCCCGCCCAGCGATATCGCCTCCTATCCCTTCAAGCTGAACAAGAGGGACGTGGCCAAGGTGCGCCGGCAACTGGGCCCCTGCGACGGCTGAGCCGGATTGAATGGCATGGCCAAGAACACGCGCGCCTTCCGGGTCATCGATACGGGCCTGCGCGATGCCCGCGCCAACATCGCCTTTGATCAGGCTCTGATCGATGCGCGCCTGGCCGGAAGCATTCCCGACACCATTCGCTTTCTTCGCTTTCCCCCCTCGGCCCTGGTCGGCGTGCATCAGGTATTGCCCCACGAAGTCCGCCTTGAATACTGCCACGAACAGGGCATCCAGGTAGCCCGGCGCATAACGGGCGGCGGCGCCCTGTTCATGGACGAGCGGCAGTTGGGCTGGGAACTGGTATTTGACCGGGCGCTGTTTCGGGGAACCGAGCCGGGCGCGGCCAGCCTGGCCCAGATCAGTGCCCGCATCTGCGAGGCGGCGGCGGCCGGTCTGCGACGTCTTGGCGTCGCGGCAGAATTCAGGCCGCGCAACGATATCGAGGTGGCGGGGCGCAAGCTTGGCGGCACCGGCGGCATCCACGACGGCCAGGTGCTGTTCTTTCAGGGCACTTTGTTGATTGATTTCGATCCCGCCCGAATGATCGCGGCACTGAAGACACCGGCCCACAAATTGGCCCGCCGCGACCTGGCCGAGGCCCGCCAGCGGGTCGTCAGTCTGGCCGAATTACTGCCCGGCAGCCTGCCGGAGATGAGCGAAATTCAGGACGCATTGCTGACAGGTTTTGCCGAGAATCTGGATATCGCGCCATATCGCGGCGAGATAACCGGGACAGAGGAAACGCTTGCCCGCGAACTGCTGCACGATGAAATAGGCCGTGATGATTTCGTCGACGGCATCGCCGTGCCCGAAAGTGGCGAAACCCGTCTGAGTGCGACTCTGAACCTGGACGGCGGCGCCATCCGTGCCGATATCCGCGTCCCAGATGCACGGCGAGGCCGCATCCAGGATATCCTTTTAAGCGGTGATTTCTTTCTCACGCCGCCCCGGGCGATTTATGATCTCGAGGCGCGCCTGCGCGGTGCTGCTCGCGAGGATGTCGCCGGCATCATCACGGGCATGTTTGACGAAGGCGCGATCGAGTGCCTGGAGCTGACGCCGGATGATTTCTGCCGGGCCGTGGACATGGCCCTGCGCCAGCTATCAATCAATAGCGGCGGCAAGACCCTCCGCGGCCATTTCATCGGCCAGGCCGCCGCGGGCAAGCCAACCCTGGTCTTCCTGCATGATGCGTTGGGCTGCACCCGTTTCTGGCGCGATTTCTGCCACCGCCTGAGCGAACGCACCGGCCTGCCGGCACTCGTATACGACCGCCTTGGCGCCGGCTATTCCGATCCATTGGAAGAACCGTTCGAAACGCTCTACATGACCGGCGAGGCCCTTCGCACGCTTCCGGACGTCCTGCGCGCGGCGGGAATAGACGACGCCATTCTGATCGGTCATTCCGATGGCGGCACCATCGCCCTGACCTGCGCGGGCGCGGCGCCGGATCAGATCCGCGCCGTTATCGCCATCGCGCCGCATCTGTACCGCGAAGCGCGCACTCTCGAAGCCGTGCGCGAACGGATCGAGGAATTCGAAACCGGCGATCTGAAGGCCCGCCTGGCGCGTTATCATGGCGGCAAGACCGAGGCCCTGTTCGAAAGGCTGGTACAAAGCTGGACGGCAGCGGACGCCCCGGACTGGGGCGTTGCGCCATATGTCTCGAGAGTATGCTGCCCGGTGCTGGCCATCCAGGGCGCGGATGACGAATATTTCTCCGCCGCGCAACTGGATTCCATTCAAGCCATCGTACATGCCGGTTTTGAGCGGCTGATCATCGAAGACTGCGGCCACGTCCCCCAGCACAGCGCGGCGGATGAGGTTCTGGACGCCATGGCGGATTTTATTGACCGCGCCCTCACGGCCCCGGAGGTATCAAATTGACAAGCAATTTCCGCTTGCTAATGTAAATTTCAGAAGCGCGCGAAACAGCTATCAGCCGCGACTTCATTCCACACCGGCCGCCGCCAGCCAACCAGGCGTTTGCCGGATCGTTGTACCGCCTGCCGTGCCCGTCCGCCCCGGATGGCACCTTGGAGAGTGATCATGACCAGCGCCAACTGTTTCAACGACAAATTCGAATACGACTATGCCGGCCTTGTCGAAGGCTTGAACCGCTACCTGCGGCTGAAGGCAACGCCGATCGGCCTGAAACGCTTCAAAACGGTGGCAGAGATGGAGGCGGTGCCAAAGGTCCGCCGACCTAATCCAGCCGAAAAAATCGCCATGGATCAGGTCGTCGGCCAGAGCCGCTGGATCGGCTATACCCTTGGCATCACCATGGACAATCTGATGGGCGCACAATGCGGCGCCGTGGTCGGCCTGCACCCACGCGATGAGGAATGGCTGGCGGGCGAGCGCATGAACGGCGTCTGGTACGGCACCCTGGAAGACAGCGCCGCCCATCAGGCGGCCATGACCTGCGCCTCGTACGGTGATTACGAGGCACTGGTGACCTCGCCCCTGACCTCCGGCCGGATCGACAATCCGGATATTTGCCTGATCTATATGACACCGGGCCAGATGATAACTTTCATCAATGGCCTGCAGCACGTGAACTACAAGAAGTATAATTTCAGCTGCGTCGGTGAAAGCGCCTGCGCAGACTCCTGGGGCAACGCACTGGCCACCGGTGAGCCCTCGGTCTCCATCCCCTGCTATGCGGAACGCAAGTTCGGCGGCGTCCTGGACGAGGAAATGCTGATCGCGATCCCGCCCAGCTATCTGCCCAGCGTCGTCAAGGGCCTGGAAGAATTGAGCAAGGTCGGCCTGCGCTATCCGATCCCCAACCACGGCGTCGGGAAATCACCGCTGGATAGCATCGCGACCAGCTACGGCTAGGCCATTTTCGAGATTGAACTACCCACCCGCTCCCCCTTCCCGGCCACCCACAGGGTACCAT
>CAYWYB010000122.1:0-13905 GCA_964462145.1 uncultured Rhodospirillaceae bacterium
TAGATACCGCGCGTCCTGTTCAAACCAGGTGGCCGCCATGAATAATGCGGGTTAGGTCATTGCGGCGCCTTGTAATTCATATCGGTCAATCAGCCGGATTTGGTATTGGCTTTGTTGCCTTTATCTGCGTCGAGGCCATTACCGGCACGGCATTTGGTCAAAGCGCGGTGGAATACCGGATCAACGGTCAGATTCAATCCGAATGCGATATTTCGGTGGATTGCGGCAGCGGGAACCGATGTCTTAGCCTTGATTTGGCCAACATTTCTTCAAGACAGGATACGGCGGAAATCACCCTATCCTGCAATGGCGACGGCACCTATGTGGTCGCCGTTACCTCCAGCAACGGCGGGCGCCTGATGAACCAGTCGGAAGGCATTGGTTACAGCGCCTCGTTCACGGGCGAAGGCCGGCAAAATGGCCAGATTTCAACGGGCATGCTGGTCGAATTTGCCTTGCAGGGCGGTGCGCCGGCACAAAGGACGATGCAGATACGGCTGACGGAGTCGAATTCGCGGCTGGGCAGTTATCGTGATGTTATCACGGCGACGTTGACGCCGTTTTGAAGATGACCGGCGCGCTGCAATCCTTATTAAAGTTTCTCCTGACCGCCCTTCTGCTCGCGGCATTGGTCCGGCCAGCCCTGGCCTTCAGTCTCAAGGATCAGGCCTATCTGATCGTCGAGGTTGATATCGATCCGTCATGCGAATTCAAGGCCAAGGGCGAAACGACAAAATGGATTGATGACCTGACCAGTAATTGGAAAGCCGATTTCAAAGGGGAGATAGATTGCAATGTTGCCTGGCGCCTTGAGTTCCGCCCTGAGCATGGCTTCCTCAGCCGTATCAGCGGCTCCGGCCCTCCCGGAAGCAACGACGATCAGGTAAACGTCCTGTATGAAGTGGAGCTGAAATTCGGCAAGGACGGCCCGGATAACGAAAATTACAGTCCCGATGATCTGCTGGCCTGCGCCGCCAACGGCTGCATGATCGAGCACGACGAAGAAACCGACAAAAAAATCAAGGTCGATATCAAGATAGATCATAGCGGGCACGACCATCCGCAACCGGGCGTCTACGGCGATATCATGCGTTTCACAATTTATCCCGCCGAATAAACCATCCCCCGGAACAGGCACGGCGGCATTCGATGTAATCCGGCCTTGAGAAAGCTTCCGCGCGTACTAGTTCAATTCGTAACCGATAACGAGGCGTGGCTGACACGAAGGATGGGGACCATGCTCTTTATTCAACGGCATACTTCATGGCTGTTCATGCTGTTCTTGTTGCTCATGGCTGGTGTTGTCTCGCCGGCGGATGCGATGCGCGTTACGCCGCTGTATCTGGAACTGGCCAGCGCGGGCGCTAAGAGTGAAATTGCCGTTGAAAACACCCAAGCCGGGGCAATCACGGTGCAAATCACCCTGCATGAAAGAACGACCCAGCGCGAGGGCGATGAAAAGCTGGCCGAAGCCGACGACGCCTTTGTCGTCTTCCCGCCACAGGCCATTGTCAAACCGGGCAATACACAGGTGTTCCGCATTCAATGGGCGGGCGATGCCATAACGGCTTCGCGATCGTTTTACGCCAGGGTGGAACAGGTGCCGGTGGACTGGACGAAAGTCAAGAAAACCAGCGATGGCGTTCAGATTGTTTTCAATTTCAATGTTGCTGTCCACGTGGTGCCCAAACAGGCGGCGGCTAAACTGCAAATCGCCGACGTCAAGGAAGGCAGCTCGCCCAACGGTACCAAGGGTCTCATGCTGCATGTCAAAAACGAGGGCGACAAATTCGCCTACTTCAGCGAGCAGAAACTGCTGCTGGATTATGACGGCAAGAAGACCGAGGTTGGTCCGCAGCAATTGCGGGCGGTATTGAAGAACAGTTTGCTGACACCAAAATCCGAGCGGATCCTGTTTATCCCCACGGAGCAAAGAGGCATCCCCAAAGCCTCGCTAAAATAGGTGTCCGACAATTACTGGCCAGGCGGAAGATCGCTGTTTTTCTGTTTTGGCGGCGGCGGTGATGTTGCTGGCCAGCATTGCGCCTATTGACCACGCGGATGCCCAGTCCGCTAAATCGAGCAAATCCACCGCGGTGGACAAGCCGAAAAAGACCGCCGCGAAACCGGCGCGGGTAAATCTCCTCAATGTGCCGTTCCGCAATGGCGACATCTATGTGCGGGACATCGTCGTCAAGATTGCCGGCGGCGAGGCAACGGAAATCGGCAGCAAGATTCTGCTGGAAATTCTGGACGGTGTCCTCAGTCCGGCGGCATTGCAACGGCTGCGCGCCCATGCCGAGAGCAAACGGGAATTCATCAGTTTCAAGGCCCTGAAGGAAACCGATATTCCGGTAACTTTCGATCCTGGCCGCGTCGAGGTCTCGCTGGCCAGGGACCATCCCGATATAGCGCCTGTTAAGATCTCGATGTTGGACAGCCGAGGCAGGGTTGATGCCTCGAAGTTCAAGGTTCCGGCTCCCGTCTCTGGCTTTGTCAATGTGGTTCCCCGGATTGAATACATCAAGGATTTCGAGAACAGATCGGACTCGGGCCGCAGTCCCCTGAGCACGGAATTCGACGGCGGTCTTAGCTATGGCGGGCACGGCGGTGTCGCCGTGCAGTTTCTCGCCTCTTTTGAGGGCGCTGCCTCGCCGCGCAAATGGCAACGCCTTGAAACCAGGCTGGTGCATGACCGGATCGAGGATGCAACGCGAATAACCCTTGGCGATGTGGATTATCAGATCGCCGGATTTCAGGATTTTCTGTCCCTGGGCGGCGTATCCCTGTTTCGCGAATTCGATATCGAACCCGACCGGGTGACGCAGGTGACAGGCCGCCGGTCATTCGTTGTAAAGCGGGATTCGGAAGTCTCCTTCTATGTCAATAACCGCCTGATCAGAACCCTGCGCCTACGACCCGGAAAATATGATCTGGAAAACCTGCCCTTCCTCGACGGCGGCAACGATGTACAAATCGTCGTTCGCGACCGCACCGGCAAGGAAGAAAGAATTGAGTATTCCGCCTATTCCGACTCCAATCTGCTGGACGTGGGGCTTAGCGAATATTCCCTTGCCGCGGGCCTGAATGCACAGGCCATCAATGGCCAGATCGAATATGATGAAGACAGGCCCGCCGTCACCGGTTTCTATCGCCAGGGCCTAACCGAAACATTTACCGCCGGGATAAATGCCCAGGCCAGTGCCGGGCCGGGACAGGCGAACATCGGTTTCGAAGCCGTCAAGGCGACGCCGTTGGGTAGTTTTTCAGGCGATGCGGCGATTACGTTCGCCGATGGCCGGCGGCCCGATATGGGCCTTTCGCTGGATTTCGAACGGGATTTTCGCGACGATAAAGGCGAACTGGCCAATGTCCTTGATCTGTCGCTGGAGGTCTTTGGCAGCGAATATGTCGGCAGCATCGGCAGTGAAGGCTCGGAACGACCATTCAATTGGGAGCTCAACGGCCGTATACAGCATTACCTTAAGGACGATTGGATCGCTGAACTTTCCGGCACCTGGACCGATCGTCT
This sequence comes from uncultured Rhodospirillaceae bacterium, assembly GCA_964462145.1. Lineage (GTDB taxonomy): Bacteria > Pseudomonadota > Alphaproteobacteria. Next base: position 3,533 of record CAYWYB010000122.1, read on the forward strand.
GCCCGACGATGGCTATCGGCGGTCGCTCAGGTTCAATATGTCGAAATACTTCTCGAACGGGCATTCCCTGCAAGCCACGGGCGAATGGAGCCAGGAGGATGACGACAAGAGCCGTTTTGCCGTCTTTCTTTCACTGGTATTCCGTATCAACGAGAAACAAAGCGTCACCTACCGCATTGATGGCGAACAGCAATCCCATGCTGCGGATTGGCAATACCTGGGCGATGCGCAGGTCGGCGGCCTTGATGCGCGCGTCAGCACGCGCAGCGACAAGTCGACGGATCTGGCCGGCAACGTGGTCTACCGGGCCAACCGCACCGAGGCCAATCTATCCCACGATGTCTCCTTTTCGGGCAATACGCCGGACAGACTTCAGGAAACTACCTCCCTGTCCCTGGCCACGGCATTGGCCTTCGCCGGCGGCAGCGTTACCCTTGGCCGGCCCATCAATGACGCTTTCGCCATCGTTTCGCGGGCGCCGACCCTGGCTGAAAAAGTGGTGCATATAGCACCCAGTCCCGAGGGTGATACCGCACGGCTTGATCTTTTCGACGGCCTTGTCGGCGACCTTACGCCCTACCAGGCAAATATCCTGGAATTCACCGTTGACGACCTGCCGCTTGGCTACCATTTCGAACAGAGCCGTTTGAACCTATATCCAAGTTATCTGAGCGGTATCGCGGTCGAAATCGGCTCCGATGCCGCCGTGACCCTTATTGGCGTATTCCATGATCGGGCCGGCAAGCCCGTCGCCTCGACGGGCGGGATCGCGCGGATCATTGGCGATAAGGATGGCGACAAGGATGGCGAAGCGATGGAAACCTTTACCAACAAATCCGGCCGCTTTGTTCTGGCGGGCATCAAGCCGGGCGTCAGCCTGGAAGTGAAAATCGGTGAAGGCCGGTATCTGATCCAAGTGCCAAAGGATGCCGAGGGTTTGCACAAACTTGGCACCTTGCGGCCCGAAAACGGGAGCAAGTAGGATGCGCGCCCCCGCCCCCATGACCCCGATCGTTGTTTTGGCTACACCATTGCTGCTGTTGCCCTTGGCACCACCCGCATGGGCGGAATGCGCCGCCGAACTGGCTGATATTCCGCCCAGGACCACAATCATATCCCGCGACTTTTTCCGCACCGCCGGCGATGCAGTCACCATTCGAACCAAGGTCCGCAATACGGGCGAAGAGAGCTGCAACGTCAAGGTCGTGTTCGATGTTATCGGCAGCGGTCTCACGTTGGTGGCGGGTGCTGGCAGAAGCCTGGGCCTGTCAATGTCGTCATTGCGCAGCAGAGCCGGAAAACTGCTGCAGAAAACGCAGAATTTCGCCGGACCGGGCCTTACCGGATCAATCCCGGCCGGTGCCACGGAAACCCTTCGCGCGACCTTTAAATTGCCCGACAATGCGGTTCCCAAACCGGGCATTTATATCCGGCTATTGCGGCTGACCCTGTTTGATGCCGATGTTTCCGGCGGGCGGATCATCGATAGCGCCCTGACAATTGTACGCGCCCTGGTTTTTCCGAGCGTGGATATAAATATTTCCGGCACTAGGGGCCAGTCCGGGCAAAGCGGCTCCTATCACCTGATGAAAATTAGCCAGACAAGTGGCCGGCAAAACACCAACGCGTACCTTCAGGTTCGGGCCAATGTTGATTATCGCCTTGAAATCACATCGCAAAACCAAGGTCATTTCGCGCGTCAGACAGCGGGCGGCGCGGGCGCGCGGGCGCTGTTGCCCTATCAGTTGAAGGTGGCCGACAGAGTGGTAGACCTGAGAGGCCGGTCAGACCTAAATTTCAAGGGACCGACAACAATTCGCGGTAACAGTGTCGAGTTGAGCGTTACCTTCAATAGGCGGGACGCCGCCGCCGCCGGAACCTATCGTGATATTTTGGGTTTCACCGTCACGGCGCTGAGATAGATGGCTATTGCAATGATACGACTCATTTGGCTCTTGCGCCTGCCCGCCCTGACCGCCACCGTATTTCTGTTGCCGCATGGCCCACCCGCGGCGGCTGACCCGGCGTCGAAACAATCCGTCAGTTTTGCCATTGGCGGCACCATGGTACAGAGCTGCCACTTCACATCGCCGCGCCGCCGCCGTGGCCAACAAATCATTGCCATCAGTTGCGATGGGGTCGGCACGCGGTCAATGGCACTGCAAATGAGTTCGTCCAATCGTAAATTGAGCACGACCTACACCCCCGACCGCAAACTCGTCACCGTCGAGGTCTGGCCCACCCGGTAGAAACTGAATGCAAATATTTGACGTTTCGTGACCGCAATCCATCATTATTAGCGTTGCCCCTACGGTATGGGCGGCGGCCATGCCCGCATCGCTAGCCTTGCCGTGACATGAAAATTGGGAATTTTGGAAATGTCTTCTCGCGCGCTCTTAGGCCAGACTGTAATTCGCACCCGCATCACCGCGATCATTGCCTTTTGTTTCGCCACCGTCTTGGGCCTGGAGACTGCTTGGGCGCAAGACAGCGCAACATTTCAAATCGGCGGCGAAGTGGTGCCGTCCTGCGTGCTGGCCCACGATTGCAGCGGCGGGCAATGCACCAGCCTGAATATGAGCGATATCTCAGCGGCCCAGGACACCGCCGTACTAAAACTCATGTGCAATTTTTCCGGTTCGCAGACCGTCGTCGTGACATCGTCGGGCGGTGGAAAATTGTCCAATGGTACCGCCGAAGTCGTCTATACCGCCAATTTTAGTGGCGCCGGCGATACCTCGGGGGACATCGCGACGGGATTGGTGGTTGAATTCACCTTGCAAGCCAACACACCATCCGATCGAACCATGCAGGTGCAACTGACGGCGGCCGCACCGGAATCCGGCCAGTACCGGGACACCATCACCGCAACGATTTCACCGCTTTCGTTTTAGCCGCGTTCGCGCGATTTCTTGAACCAGGCATCCTCCTCCTCGAAGCGGGCCGCGTTCCAGCTAAGTGCGGCCTTCAGGCCGTCCTTAGCCCTGATTTCGTTGAACTCATTGATCTCGGGCAGGGTGTCCTTGCTCGTCAGCGCCATGGCTTCAAGCTCCATGGAACGCTCGATCACCTGGCGTACGCCCATCAACTCGTAGGACATGTTGATCAGCTTCTTGTTGTACTCGACCGTGGCGATGGGCAATTTGGCGATGGTCAGGGCCTGGCGCTCCACGGCTGCATCCAATTCATCCGACGGCACCACTTGGTTTACCAGATCCAACCGTTTCGCCTCCTCCGCATCGATCAGGTTGCCTGTGTAGAGCAGCTCGCGGGCTTTTGTCATGCCGACTACCCAGGGCCAGACCGCTGGTATGTACGGCCCGCCGGTACGGATTTCCGGCGCGCCGAACTTGGCGTCTTCCGAACAGATCCGCAGATCGCAGAAGGTCGCGGTGGCCAAGCCGCCCGCAATACAAAAACCGTGTATCTGGGCGATGATCGGCTTTGGATTGTTCCAGAACACATCCCACCAGGCCGAGCCGCTGAATGTCTTGCCCTTGAGAAACCGGGCCCGCAGCTGCATGGCATTGGTCTTGGAGGAGGAGGTGATGTCAAAGCCGGCGCTAAAGGCGCGCCCGGCGGCTTTCAGTACGATGACCCGGATATCCTCATCGGCCCAGCCGGCATCTTCCAAGGCCTCGCGAACTTCGAATTGTAGTTCGTCCGACAAGGCGTTCAGCTTGTCCGGCCTATTCAGGGTGATATAGGCGATCGGCCCGCTTTTTTCGTAAATAATGTTCTCGTAGCTCATCCGTCCTCTCCTCACTCATGCTCAAACCTAGCTGAGCTTAGCAATAGAGACCGTGATGATGCAAAACACGCGGGTGCCGCAAGCCGCTAAAACACTCCCTTGGCGTCAGGACGCCTCGGCATAGAGCATGACCAGCTCGCCGTCGCGGTCATCCTCGAACAGGCCGCTCAGGGTTGGCAGCAGGCCCATTTCCTCTTTCTGGATATGGCTGATCTGGCGCTCCACCAGTTCCAGGGCCAGCTCGCAGAATTCCTTCCAGGTTTCCGCCGTGAAACCGTCCGCACGGGCCTTTTCCACCACGGGCAGCAGATATTCCGACAGATTGCGCAACAGATCATGCTCCTGGCGCAGAATGTGAGGGATCGCCACGTCGCCGATGGCGGTCAGGGCGGGAAAGATGTTCTCTTCCTCGAAATTGAAATGATGTCCCGTCGTCGCCTGCAATTCCGCGTGCATATCGGCCAACAAAGCCTTTGCCGCCGTATCGTCGCTGGCCGGTGCTGCCTTCGCTTTACGCCCGGTCACGGCCTCTTCCAGGCGGTTCATCAGGTCAAGGGTGCGTTGATGCTCGTCGTGCAGTAACTGGGCAATCTGGCTATCTAGATACATGCGGCGATCCTACGTCTCTTGTTAACATTTGTGAGACTTAGAATAATGGTAGTGCGGTACCAGTTTCATTGACCCTGATCAAGCAGCCGCCAATGCCGCACGATATTTCCGCACCGCAGCCAGGAAAAACCAGGCGAACGCCACGGCGCCCGCAAACCCGGCCAGGGCGCCAAAAATGACAATCAGATCGTGCGGCCAGACGATACCGGCGCCGAGCAACAAGACCGCCGCGCAATGACAATACATATGGATATTCAAGGGTGTTTGCGCTGTTAAGGCGGTCACGGTCGGGGGCCGGCGCTTTATGGCGATGGCAGCATGCATGGAGGCCAAAAACGGCACGATACGCTGCAGGATCGCCAACAGCATGGTCAGCAACCAGGCCAGCAGTGACAGTGTGAAGATGACCCCACCCCTCTCCCCCAGCAGATCAAGGGACCAGGCAATGCCGAATATCAGGCAGAGCGGCAGCAGGATCCAGGCCAGGCGGATCAGAATGAATGCCGGGCCCAGCCGTTTCCGCATCCGTTTTCGCAAAGCCCGCAGCATCAGGCTCAGATGGATCACCACCGCGCCCAAGCCCACGATGCCACCCGTTGCCGCCCAGAAATCGTGGCCGAACCAGACGCCCACTAATGCCAAACCCAAACCCACAGCGGCGGCGATCAGCGAAGCCAGTGCCCATTTCGGTCCCGGCACCTGGGTCAATGCGAACATGGGCACCAACACATAGGAAAAGCCAAGCACCAAAAATCCCATGAAGCCATAGGCGGCAAGCAGCATGTGGCTGACGGCGCCGCGCTGGGCGTCGGCAAAAACGGCATGTTCCTGATTGACGATCAACGCCAGGCCCAGAACCAACAGCCCCAACAAGGCCCCTGCCGCCAACCAGCCATGGGCCACCACCGCCGCCAGGGCGCCGCCCCGGCGCAAATTGCCCAGCAACAGCCATAAATAAAGCAGGATCGCCAGGCCAGCCAAGGCACCTCCCGCCGCCATGGCGTGATGCCAAATGAAATACATGCCCAGCGCCAGGATCATGGTGCCCAGGTTGAACAGCCACCAGATGACAGCGATCAAACGCGGCGCGGCAAAGCCCTGTAGGGTCGCCACGGGCAGCAATTGCAGGCTGGCGCCCATGGCGGTCATGATAAAGACGCCCAGGGTCAGCAGATGTATGGCGGCCAGCACCGGCCCGCCGCCGCCGGTATAATCCGCCAGATCACCGGCACCAATGGCCAAAACGGCCCAGGCGGCCACGTGATAAACGACCGCCGCGGCAAAAAAACGGAACGGCAGGGACAGGGGCAGCAAACGCTCGGAGGCACTGCCTAGGAATGCGGTCGCGCCTGATGCCATCAGCTGCCGCCGCGCCAAATGCGCAGGCGGAATTCGCCGCCATCGGCAAGCGCGTCTTCCAGGATTTCGTGGCTCCAGCCCCGCTCCGCCAATTCCGGATAGAGATAGATCGGCTCCCGGTGGTGATGCACGATCACATCGCCGGTCTGAACCGTTTCCAGCAGAGCCAGAATTTGCAGCATGGGTTCGGGCGGCGGCAGGTCACGAACATCGATATGATGGCCGTCATCGGCCTGCCAATGGGGTGCCGTCAGTTCCACCGCCATCTCAGGTTTCGCCCTTACTCCAGCCGGGTTTGTCGCCTGGGCCCGGCGCCCCAACGCCACGCACGGGCGTCAACGGCAGGGCAAATCCCTGGTTGAAGGCGGCGCGGGCCACGACGACGAATTTCAATTGCCAGCCGCCGGCAATCGCCGCCAGGCCCGCCAGGGCGCCTAGCCAGGGGCCGAATTCCGTCAGAACAAGCGCCAGCGCAACCAGGATCGCGGCGGCATAATGGCCCAGTGCGTTAATCATCGGCGTGGCCTGGTTCAGTGCCGCCAGGGCCTTTATGGGGGCGCCTTCCGCCGTCAACGCGCCCAGATAACGGCGCCATGCCAGCCAACGGCCCAATAGCAGCAGGAACAGCAATATCAACGGCGAGACCACGGTGCCGCCGAACAATGCCGTGGCGATCAGCAGAAAGCCGCAGCCTTCTGTTAAGCCGGTAAGGATAATCACCGCTCGTAACCTGGCATGACGCCAGGCCGGAATACCCTTGGAGGCAAACAGTATGCGCGTTTGGCAATAGAGATAGGCCGCCGCCAGCAAGGCCGCCAACGAGATGGCGCCACCGGCAATGGCGGGCAGATAAACAAATGGCGCCGCCGCCAGCGCCGCCAGCAGGGTCGCGGGCAGCAAAATGGCGGAGACAAAGGCCTCCCGCGTCATCCACGAGGATTGGGGATGGAAAAAAACATGCAGGGCGCGCCAGGGTCGGCCAATCTCCATCCAGACGCAGAGCAGGCCCACGCCAACCAGAATTGCGCCGGCGAAACCAAGCGGCCAATAAGGCGCCCCGGTGCCGGCGGCCAGGGCCGCCAAGATTACAAGACCGGAGCCACTGCCGCCGCCAATAAAATTGCCGGCGGCGCGCCAATCCCAGTTGAGCTGATGGCGCGGTTCTATCTGGCTCATGATTTCTTGTCCCAGATGTAATAGAAGCCCGGATCGGTGCCCAGTTCCTCGTGCATGCGAAAAGTCTGGTTCTCCGCCAGCAGGGCCGAAACATTGCTGTCGGGGTCGTCGCGGTCACCAAATTTCAGGGCACCGGCGATACAGGAATTGACGCAGGCCGGCGTCACTTCCGGGTCAACGCCCGGGGTCTGCCCGGTTTCCTTGGCGGTATCAATACGGCCCTGGCAGAAATTGCATTTCATGGCCACGGACATGCGCTTTTCGTCAAAGCGCGCATCTTCGTGCTGCATGGCGCCGTTTTTCCCGTAAGCCAGATCACGCTTGTGAACGATATGGCGGGCCTGATAGGGACAGGCCACGGCGCAATAGCCGCAACCGATGCAGAGGTCATAATCGATCTCGACAATACCGTCGGCACGGATTTTTGTCGCGGTCGAGGGGCAGACATCCTCGCAGGGCGGCTCGGCGCAATGCATGCAGCCGACCGGCACGAAGGTGCGCTGTACCTGGGGGTAGGTGCCGGTTTCCATATCCAGAACCTGGCGCCACTGCACCCCCGGCGGGGTGGCGTTGGCATGCTTGCAGGCCGCCGTGCAGGTCTGGCAGCCGACACAGCGGCGCAGATCGGCGACCATCACATAACGGGTCATGCGCCACCTTCCAGGCGATTGACCGCAACCCGGACGATATCAGCGGAGGAGCCGGTGGAATCCGTCAATGCCAGGGACATGGGCACCACGGTATTCATGCTCGGCGCCGGATTGTCCTTTGAATAGGGCGTCACCCAATGGTCAAACTGGCCCTGGATCAAAATCGTGTCCGGGCGGATGCCTTGTTTCAAAACCACCCGGCCCTTGGTGCCGCGCAGGGTCGACTTGATCTCCACCAGATCGCCATCCTCGATGCCCATTTCCCGTGCCCGGCCCGTATTCATCACCACGGCACGGTGACCGCGCACATTCTTGGCCACCTCGTCGATCATCTGGATCGAGCTGTTAGCACCCCAGGCCAGTTGCATGCTGCGCGAGGTCAACAGCCAGAAGGGATAGTCCTTCAATTCACCCCCGGAATTCACCGTGGCCTGCTCCCAGATACCGGGGAAGTCCTTCCACGGCGGTAGCGCCTCGTATTCCTTGAGCTGCTCGTTCCACCATTCGATGCCCTTTTCGTGCAGGCGGTTGCCCAGCTGTTTACCGATCCGGTAGAGCTGTTCCTGGTAGGGCATCTCGAAGCGCAGGCCTTTCTTGCGCATTTCGGGGAACAGATACCAGATCAGACGGGAAATGGGCCGGGTACGGATGCCATGCTCCTTGTACCAGTCCAGGCCGTCGCTTTCGGCCCCGTCGGTCAATTCGGCCGAGGCGGCACGGCACATGGCCTCCCAGATCTCTTCCGCCTCGTGGCTCTGCTCCGGATCCAGCTTGAAATCGTAATTATCGCCGCTCAACGGTACGCCGGCCGCGCCCTTGTTTATGGCATTGTTGTATTTGTCCAGAATGCCGGCCCGCTCGGCCAAGGCGGTGGCGATATCGGTGAAATCCCGGGTCTCGCCCAGGGGTTCAATGGCCGGCTGGCGCAGGGCCACGCCTTCGTGATCCCAATAGGCCTCGGAAAATTTGGTGCCGCCGACTCGGATCAATTGCGTGCTTTCAAAATCCGTGCGTTCGGGCAGCAGCACATCGGCCATGTGATTGGTTTCGTCCCGGATATAACAGAACGAGACAATGAAGGGGAATTCGGCGATCCGCTCGGTCACCGACTTGGTATCCCAGAACGAAATGGCTGGATTGGTGCGGTAGACGAACCAAAGATCAGGCGCCGAAACTTCCGGCCAATGCTCCGGGCTTTCCTTGCGGAACATCCAGGCCAGATGGGTCGGCCCCAAGGCCTGGCTCCACGGTGAATTGGCTGACAGGGGCACCAGGGTATCATGGGCGTTGCGGGCCTTGGGCGTCTCCTGCCAACCATCCTTGTCTGTGGCGTTCATGGGAAATTGCATGAAGCCGTCCGGGCCGCCGATGACCGAGGCCTGGCGCGTGGTTGCCGGCCGGTTCAGGCGTACCGTGGTCCCCAGGGTGCCGCCGGGCACTTCCAGGGCTCCGACCAGACAGGCCAGCAGGGTGCGGCCCCAGCAGCATTCGTAGCCGCCCCAGCCATTATTCACGGTCTTGCCCAGGACCACCGAAACGGGGCGCAGGGGCAGGATCTCGCCATCGATCTCGGTCGTGGCGCCGACCTGGGCGTGGCTGACGTACTCGTCGGCAATCCGGCGGATACAGCCGTCGGGAACCTGGCAAATCTTCTCGGCCCATTCGGGCGTGTATTCCGCCATTTGGCTGACCAGCTGGCTAAAGGCGGTCTGTACCTGGATCTCTTCATGCCGCCATTCTTCATCGTCGGCCCCGACCTCGATACCGGAGGCGGTAAAGCGGCCCTCCAGCGCCGGTTCGATGCCATCCGTGTCAAAGGGCAACGCCGTGCCCGTCCGCTTGTCCCACATCAATGGCTTATGGCTGACCGGATCCCGCAGGAAGTAGCCGTTCGGTGCCACCAGATAGGGGGAACCGGTGTGATCGGTAAGAAATTCCAGATCCAGCCGTTCACGCGGCATTTCATGCAGCATCACATGCATCAGGCCATACATGAAGGCGGGATCGGTCTTGGGCCGGATCGGCACCCATTCCGCCGAACAGGCGCCGGTTATTGAAAGATGCGGCTCGATCTGCACCCGTTTCACGCCGCGCTCCCGCGCGTCGGCATGGCGGGTCACGCCCATGACACCGCCCGAGGCTTCCGGATTGCCGCCAAAGGACAGGATATAGTTGGTGGTCGGCGTGTCGGAGGCGACGGTGAAGGCACGGTGCCATAATTCGCCGTACAGATGTTCCGAATGGGTGCACTTCACCCCCTGCCCGGAACCAAAACTAAAGTCCACCGCGCCCCAGGCCGACAGGAACGCCGGAAAGCTGCCCATGTAGTAGGTCGGCGAACCGCCACCGCCAAAGGATGCCGCAACCCGGGCATAGCCCAGTTCATCGCGCAGGCCCTTGGCCTTGATCTCGTTCAGTTTGTCTCCCACCAGATCCAGCGCTTCATCCCATGAAATCGGCACAAAGCCGGGATCTTCATCGCGGCCCTTTTTTGGATTGGTCCGCTTCATGGGCGTCAGAAGGCGGTTGGGATTATAGGTTTTCTGGACCAGACCGTAGGCTTTTACGCAGGCTTTGCCGGCGCCGGGATGAACATCGGCCAGGGCAAAATTGGGCTCAACCTCGGTCGCGACGCCATCCTCGACCTTGACCGTCAGGAAATCCGGCCCTGCAACGCATTGATAACAATACTGCGGCACCTTCCGAGACGTGGTCATTACCGTCACCTATTTATTTGTTTGCGTACCCAACAATATATACAACATACTATTGGCCTGGACAACAAACCATATCGGCGGCCGTTTTACCGGTAAAAACTACTCATCATC
>CAYWYB010000123.1:0-13814 GCA_964462145.1 uncultured Rhodospirillaceae bacterium
ATCCTCCCTTATGAAAACCCCTCAATATGTCCCAGGGGCGCTGACGTCAGACACCATTCCTCGAAGACACGATTTACAAAAAGGTATCTTCCTTGCGCATCCTTCAATGCAATGAACTCGGGCATGCCGTCGATCAAGGCTTGCAAAAGCTTGTGGCTTTCTTCCAGGGCCCGTTCACGTTCACGCAAAACATCGACCGACAGTTTTTGATCGGTAATATCTGTTGCCGTTCCTCTATAACCAAGAAACTCGCCGTTTTCGCCAAACAGCGGTTTGCCGCTGATAGTGACGAAGCGGTAGCCATCTTCGGTTGCGGCAGAGGCATATTCAAAATTTTTGAATGGTCGCCGGGCCTGCAAATCCTTCTGGTGAGTTTCCCATCTCTCTGCATCGTCCTCATAATCGGATGTCAGTGCGAAGTCTCCTCGCTTTGTGCCGATACGGTCCTCCGGGCTAATTCCGGTTAATTCAGTGTATCGCTCCGAAAGATACGTGAAGCGAAGATCCGGACCCATTTCCCATATCCAATCGGAAGCCGTTTCGGCGACATCGCGAAATCGTTCTTCGCTCTCACGAAGAGCCTGCTCGGCTTTTTCGCGCTCCTGTATGGAAGCCCGCAGCCCACTGTTGAGTTTGGCAAGAGAGTAATAGCGCCAACCCGCCATGGCCGAAATAAGCATGACAACAACGATGACCATGACCCAAAAAATCTTCGAAACTGTCCAGAAGGGTGCTGGCGCCCCGAACCAGATTACGTAGGTTTTTCGATATTCTTCGGAAGCGACAAATTCCCTAATAGCTGGCTCCAACAATGCCAGCAGCTCCATATTCCCTTTGCGGAGGGCCATGGCGCGCTTGATCTCGGCGATCGGTTTGGGAGCAACTTTGATGCGTTCGCTAATCTTGGCCGCCCGCGCGAATTTCCATGCCACCGGCTCGGGATAGGCAAGCGCGTCAATCTGGCCGGAAAGAAGTGCGAACAGGGCCGAGGGAACATCCTTGAAGGTTTTGAGTTCAATATCATCGCGCTTGCGAAGCATGCGATGCGCCAAATTAGGAACTACGGCTCCGACCGGGCGTCCCGCAAGATCATTGAGACCCTCGATATCGATCGTGTCCTTGCGGACAAACAGGGAAATTTGGAAGGTATCGACGGGACTGGTAAATTCAAATGCCTGTTGGCGGTTCTTCGATACGCCAAGGCTTGGCAGAACATCAATTTTTCCATTTTGTAGCGCGGCGACGCTTTCCCGATTGACCTTGAAAACTTTGTAGCGCGTCACTACGCCAGCACGGGCAGCTACGGCTTCCATGACGTCAATGCCAAATCCAGATGGTTTGCCCGTGGCGTCAATTTGATAGTATGGCGGGAAGGAGGCAGGTATCCCGACCGTGACCTCACGCGAGTCCGGCGATTGTGCAATCGCCTGCGCCGTGGGTGTGGCCGAAACGGCAACCGCAAAGACAAACCGGCATGATTTGATCAGAGCGACGCCACCAACGAACCTTTCCCATAGAATTATTGCCAGTCGACGTTTGGTCCTTTTCGGCATGCAGTAGAGTGTAGCGAGTGAGGTGCAGAGAATCCATGGGCACGAAATAACGGGCTCGGATATTCGTTTAGGATGCTGGGGACAGCCCTACTCGGCAGAATCCGAGTTTTGAAATTAGTCAAAAAAAATAATTGGGCTTTGGTGTCCTTCGATCATTCGGACCTGCCGTGGCAATGCCGGAACCACGCCGGAACTACGCCGGATCTTGGACGCGTCGTCGTGACGAACTGCCCCCGGGCCTTTCTCGACAACGCGTAGCCGACGATTTTTCCGACCGCGCGTTGTCCGTGGGCGGCAAGAACCGACCATACCGGCAGGGCAGCCCCAAGGCGCTATTGCACCGTGGGGCAGCCGCGCCGTGTTGCCTAATATCAGTCGGTGCGGGAAGTGACCTCGAGCAGGTGATAGCCGAATTGGGTCTTCACCGGGCCCTGCACTTCATTGACGTTGGCGGAGAACACCACCTGGTCGAATTCAGCGACCATCTGGCCGGGGCCAAAAGAACCCAGATCGCCACCCGAGGCGCCCGATGGGCAGGAGGAATGCGCGCGGGCCAGTTCGGCGAAATCTTCGCCGCCGGCGATTTTCGCCTTGATCTCTTCGCATTGTGCCTCGGTATCAACCAGAATGTGTCGTGCGGTGGCTTGAGCCATGGATCTGTTCCTTCATGAATTTCGTGATTGTTGTTCCCTGGCCAGTAAATAGCCGGAGTTAGACATCTTTACAATTACGCCCCACAGCATTTCTTGTATTTCTTGCCCGAGCCGCAGGGACATGGCGCGTTGCGCCCGATCTTTTCCACCCGCACCGTCGCCGCCCTTGGGTTCATTTCGCAGCCCGAAAAGACCCAGCGATCGTCTTCGCGGGTGAAAAATGACAGTTCGTGATGTGCCGTTGACTGTCCGCCCGAGCGGTAGCGGGCGACGAATTCCACCGTCCCGGTCTCGTCGCCTTCGTTGCCCTTGTCGGTCTTGCGAATGTCCAGTCCAAGCCATTTGGTATCGGTGAAGGATTGCTCCATCGCTTCCTTGTCGTAGTCGGCGCGCTGTTCATTCGAAAGAGTGGCGGCGAGGTGATCGGCGTTGCCCAACACATGCGCGCTGTATCTGGAACGCATGGTGGCCTCCGCCGTCGGGGCCGGGGCGCCGTCGATATAGGGGCCGCAACAGGCATCCAACTGCTTGCCGGTTCCGCAGGGACATTCGCGCATTGTCTTGTCTTCCTTCGCCTAAAGTATCCAGCCAAATCTTTTGCTGGGCGCTTCCTTAGCATTTTTTCCCTACTGGGGAAGATTTTTCAATTCACCAGGCATCGACCGAGGGGCGGATCTTGCCGTCGCTACGTGTTTTTCGGCGGATGGATTTCAGGCAGTTGATCAGCCAGTGGCGGCTTTCCGCCGGATCAATGGTGTCGTCGATGCCGAAGTACGATGAATAATTCAACGCCTTGGCGCCCTCGTAGGCGTCATCGACCATTTTCTGATAGGTCTCCAGACGCTCCTTGGGATCTTCGATGGCGGCCAGATCATTGCGGTAGCCGAGTTTGACCGCGCCCTCGATGCCCATGCCGTAGAATTCCCCCGTCGGCCAGGCGACGGTGAAATAAGCCGCCTTGTACGAGCCGCCCGCCATGGCGATGGCGCCCAGGCCATAACCCTTGCGCAAAACGATGGTGAAAAATGGCACCTGTAGATTGGCACCAATCACGAACATGCGCGAGGAATGACGCACCAGGGCAGTCTTCTCGATCTCGGGCCCCACCATAATGCCCGGCGTGTCGCACAGGTTCAGCAGGGGAATATCAAAGGCATCGCAAAGCTGCATGAAGCGGGCGGCTTTGTCAGAAGAGTCACTATCAATGGCACCACCTAGATGTTTTGGGTTGTTGGCCAGCACGCCCACGGGCCGGCCCTCGACCCGGATCAGGCAGGTGACCGAGCCATGGCCGAAACCGCTGCGCAGCTCCAATACCGAATCCACATCCGCCAGGGTCTCGATAACCTCGCGGATTTCATAAACCCGCAGGCGGTTTTCCGGCACGATGCGCCGCATCAAGCGCTGGTCGGGTGCTTCCCATTCGCCAATGGGGCCCTGGAAGTAGGAGAGGTATTTCTTCGCCACATCGATGGCCTCCGACTCATCTTCAACCAGGAGATCAACCACGCCCGAAGGCACCTGAATGCTCATGGGGCCGATGTCCTCGGGTGCGTAGACGCCCAGGCCGCCGCCCTCGATCATGGCCGGCCCGCCCATGCCGATGTTGGCATCCTTGGTGGCGATGATTACGTCGCAACAGCCTAGCAGCGAGGCGTTGCCCGCGAAACAGCGCCCCGTGGTAATGCCGACCATGGGGACCAGGCCCGACAATTGGGCAAAACGCGAAAAGGTCCGGCTGCCGTCGCCGCCCGTGCGGTCCGTATCGCCGGGCCTGCCGCCGCCGCCCTCGGCGAACAGGATGAAGGGCAGGCGGCCTTCCTCGGCCAAATCGATAATACGGTCGGTCTTGCGGTGGTTCTGTACCCCTTGGGTGCCGGCGAACACCGTATAGTCATAGAACATGATGGCGCAGCGATTATCAGGTTCGCTGAACAGATCATCGTTGACGGCGGCCAGGGCGGTGATCAGGCCGTCGGCGGGGCTTTTTTCAATCAATGTTTCCACATCATGGCGCTGGCGCTGGGCGGCCAGCACCAGGGGTGCGTATTCGACAAAGGTGTCCATGTTGCACAATTGCGCGATGTTTTCCCGTGCCGTGCGCTGGCCCTTGTCGTGACGCCGCGCGGTGGCCTTGGGCCGGCCCGCATCGCTATGAAGGAAACGCCGGTCCAGCACTTCGCGCAGATCGGGGCGGATTTCATCCAGGTCGATTTCCGCCACCGCCTCTGTTTCGCCGGCGGCGATGTCGGCTTCCTCGACAAACAGCAGCGGCGCGCCATCATAGATGGTGTCGCCCTCCGCCACGGCGATGGCGCGTACGAAGCCGGAGATTTCGGCGCTGATGACATGCTCCATCTTCATGGACTCCATCACCAGCAACGGCGCACCGAGGGTAACGCCGTCACCTTCCCCTACGTTGATGGCGACAATGGTGCCTTGCAGGGGCGAGAGCACGGGGACGGAGCCATCGGGGCCAACGGCGATTTCGCCGGACGTTGTTGCAGTGGGGGCCGCTGGCGCGCCGGCCATGCCGGTGCTGCCTGACTGGCCGAAATTCAATACCGCCAGCGGGTCGTCGGCGCTGACCCGGGCGCCGGCCAACTGACGCTCCTGCGAGGCAACCGGTGCCGCTGTGAGGTAGCCTGCCTTGTGCCCGGCATCGTCAAGCAAGGCGGCGAGGTGGTCGTCGAGAAAACGGGTGTAAAGATCACCCTTGGCAATGCCGTCGTGGCGCAGCAGGTTTTGCAGGAAGCCGATGTTGGTGCTGACGCCTTCGATACGGAACTCGCACAGGGCGCGGTAGCTGGCCTTGATGGCGGCTGCATAGCTCTCGGTGCTGTGGGTGATGACCTTGGCCAGCAGGGAATCAAAACGCGGCGTTGTGGTATAGCCGGCATAACCAAATGTGTCGGTCCGGATGCCAGGCCCGGTGGATGGATCAAAGGCCTGCAATTGACCGCCCGCCGGCATCGCTGCGCCACTCTTGTCGATACGTTCCATATTGACCCTGGCCTGCACCGCATGGCCGCGCATGACGGGGCCGCCTGCCGCGATGCCCAGATCATCCAGGCTGGCGCCATTGGCGATACGCAGCTGCGCCCGCACCAGATCGACACCGGTCACTTCTTCGGTGATGGTGTGTTCGACCTGTAGGCGGGGATTGGCTTCCATGAAAATGAAGTCGTTGTTCTCCACATCGACCAGAAATTCGAAGGTGCCAACGTTGGCGTATTCAAGCACCTTCGCCAGGATGACGGCGGCGGCCAGAATTTTTTCGCGCAGCGTCGCATCCAGTCCCGGTGCCGGCGCGATTTCCAGGATTTTCTGATGCCGCCTTTGAATGCTGCAATCCCGCTCTCCCAGATGCCGCGCCTCACCCTTGCCATCGCCCAGGATCTGCACTTCGATATGGCGGGCGCGGGCCAGGTAGCGTTCAACGTACAGGGCGCCATCGCCGAAGGCGGCGGCGGCCTCCGATGCCGCGCGTTCGAATGCCTCGTCCAACTCGTCGGCGGTCTCAATAACGCGCACACCCCGTCCGCCGCCGCCCGATACCGCCTTGATGATCATCGGCGCGCCATTCAGCGAAGCCAAAAATTCACGGGCCCCGGCCAAATCCACCGGCCCGGGGGAGCCCGCCAGTACGGGCACGCCGGCGTCGGCGGCGATGTTGCGGGCCTTGACCTTGTCGCCCAGCTTGTCCAGAACCTCGGCGCGCGGACCGACGAAGATCAGCCCGGCGGCCTCGCAGGCGCGGGCAAAGGCGGCGTTCTCGCTTAGAAAGCCATAGCCCGGATGCACCCCGTCACAGCCCGTTGTTGTCGCGGCGGCGATGACCTGTTCAATATCCAGATAGGCGGGTGCGCCGGCACCCGTCAGCGCGTGGGCCTGATCGGCCCGGAAGACATGCAGGCTGTGCGCGTCATCCTCGGAAAACACCGCGACGGTGGCAATGTCCATGGCGGCGGCGGCGCGCTGGATGCGAATGGCGATTTCGCCCCGATTGGCGATCAACAATTTGGTAATGGGCATGGGGGACTCTCGATCTTGGGCGGGAGCTGTCATTATAGACCGGGCTGGATTTCCAGCCAGCTTTGATAATCATATTCGTGGGTGCCATGCATAGCTTCAGCAAACCCTTTGCACCTCTCAGTGAACAGGCGCGTGCTCGCTCATGCGCCGAGGCGCTGGCCCAGGGGCCGGAAGGGCAGGACGATCTGTGGTTGTTCGGCTACGGCAGTCTGCTGTGGGACGCGCCATTTCCCCATCGTGCGATGGCTTCGGCGCGGCTGACAGGTTGGCATAGGGCCATGTGCGTCTGGACGGCCCTGGCGCGCGCCACTCCGGATATTCCGGGCCTGTCACTGGGACTGATGCCGGGTGGGACCTGCCAGGGCATGGCCTTTCGAATTGGCGCGGCGGATCGTGAGGAAGCATTGCCCATGATCTGGCAGCGGGAGATGTGGACTGATGTCTATCAGCCGGTTTGGCTCGAGGTGGAGATCGCCGGGACGAAAACGCCGGCGCTGACATTCGTGACCAACCAGGCCAGCCGGCAATACGCCGATGGTCTGAGCCAGGCGCAAATCGTCGCGCATATTGCCCTGGCGCGGGGCGAGCGGGGGAAGTGCCGGGATTATCTGGCAAATACAGTGCGCGAATTACTCCGCCTGGGCGTGGCGGATTCCCAGTTGGAAAAGCTCAATGATGCGGTTGTGCTGCATCGTTGATAGTATCGGTGCGCATAGCAAGAACAGGGGCATAGGTATGACGGAGCACGACGACGGTATTTTGGTCGATTCAGATTTGGTGGGCGAGGTTTGGACCACCGCGCAGCCGGGCACCGACCCGGTGCTGTACGGCCATGTGGAGATTGAGCCGAAAGGCAAGTTTCCCGCCCGCAGTCTGCAAACCTTTCGCCTGACCTACACGGTTGGCCGCTTTGGCCTGGATGATACCGGCGCCATCCAGGTCATGCTGCGCGCCATGGGAGACAGCGGTGCCCTGCAAACGGGCAATCCCACCGGCGACAATTATGTCACGGCAACCTCATCCTCCGGCGTGCCGTTGCAGGTCAACTATGCCGGCCGGGGCGCGGCAAGGCCGCGCTGGAAATGCCTGACCGTTCGTGTGGCGGGCGGTTTCCTGCGTGAAGGCGACAGAATTGAAATCGTCATTGGCGACACTTCACATGGCTCCCCCGGTCTGCGCATGCAGTCCATGGTCGAGCCGAATTTCGAATTCAAGGTCGCGGCGGATGTCTGCGCCGTCGGCCAATATACACCCATCCCGAATACGCCCAACATTGCCATCGTTCCGGGCGAACCCGCACTTTGGCGTGCCGTTTTGCCCAGTCTGCGCCGGCCGGGCGAGCGCTTTCATTTTGGCCTGAAGGCGGAAGACAAATGGGGCAATCCAACCCACAAGGCACAGGGCAAGCTTAGCCTGGAAAGCAACCTACCGGTCGAAGGCCTGCCGGATACGGTTGATTACGCCCTTGGCGAGCGTGCCATGCTGTTCGAGGGGTTGAGCGTGGCGGAACCGGGCACCCTTCGGATCACGGTTCGTGACGAGGCTGGCGAAGTGGTGGCGCGGTCGCACCCGCTGGTCATCGAGGACGGGCCCTATGGCGGCTATTGGGCTGATCTGCATGGGCAAAGCGGCGAGTCCATCGGTATCGGCACGTCCAGGGACTATTTCGAGTTTGGCCGCAAAATGGCCTTTCTCGACGCGTTGAGCCATCAGGCCAACGATTTCCAGGTCAACAATGCCTTTTGGGCATATCTCAATCAATTGACCGCCGAATATCACGAGGATGGCCGCTTCGTGACCTTTCCGGGCTATGAGTGGTCCGGCAATACGGCGGTGGGCGGCGACCGCAATGTCTATTACCGGACCGAGGGCCGGCCCATCTACCGCTCGTCCCATGCCCTGCTGACGGACCGGTCCGATCTGGACATGGATGCCAACGACGCCAACGCCCTGTTCGAGCGTCTGGCCGACGAGGATTGCGTGGTCTATGCCCATGTCGGCGGCCGCTATGCCGATATCGCCTATGCCCATGACGGCACCAAGGAAATGTCGATGGAGATCCATTCGGCCTGGGGCACTTTCGAATGGTTGCTGACCGATGGCTTCCCCCTTGGCCACCGCTGCGGCGTGGTCTGTAACAGTGACGGCCACAAGGGCCGGCCAGGGGCCTCCTATCCCGGCGTTTCGACCTTTGGCGCCTATGGCGGTCTGACCTGTTTCCTGACCGAGGAACTGACCCGCGACAGCTTTTTCGACTGTCTGCGCCGCCGCCATCACTACGGCACCACGGGCACCCGCATGCATCTGGACGTCAAGGCAAGCTTTGACGAAGCCGCGACGCTGTTTGACCAGGATCCAAATTTGTTTCCCGACACCACTGCCCGCGAAGTACGGGAGGTGATGATGGGGGACATTGTCCAGAGCAAGGGCGATACGGCCACCCTGACGGTCCGGGTCGTGACCCAGACGCCGATCGAGCGCATTGAAGTTCGCAATGGCACGGACGTTATTGAAACCCTGCGCGGTTATGGCGCCGATGACTTGGGCAACCGCATCCGTGTTTTATGGAGCGGCGCGGAATATCGGGGCAGGGGCCGCGACACGAACTGGAAGGGCAAGGTTTCCTTCGGCGGTGCTACCATTCGCCGGTTCGAAAAGATCAACGCCTGGAATCACGAGCGGCTGTTCGAACAGCAAAGCGACGACACGATTATTTTTGATGCCATTACCACCGGAAATTTCGGCGGCTTCGACGCCTGGCTGGATGATGATCAGGCCGGGGAACTGGGGGGCGAGATGTCCATCGCGACCAATCTGGCCAGCCTGAACCTCCCCCTGGCCCGCATCGGCATGGAAGATCAGGTGGTGGAGGCCGGTGGCTTGGAACGGCGGATCAAGGCCTTCCGTCTGCCAGACGACAATGATTGCCGGGAAATTACGGCGGCAATCGAAATCCCCATTGCCGAAGGCCGGGATAATCCGCTGTGGATCTGCGTCAATACGGAAGATGGCTTTCAGGCCTGGAGCAGCCCGATTTACGTTTTCAAGTGAGTCAGTGTTAGGAAAGCAGTTCTGATCAGGCGTGCCGGGCGACCAGTAGCTTGATGATGTCGCTGTGCAGATAGCGGGTTTCGACAAGTTCCAGTCCGGCGTCGGGCAGGTACTGTTCGGTCTCGCGATCGAATGCGGCGCCATAGGCGAAACGTACCCATGGTGCCCACAGTCGCATGATGGCGCGGCGGATCGGATTGGCGGAGATGGCATATTCCAGAATGCGGATCTCGCCGCCGGGCTTGCAGATCCGGGCCAGCTCGACCAGGGCCGGTAATTGCAGTTCCGGCGCCAGTACACAAAACATAAAGGTCGAGACAACCGCATCGAAGGAATTGTCGGGAAACGCGGTCGCGATGATGTCCGCCTCGACCAATTCCACCGCCGTTGCCGTGCGCTGTTTGCGGGCCGCGGCCCGCTTCAACATGGCGGCGCTCAGATCAACGCCAACCATTTCGGCACCCTCGGGGTAGTAGGGCATGTTGCGCCCGGTCCCGACGCCGGCGTCCAGAATACGGCCCGACAGGCCGGTCCAGATCTTGGGCCGCAGGGGGCGGTAACGGGCATATTCAAACGGCAGATCGAGAATGTCGTATAGCCGTGCGATACTGCGGTACTCGGCGGACTTAGCCATTTTGATGGTCAGTCTTCCGCACGATGGCAGACCGCTTGTAGTTTGTTGCCGTCGGGATCGCGCACGTAGGCACCGTAGTAATTGGCATGATAGTGGGGCCGCGGGCCGGGCGCGCCCTCGTCGCTGCCGCCATTGGCCAACGCGGCTGCATGAAAGGCGCGGACGGTGGCTCGGTCCGGCGCCAGAAAAGCGGTATCATTGCCATTGCCCGGTATTGCGGCGGCTTTATCGAACGGCGACAGAACCCAGAACTGGTTTTCGCTGGGCTGGCCGTAACCCATATAACCTTCGCCGCTGATGAAACATTTATGACCAAGTACGGCCATGACGGCGTCGTAAAAAACGGCGGCGCGTTCAAGGTCATTGCTGCCGACGGTGATGTGGCTGAACATGCTCCGTGCCTGCCTAGGTCTTGGCCAGGGCCTGGTCCAGATCGGCGATGATATCCTCTGCCGTCTCGATGCCAATGGACAGACGGATGACATCCGCGCCTGCACCAGCCGCATCCTGCTGTTCCGGCGTCAGTTGCCGGTGCGTAGTGGAGGCCGGATGGATAATCAGGCTGCGGGTATCGCCGACGTTGGCCAGGTGCGAGAAGATCTCCACCGCATTGACCACCGCCTCGCCGGCGGCGAAGCCGCCCTTGACCCCGAAGGTGAAGACCGCGCCGGCGCCTTTCGGCAGGTACTTGTTGGCCAGCTCATGATAGGGGCTGGAAGGCAGGCCGGCGAAGGAGACCCAGGCCACCTTTGGGTGGCTATCGAGGAATTCCGCCACCGCCTGGGCATTGGCGCAATGGCGTTCCATGCGCAGGGGCAATGTCTCGACACCCTGCAACAGGTTCCAGGCGGATTGCGCCGAGAGTGTCGGGCCATAATCGCGCAGGGCCACCGCCCGCATTTTCATGGAAAAGCCGAAATCGCCAAAGGTCTCGGCGAAGGTCAGGCCGTGATAGGCCGGGTCCGGCTTGGCCATGGAGGGGAATTTGTCGTTCTGGTTCCAATCGAAACGGCCGGACTCAGCCACCACGCCGCCCATGGTGTTGCCGTGACCGCCGATATATTTGGTCGCTGAATGCACAACGATATCAGCGCCCCAATCGAACGGCCGGCACAAATACGGCGTTGCCAGGGTATTGTCGACCACCAGCGGCACGCCCCATTCCTTGGCGATCGCCGCCAAGGCTTCCAAGTCCAGCACCACACCGCCTGGGTTGGCCAGAACTTCGCAGAAGATGAACTTGATCTTGTCGTTCATGGCGGCGCGTAGTTCGTCGGGGTTGGTCATATCGACGAAATTGCAGGTCCAGCCCAGCTTGGCGAAGGAGACGCCGAATTGGGTGATGGAGCCGCCGTAGAGGTTTTTTGAGGCGATGAATTCGTCGCCGGTCTCCAGCAAGGTCGCGGCAATCAGGAACTGTGCCGCATGCCCGGTGGCGCAGGCCACCGCACCGCGGCCATTCTCCAGGGCGCAAACGCGCTCCTCCAGCACCGAAACGGTGGGGTTGGTCAGGCGGGAATAGATGAAGCCGAATGTTTGCAGATTGAACAGCTCGGCCGCGTGCTCGGCATCGTGAAAGACAAATGCGTTGCTCTGAAAAATCGGCGTGGAGCGCGCGCCCGTGGTCGGGTCGGGACGGGCGCCGGCGTGCACGGCCAGGGTTTCAAAGCCGTAGGCGGGGTCGTTGGAGGTGTTTTGCGTACTCATGCTCTGGGCGCCTTCAGGACCTTGGAGGTGATAATGCCGGTGTTGATGCCGCTCCAGGATAGCTCACCGGACAGGCGGGCAAATTCGATCTTTGGACAGCGGTCCATGATTACTTGCAAGCCGGCCCCCTCTGCCAGTTCGGCGGCGGCATCATTGCGGACCCCCAGTTGCAGCCAGAGGACCTTGATATTCTTCTCATCCTTGAGCGCCACCGTTTCCTCCACCACGCCAAGGGCGGCATCGGAGGCGCGAAAGACATCCACCATATCGATATCGCCGGGAATATCGGCCAGGCTGGCATAAACCGTCTCGCCCAGGATTTCGCTGCCGGCCCGGCCCGGATTGACTGGGATGACCCGATAACCCCGGCGTTGCAGATATTTCATGGCAAAAAAGCTGGGCCGTTTCCAATCGCCACTGGCCCCGACCAAGGCAATGGTGCGCACGGTCGAGAGGACATGACGCAACAAAGTGTCGCTGTAATTCAGTGGTTCCAATACATCTGCATCCATCAGCGATCACTCCAAACCGGTTTACGTTTTTCGATAAAGGCGGTCATGCCCTCGGTGGCATCTTTCGCCAGCATGTTTTCAACCATGACCTCCGCCGCCATTTTATAGGCCTCTTCCAGCTCCATATCCTGCTGGCGGTAGAAAGCTTCCTTACCGACGCGCAGGGTATAGCTCGATTTTTGCGCGATCAGCTCGGCAAAATGCATGGCCGCCGCATCCAGTTCCGCGTTCGGTACATGCCGGTTGATCAGACCAAAGCGATAGGCGGTCGGCGCATCCATGGCCTCGCCGGTCAACAGCATCTCCATGGCGTGTTTGCGCCCCACATTGCGGCCCAGGGCCACCATGGGCGTGGAACAGAACAGGCCAATATTTACACCGGGGGTGGCAAAACGTGTGTCATCGTCGGCCACGGCCAGATCGCAACTGGCGACCAGCTGGCAGCCGGCGGCGGAGGCCACGCCATGTACCTTGGCGATCACCGGTTTTGGGCAATGCACTATGGAGAGCATCAATTCACAGCATTGCGCCATCAGGGCCCGGCGTGCCTCCACCGTTTCAAGGGAGGTGACTTCCTTCAGGTCATGGCCGGCACAGAAGCCGCGCCCAGCGCCTTCTATAATAACAACGCGGGCGGCGGGATCGGCAGCGATGGCATCGATTTCGTCCTGCAACAGGCGCATCAGTCCGCTGGACAGGCTGTTGAAGGCTTCGGGCCGGTTCAGGGTCAGATGCACGATGCCGCTGCCACGGTCTTGGCGCAGCAACATAGGCGCTGCCTCTGCTTCAAATACCTCGACTGTCATGCCTCATCTCCTGAACTTGCACTGTCCTCTTATAACCGACGGAAGAAGGGGCGTCACGCCGGCTAAACAGCAGTTTGTTGTTGCAACCTTGGCCGTGCCGGGATTTATGAAGGCAACGATATAAATCTGTACGAGGACACACCATGCCCCGCATACCCTACGCCACGACCGACGATCCTAGCCTGGTGCCGGAGGCGGCAACGCTTTTGGGCAAGATGCAGCCCCTGAATATCTTCAAGATCCTGGCCCATGGCGGCCCGGCGTTCGGCGCCTATACACGGCTGGCCACGGCACTGCTTTATAAGAGCAAGATCGACCCAATTCTGAGAGAGCTGGCCATTACCCGCGCGGGCATCCTCTGCGGCGCTTCTTATGAGGTCTTCCAGCACGAACAGATCAGCCGCGATGTGGGCATGTCGGAGGAAAAGGTCCAGGCCATGAGGGTCGGCGCCGACGACCCGATCTTCGATGAAACGGAGAAAATCGTGCTGCGCCTGACCGACGAGGTATTCGAGAACACTAAGGCCTCGGAAGAGACCTTTGCCGCCGCCGCCGCCATTTTCAGTCATCAGGAATTGGTCGAGCTGATCATGTGTATCGGTTTCTACATCATGACCTCCGCCGTGTTGGAGAATTTCGAGGTGGAGATCGAGCCACCGGAGGTTCTGGCCAAGGTCAATATGGCGACCAAGGGTGGCAAATAGGGAGCGGAAAAAAGCCCTGAATGCGGCCTTCGCAGGAAGAATCTTCTATGCTATAGAGTGCCGCCCTCAGGAACGGGGGCGCTTTATTTTTCGTCAAATGCCGGCGTGGCGGAACTGGAAGACGCGCGGGCTTGAGGGGCCCGTGGGAGCAATCCCGTG
>CAYWYB010000124.1:0-13809 GCA_964462145.1 uncultured Rhodospirillaceae bacterium
GCTGAGGGCGCCTCCGCAACGGTACGCGGCTGGTTTCATGGCCGCTATCGGGCGCTGCGCTCGACCCGGGCGCAGGAGTTGCTAACGACCTTGATGCCGGCGCTTTTGCAAGCGATCGCGGATACCGCCAATCCAAACGCTACACTTGGCCGTTTCGACCGCTTCCTGTCCAATTTACCCACCGGCGTGCAATTGTTTTCAATGTTGATGGCGCGGCCGCAATTACTCGAACTGATGGCGGAGATCATGGGCAGCGCCCCCCGTCTGGCCAATTATCTGGCCGAGAATTCCAGCGTTGTCGATGCCATGACCTCGACGGAGTTCCTCGCCGCCCCGCCGGCTCTGAGCGCCCTGCGCCAGGAATTCGCCGAAGAAATGCGCACGGCGTTGGACCTGCAGGACGTTCTGGATTTGACCCGGCGCCGGGTGAAGGAACATAAATTCCAGATCGGCGTCCAGGTCCTGGGCGCGACCATTGACGCGGACCGCTCGGGCGCCGGCTATGCGGACCTGGCGGACGCGGCCCTGGGCTCGCTGCTGCCCGGTGTCGAGGACGCCTTCGCGAATGCGGAACGCCATGGCGTCCTGGACGGCGGCGCGATGGTGGTCCTGGCCATGGGCAAATTCGGCAGCCGCGAGATGACCGGGGAATCCGATCTGGACCTGATCTTTGTCTACGACTATCCGGACGATGACAGTGCTTCCGATGGCACCAGATCCCTGCCGGCACAGCAGTATTTCACCCGCCTCAGCCAGCGTCTGATCAACGCCATGACCGTGCCGACCGCGGAAGGCAAATTGTACGAAGTGGACATGCGTCTGCGCCCCTCGGGCAATTCCGGGCCCGTGGCCACCCGGTTCAACGGTTTTGCCGATTATCAGCGCAATGAAGCCTGGACCTGGGAGCATATGGCCCTGACCCGGGCGCGGGTGGTTGCGGGCGCGGCGGAGCTGGCCGCCCGGGTTCGGGGAACCGTGGCCGAGGTGCTATGCCGGCCTCGCGACCGCCAGCGCACGGCTGCGGACGTTGTGGCCATGCGGCAGCGGCTGATCCGCCAGCGCGGCAGCGAAAACCCCTGGGAAATGAAAATGGTCCGGGGCGGCCTGCTGGATATCGAATTCATCGCCCAGTTCCTGCAATTGGCCCATGCCGCCGAGACACCGAATGTTCTGCATCCGAACATATGCACCGCCCTGTCGAATTTGGCCCGGGCCGGGCATCTATCCCGCCCGGATGCGGACGGCCTTATCGCGGCGTCGGGGTTGTACCGCGACTTGATGGCCCTGTTTCGGGTCTCGGTGGTGGGCGAGTTCGATCCAGGCGAGGCGCCCCGGGGCATGGTGAACGCGGTGTTGCGGATTTCCGAGGCGGCTGATCTGGAACAGCTGGAAAGGCGGCTGGTGGATACCCAGGCCGAAACTCTGGCAGCCTTCGAACGCATCGTCGTTGCGGCGACCGAGGCCGGTGAAAACGGTTAGACCATTCACCAATAACATTACGAGACAGCAATTTCTGGGCTTCGTCTCCGGTTCGGTATACTAATAAATGAAATCACGACAATTGGAGGGGACGCCGCATGACGCGTGCGCTTGAAGGAATAAAGGTGCTCGACTTGGCCCGCTATGTTGCCGGGCCCTACTGTGCCCAGATACTGGGCGATTTCGGGGCCGATGTGATCAAGATCGAAAAGCCCGAGGTCGGCGATGTCATGCGCGGCCCAGGCGCGGCTACCGGTGACGACCGCCTGTATATGTTGATGTACAACCGCAACAAACGCTCCATCACCCTGGATCTGCGCAGCGACAGGGGCAAGGAGATCCTGGCCGCGCTGATCCCCCAGGCGGATGTTCTGGTGGAAAATTTCCGCCCAGGCACGATGGAAGCCATGGGCTTTGGTTGGGAGCAGGCCTCCGCCCTCAATCCGCGCCTTGTGATGGCCCGTATTTCCGGCTTCGGCCAGGATGGCCCCTGGGCCAAGCGCCCGGCCTTCGATGCCATCGCCCAGGCCGAAGGCGGCCTGATGCACCTGACCGGCAGCAAGGACGGCGAAGAAACCATGTTCGGTTCCGTGGTGATCGATTATTCCACCGGTTCCAACGCCGCCATGGGCGTAATGGCCGCCCTGCATGCGCGCGAACGCACGGGACGCGGCCAGGTGGTCGATGTGCCATTGCTCGATACCGCCATGTCTTTTCTGATGACGGCGGTGGCCGAACACCACCGCGACGGCAGCGTAATGGGGCGAATGGGCAACCGCGACCGCTACAGCGCGCCGGCCAATACCTTTCGCACCCGCGACGGCCAACGCATTCATCTGATGTCAGCGGGCGTGAAGCATTTCAATGCCCTGATCAAGATCATGGGTGAGGAGAAGATCCTGGAAGATCCGCGCTTTGCCACGCCGCCCGACCGCCTGGCCAATGCCGATCTGGTCGACGAAACCGTCGCCGGCTGGTTCCTCCGCCACGACCGGGATTGGCTGTTGGAGCGTTTGGTGGCGGCCGAAATTCCCTGTGGCCGCATGGCCACCGTGGCGGATGTGATGGAAAACCCGCAGGTCAAACACCGGGGCCAGATCATCGATATCGAACACCCCATCCTGGGTACGGTCAAAACCCAAGGTAATCCGATCCGCCTGATGGAGACCCCGGTTGAAGCCTACCGGGATGTGCCGACGCTGGGCCAGCATACCGACGAGATCTTGGGTGAGTGGCTGGATATGGATGAAAGCGAGATCGCCGCGTTGCGCGAGGATGGCGTGGTCTAAGCCATTTTAAAATGCCGACGGTCCTTGCAACACTCGTCACGCTGATGCGGCTTTCGCTTGTGCCGGGCATCGTCTGGGCGCTTGTTTCCTTCATGACATGGCAGACGGCCATGGCCGAAACTCCGGGCCTTAGCCTGTCACTGCCCGTGGATTGCAAGATCGGCGCCGTCTGTAGCATCCAAAACTACGTTGACCATGATCCCGGACCCGGCGCCAGGGACTATACCTGCGGCCGGCTTGTATATGATGGCCACAAGGGAACCGACTTTCGCCTGCCTGACGCAAGCTGGCTTGACCGCGGCGTCCGGGTGTTGGCGGCGGCGCCCGGCCGGGTGGCGGGCACACGGAACAATGTCCGCGACCATGCCCCTGGCGGCTACAAGCCGGAACGAAACAAAAACCGCGAGTGCGGCAATGGCGTCCTGATCGATCACGGCGGCGGCTGGCAAACCCAGTATTGCCATCTGCGCCAGGGCAGCGTCCGGGTGCGAAAGGGCGATCGGGTCGAGCGTGGACAAACATTGGGCACGATCGGGCTGTCGGGCAAGACCGAGTTTCCGCACCTGCATTTAAGCGTCCGCTACCGGGGCGCGGTGATCGATCCGTTTATAGGCGCCGGCGCAAAAGCCGGCTGCGGCGGCAAGGGCACGCCGCTATGGCAACCCGCCCTTCTGCCGGAACTCGCCTATCGTCCCAGCGGTGTACTTGCCGCCGGCTTCACGGACCAGGTGCCGACGCTCAAGCAGATCGTCTCGGGCTTGCACCGCCATGACCAACTTGGCCGCAAGGCCCGCAATCTGGTGTTCTGGGTAATGATTTTCGGCCTTCAGCCAGGGGACAAGGAAGTACTGCGGGTCATTGCCCCGGATGGGAGCGTCTTGGTGAACACCAAAAGAAAGCCGGCAACCAAGCACAAGGCCCGCTGGTTCAGCTATAGCGGCAAGCGTGCCCGGCGGCTGTGGCCGCCCGGCACCTACAAGGGAGAATACCAACTGTTGCGGAGGAATGGTCGCAAGGAACAGGTGGTCGTGAAAACAACGGTAGAGGTAATCGTCAAATAGAACGCTGCTGGCTTGGCGGCCTATTGAATGTCTAAAATTGCGCTAACTGGGTTGATTTTGCGCCGTGGCCCGTTGCGGCAGAGGGCCCAGGCAGGTCCGCTGGAAGGAGGCTTCGTCCGCCTGTATGGCGGCGCTGCG
Organism: uncultured Rhodospirillaceae bacterium; assembly: GCA_964462145.1. Lineage (GTDB taxonomy): Bacteria > Pseudomonadota > Alphaproteobacteria. Next base: position 3,968 of record CAYWYB010000124.1, read on the forward strand.
TTGGCGGCTGACCGTATCCACATAGGCAACCCGATAGCGGCCGTTGGCGCCATCGCGGTATAGGAAGACATGCAATACACAGGCGGTGCCGCCATATTGCCAAACCTGGGCATCCCGCTCACCGCGAAGCAGAGATGGTTTGCCCAACAGATCGCGTAATTCGCCATGATCCATGCCCACCAGCTTTTCTGGATCAAGAGCGGGCGCGGGCTTTTTGTTGGGCGCCGGCTCGGGCCGCGCGGCGGGGTTTTGCTGGCGGCTTTCAACGGGATTTTGCAGCGTCCCGCCATCCAGTCCCGATTGCGGCGTCCGGATGGAGGTGCTGCTGCCGTCTTGGGTAAAGGCGCTGGCGCCGGCGATCGGGTCCATGCTGGGCGCGCTGGCCGTTGGCTGCATTGCCGGTTGAGCAGCCGGCGCCGCTGGCACCGTGGGTAGCGCCGTCTGATCCGTGGTGCAGGCTACCAACCAGAGCCCTGCCAACAGACAACAAAGACGCGGCATCATTACGCTATTCGTCAACGTCGCCGCCAATGCTGGCAGTTGCCGCGCCGCCGTCTGTCAGAGCCTCGAGAGTGCCGATGATCTGGCCGCCGGATTCGATGCACAATTTACCGTAGCGGACATCACCTTCGATGCGGCCCTTGGCCTTGACGGTCAGTTCGCCGCGCACGGTCAGGCTGCCTTCGAACTGGCCGCTGATAACGGCTTCTTCAATGACTGCCGAGCCTTTGAAATACCCGGTCTCGGATATTTCGATAGATTGGGAGTTCTCCAGGGCTGCTTCGACCCGGCCCTCGACCACCAATTGATCGCAGGCGGTAATCTGACCGTTCAGCACGATTTCCCGGCCCACAAACAATTTCTTTCCGGCGTCGCCCGTTTCCGCTGGTGCTGCGCCGCGCAATGGCCCCCCCGGCAGATCGGGCAGACGGCGGGTTATCTCGGGGCGAAAGGCCGAACTTGCACTGGGGTTACCCTCTTCATTGGCCATTACGTATTTCCTATAGTTAGAGCAATTTTCAATTAATCTGGGTCACTTTCGAGACCTAAATAACTGGTTCAATTGCTCGATTCTTAAGAATCGGAGCGCATTTATAAACAATGCGCTCTAAGTGCTTCAGTTACCGTCCATAGTCCAGCTTGTGACCGCGGATCAAGAGACGATTTCAGTTGTCTTTACACCTTGTAGAGCCTTGAAGATATGCAACATGAAGGCGGTCGCCAAAATCGGCACGAACAGATTAACGATTGGCACCGTCAGCAGAAAAGCGATTACCACACCGGCCGAGAAGACCCTCAGGCCATTGGCCTTGCGCAATTGCCGGGCCGCTTTTGCATCCTTATGTCTTAGGCTTACAAGCTCAAAATACTCTCGAGATAGAAGATAACCGTTTAAGCCATAGAAAATACAGGCAAAAAGTGGAGGAAACAATAACGCGATCAAATAAAACGGCAAGACCAGCACATTCAGCAATAGGGTGACACCGATGAAGCGTATGGAGACGCCGAAGGTCTTGGAAAAATCCGCCGAACGGCCCGGTTCATCCTGGGGGTAATGGCGCTTTTCCACCGCCATGGCGATGTCATCAAGAAAAATGCCGCCGATCAAGGTCGCGGTGGCCGAAAATGTTAGCACCAAGGCGGCGAAAAACGCCAGACTTCCGCCGACTTCAAGGGCGCTGTTGGCCCATTGCAGCCAGTCAGATTCAAAGACCTTTACCTCCGGCACGGCCCAATAAAAGACCACGGTCAAGCCCACGAAGAGCGCCAGGGTGAACAGGACGCTTTTGATGACGACACCCCGAAATGCCGGATCGGCGGTCTGCCCCAACGTCAAGGTGGCGGCGCGCATTAGCATGAATAGCCCTCTGTCTTAGCTTTTACGATTGTTGAGAATTGTCATTGCCCAGGAATGTAAGCATTCCCTCGGATAATTGAAGGGCAGGTCGCGCTTTCTCTGAATTTTCCAATCATTTCGATCGCGGATCGATTGGGGTTTGCCATTGTAGATCGCAATTGGCCTCGAACGCCGCCGCCGCCGACAGCAGGGCCGCCTCGCCCCGTGGCGGCGCCACCAGTTGCAGACCGACCGGCAGGCCGCTCTCGGTAAAGCCGCAGGGCAGCGAAACCGCCGGGCAACCGGTGGGCGTGACGATGAAGGTGTGCATCAGCCAATCCACATAATTGTCGAATTTTACGCCCGCCACTTCATCCAGATAGCGGATTTCGACCGGGAAAGTTGGTGTCATCACGGTTGGCGTCACCAGCAAATCGTAGGTTTCAAAAAAGTCGCACATATTTTGTTGCAGACGCCCCCGGACCTGCTTGGCATCGGCCACATCTTCGATGGCAAGCGACAGGCCGTGTTCATAGTTCCAGATCACGTCTGGCTTCAACTGATCGCGGTTTTCCGCCATGTGCGTGCGGTGGGTGCCCACGAAGGCAACGCCGCGCAGGGTCTGAAACATTTTCTGCGCGCCAGTGAAGTCAGGGCAGGCCTCCTCCACCGCCGTGCCCAATGCAGCAAATGATTGCGCGGCTGCGGCGCAGATTTCTGCAATTTCAGGTTCCACCGGCGCCACGCCCATGGTTGCGCTCCAGCCAATCCGCTTGGGTGGCGTGGCCGCCTGGGCCGCCGTCTGAAAAGGCTCGTTGGGCACGGGCAGCGAAATTGGGTCACTGGGATATTGCCCGACCATGGCATCCAGCATCAGGGCCACGTCGCCCACGTTGCGGGCCATGGGGCCGACCACGCTCATATCATCAAAGCGGCCGAGATAGGCGGAGGTGCCGCGCGGACAACGCCCTGGCGAGGGCCGAAAACCGACGATGGAATTGAAAGCACCGGGAATACGGAGCGAGCCGCCCAGGTCGCTGCCCGTGGCCAGCCAGGTCTGCCCCGTGGCCAGATTGACCGCCGCCCCGCCCGAGGAACCGCCCGCGTTCATGCGTGTATCCCAAGGGTTGCGGGTCTCACCAAATACTTCGTTGAAGGTATTGGCGCCGGCGCCGAATTCCGGCGTGTTCGATTTGCCGATGACGATGGCACCGTTGCCTTCCAGGGTCTTCACCGACAGATCCGATTCGGCGGATATCTGATCCGCATAGATGGGCGAACCCATGGTACAGCGCACGCCTTCCACATGGTTCAGATCCTTGATTGAGACCGGCAGGCCGTAAAGATAGCCCGGTCCCGGCTGTTCCGGGTGGCCCTCCGCTTCGAGCCGCTCGGCGGCGGCGTGCGCCCGTTCCAGGCACAGGGTGACCATGGCGTTGACCGCGCCATTGGTCGCCTCTATGCGTTCCGCAGCGGTATCGATGGCCTCTTTCGGGCGAACCTCGCCCTTGGCCAGCAAATCCACCATTTCACGCGCCGTTTTTCGCCACAACTCGGTCATGTCATCTCCCCTAACAGATATCGCTTATATGCGCAGGCTTCCCTTGCGCCAAACGAAGTGCCTTCTATACTGCCTCATCCTAACACCGCAATAGTGGGAGTCCGCAATGGTGGAAATCCGATACGATGTGCTTGGTATCGGCAATGCGATCGTCGATGTGTTGGCACCCGCCGAAGACAGTTTCTTGGCGCAGCATGAATTGGCCAAGGGCGGCATGATGTTGATCGACGCCGACCGTGCCGAGCTGCTGTATGGCGCCATGGGCGCGGGCACGGAAAGCTCCGGCGGCTCGGCCGCGAATACCGTGGCTGGCGTCGCTGCCCTTGGTGGACGCGCCTGTTTTGTCGGCAAGGTATGCGACGACGAGTTGGGCCGCATCTTCGCCCATGACATCCGCGCCATCGGCGTTGATTTCCATTCACCGCCCGCCACCGGCGGGGCGCCGACGGCGCGTTGCCTGATCATGGTGACGCCCGATGCCATGCGTACCATGAACACTTTTCTTGGCGCCTGTGTCGAATTGGGGCCGGAGGACGTGGATGAAGACTTGGTTGCCGCCTCGGCCATAACCTATCTGGAAGGCTATCTGTGGGATCCGCCCGGCGCCAAAGAGGCCTTCATCAAGGCCATGGGCGCGGCACGGGCCGCCGACCGAAAGGTTGCCTTGAGCCTGTCCGATAGTTTCTGTGTTGATCGTCACCGCGAGGAATTCCTCGACCTGGTGGAACATCACGTGGATATTCTGTTCGCCAACGAACAGGAAATCATCTCGTTGTACGAGACGGACAGCTTTGATGCCGCCATGCAGGCGGTGCGCGGCCATTGCGAGATTGCCGCCCTGACCCGTTCGGAAAAAGGCGCGGTGATCGTGGCCGGTGACGAAGTGCATGTGATCGATGCCGAACCGGTAGCGCATGTGGTCGATACCACCGGCGCGGGCGACGTTTATGCCGCCGGCTTTTTGACCGGGCTGGCCGAGGGCCGTGGCCTGCAGGAATGCGGGCGCATGGCGGGCATCGGCGCGGCGGAGGTGATTTCCCACATGGGTGCCCGCGCCGAAGTCGATCTGAAGGCTTTGATGAAGTCAAAGCTCGGCTGAGCTGCATCAGCCTGGACTTTTCGGGCTGGAATTGGCATTTAGCCGGTTCCAGCCCCTATTTTTTCTGAATCTTATTTTCTTGAGGCATCTGTAATGCGCGATTTGCAACTTCCCGGCCGCTCCACCGTCCATTCCGCCAATGGCATGGCCGCAACATCTCACCCGCTTAGCACCCTTGCGGCGCTGGAAGTTCTGCGCCGGGGCCGCAACGCGGTCGATGCCGCCGTCACCGCCTGCGCCGTGCAATGCGTGGTGGAGCCCATGTCGACGGGCATCGGCGGCGATTGCTTTGCACTGCTGGCACCTGGCGGCGGGCCGGAAGTTATTGGCCTGAACGCTTCCGGCTGGGCGCCCAAAACCCTGACCGCTGAACATTTGCTGGAACAGGGCATTTCCTCAATCCCCATTCAGTCGCCGCACGCGGTCTCCGTACCTGGCGCCATCGACGGTTGGCATATGTTGCTGCGCGATCACGGCACCATTGATCTGGATCAGGCTCTGCAGCCGGCCATCGGCTATGCCGAGGACGGTTTTGCCATCACGCCGCGGGTCGGCGTTGATTGGGACCGCAACGTGGCCAAGCTGTCGGCGGATCCTTCGGCGGCGGCGAAATATCTGAACAACGGCCGGGCACCCAAGGCGGGCGAAATCTGGCGTCTGCCCGAGCTGGCGGAAACCATGCGCACCGTTGCCAAAGAGGGCCGGGACGGCTTTTACAAGGGCCCGGTCGCCGAGGACATGGTGGAATATCTCTCCTCCCTGGGCGGCTGTCATGCCATGGACGATTTCGCCGAGTTCGCCGGCGAATACGTCACCCCGATTTCGACCGATTACCGGGGCCACTCCATGTGGCAGATCCCACCTAATGGCCAGGGCATCACGGCCCTGATGATGCTGAACATCCTCAGCGAATTTGACCTGACCAAGATGGATCCCAACAGTGTCGAGCGTCTGCATCTGGAGACCGAGGCCTCGCGCATGGCCTATGCCGCCCGCGACCGTTTCGTCGCCGACCAGCGCCAGGCCGACGTGCCGGTCGAACATATGCTGTCGGCGGAATTCGCCGCCGAGATGCGTGCCCAGATCAAGATGGACAGCGCCATCGAGGCGCCCGAGGCCACGGGCCCGGTCTATCGCGACACCATTTACCTGTCCGTGGTCGACAAGGACCGCAACGCCTGCTCCTTCATCAATTCGCTCTATATGCCGTTCGGCTCCGGCATTGCCTCGCCGAAAACCGGCGTGATGATGCAAAACCGTGGCGCCGGCTTCGTGGTCAACCCGGGCCACCCCAACAACGTGGCCCCGCGCAAGCGGCCCCTGCACACGATTATTCCCGGCATGTGCACCAAGGACGGCAAGGTCGCCTATTGCTACGGCGTCATGGGCGGCGGCTATCAACCGGTCGGCCACACCCACGTGCTGACCAACCTGATTGATTACGGCATGGACGCGCAGGAATCCATGGACAGCCCCCGGGTCTTCCATGTTGAAGGACGATTGGATGTGGAGCGTGGCCTGGGCGAGGACGTCATGGCCGGTCTAACGGCTTTGGGCCACGAAGTGGGCCGGCCCGAGATGCCCTGGGGCGGCGGTCAGGTGATCGCGGTGGATTGGGAAAACGGCACCCTGGCGGGTGGTTCCGACCCGCGCAAGGACGGACTGGCCCTGGGATACTAGTGGAGTCGAAAATGGCGGAGCAGTCTGAGCCTAAACGCGTCGCCCTGTGTGGGGTGATCCTGGAAAGCAACGCCTTTTCTCCGGTCGCGACGGAAACGGATTTTCGCGAAAATCTGTATCTGGAGGGCCCCGAAATTGTTGCGGAGGCACGTCAGCCGGTCTCCACCCTGCCGCGCGAGATGGCGGCCTTCGTGCAGACAATGGACGCCACAGGGCCCTGGACGCCGGTGCCCATGGTCTTGACCGGTTGCCCGCCCTGGGGGCCGATCGAGGGAGGGTTTTTTACCGCCACCGTTGAACGCATCGTCGCCGGCCTGAAGGCCGCCGGGCCGCTGGATGCGGTCTATATCGCCAATCACGGCGCCATGGTGGCGACGGACGACGGCGACCCGGACGGCACCCTGATGACGGCGATCCGTGATGCCGTGGGCGCGGACGTGGCCGTGATCGCGACCCTGGATCTGCATGCCAATATCTCCGAAGCCATGGCCGACGCCACCGATGCCATCATCGGCTATCAGACGAATCCTCACGTTGATCAGGTCCAGCGCGGCGAAGAGGCGGCGTTGCTGATGCGCCAGATGTTTGCCGGAATGGCGCCCCGGCAGGTCTTGATCCGCCTGCCGCTGGTGCCGCCCTCCACCACGCTGCTGACGGCGGCGGGGCCCTATGGCGATTTGATCGACTATGGCCAGCGCCGCTCCCGTGAAGAGGCGGGGGAGATCGTCAATGTTTCGGTGTTTGGTAATTTCGCCTTTTCCGATTCACCCAAGAACGGCCTGGCCGTGGTGGTCACCGCACGAAGCGATGAAGACAAGGCATCCCGTCTGGCGGCTGAAATCGCCACCCGCGCCTGGGATAACCGGGCCGCCTTTACCCGCGAGATGATGTCCATCGAAGATGGCGTCACCCTGGCCAACGTGGTGGCGCAGAATCCGGATCGCGGCGCGGTGATTCTTGCCGATGCCGGCGACAATCCGGGCGGCGGCGGTGAGGGCCGGACGACCTGGCTGCTGTCGGCGCTGGTGGCGGGCGGTGCGCGTGGCGTTTATTACGGCTCTTTCTTCGACAAAGACCTGGCGGCGGAGGCGCATGATTTAGGCGTCGGCGCGGAATTTGATGCCGTTTTTAACCGCGCCAACGCGACCGAATTCTCCAAAACTTTTGAAGTCCGGGCCAAGGTCGTGAAACTGCACGACGGCAACATGGTTGGCCGCCTGGGCATCTACAAGAACCGCCAGCTCCGCCTTGGACCCAGCGCGGTGCTGGAAATTGGTGGCGAGGGCGGCATTCTGGTCGTGGTGATCAGCTCCCGCCATCAGACGGCGGATCCGATGTTTTTCGAAATGTTCGGCCTGGATATCGCCGATGCGCGCACGGTCTGCGTCAAATCGCGGGGCCATTTCAGGGCCGGCTTCATACCTTGGTTCCCAACCGAGCAGGTCCATGAAATCGACACCGCGGGCCTGACCTCACCGGTGTTGAGCCGCTTCAACTGGCAAAACCTTCCCCGCCCGGTCTATCCCATGGATCCCGATACCACTTGGACGCCGCCGGGACGCTAATCGGAACTTTAGGCCACCCATTCGCTGACGGGCGCATTCGCCTCTTGCAACGGTTGGCAGATCACGTCGACCAACGACGGTCCGGGACAGTTCAGGGCGGCGGCCATTTTGCTTTTTAGTTCGCTTGGGTCTTCCACGCGCCAGCTTTGCAGGCCATAGGCGTCCGCTACCTTGGCATGGTCGGTGGTGGAAAAATCGACCGAGAAATAGCGTTCATCAAAGCCGGTCTTCTGTCCCGCCTTGATCCAGCCAAAAACGCCGTTGGAGACCACCACGAATGTGATCGGCAGGCCCAGGCGGGCCACGGTCTCCATTTCGCCGCCGTTGAAGCCGAAGCTGCCGTCGCCCATCACCGCCACTACCTTGGCGCCGGGCCGGCCATGATAGGCCCCGATGGCGGCGGGCAGGGAATAGCCCAGGGCGCCGTGGGCCCGGTTGGAAAAGAACTGCCGTCCCGTACGTTTGACCGGGTAATAGGCCGACAGATAGGGACACGGCGTACCCGGATCGGCGATCAGCACCGCATCGTCATCCAGCAATTCCGACAAAGTGGCGACCAGGCGTTCAGGGCGGATCGGCCGCTCGTCGCTGGCCGCCAGTTGTTGAAAGGCGGCGAATTTGGCCGCCTTGGCCTCCGCCACTGCCGCTGTGTTCAAATCGCGGCTGGGCGCTGTGGGGCTGCCGATTTCGGCGTTCAGGGCGGCCAATGCCAAGCGGGCATCGCCGACCATGGCTGCCTCGGTCGGGTAATTGGCGCCGATGACGCCGGGATCGCTGTCGATGTGAGCAACCTGGCAGGCGCCCGGTGCGGGGAAGCGCCAGCGTTCGGTGGTTACCGAGCCGGCCCGGCAGCCGATCAACAGCAACAGATCCGCCGCCTCCATGAAGCGGCGGGTTTCCATGACGCCGCCGTTGCTGCCGACCACGCCCACGGCGAGGGGATGATCCTCCGCGATCGAGCCCTTGCCGCTGATTGTGGTGGCCACGGGGATCGCCAATTGCTCCGCCAGCCGGACCAGTTCCTCTTCGGCGCCGGCCAGGACCACGCCGCCGCCGCAGACGATCACCGGGTTGCGGGCCGCCAACAGCACCTGGGCCAGGCGCGACACGGCGGCGGGGTCGGGACCCGTGGGCCAGGCCGGGTAGTGGCCCAGTTCGGGATCGCACCAAATATCGGCGGCATCCACCGCGCCTTTCTGTACATCGAAGGGCAGCGCCAGATGGGCCGCGCCGGGGCGTCCCGTGGTCATTTCGCGAAACGCCGTGCGCAGCAACTTGGGCACATCCTCGGCCCGGTCAATGACGCCGTTCCATTTGGTCAGGGGCCGGAACAGGGCGGATTGGTCCAGTTCGGTCAGGGCATAGCGGCCGCGGGCGGCGACGGAGATATCGGTGGTAATGGCCAGAATGGGAATCGAGCTTTCGTTCGCCTCCACCAGGCCCGGGGCGATATAAGTGGCGCCGCCTCCCGACGGCCCCTCGCAAACGCCGACTTTGCCCGAGACCCTTGCATAGCCGTCCGCCATATAGGCCGCCGATCGCTCGTCGCGGCTGAGAATATGCGTCATGCCGTGGTTCAGGCGATGCAGGGCATCATAGAACGGCAGGGAGGTATCGCCGCACAGACCGAAGATATAGTCCACGCCATGGCCCTGCAGCATGTGCACCAAGGCCTCCGCGCCGCTTAACTGGTTCATCTCTATTACCTCGGGTTACCTGACTGGACCGACAATAGTAAAGGGCCCGCGACGGAGTCGCGAGCCCTCTATTTCGCCAAACTTAATGAGACGCGATCCCTCGCGCCCAATAAGTCCGTTTAGCAGCCGGCGGCTTTTTTCAGCTGCGCGGCAGGCTTGAATTTCAGAACCTTGGAAGCCTTGATCTCGATCGGCTCGCCAGTCTGCGGGTTGCGGCCTTTACGGGCGGCCCGCTTGGTGACCGAGAACGTACCGAAGGTACCGATGGTGTACTTGCCTTCCTTCTTGGAGGCTTTCAGGCCGGCTTGAATTTCGCCCATGACGAGATCGACCGTGCGGCCGGCTTCGGCTTTCGAGAGTTTGCCTTTTTTGGCAACGCGCTCAACTAGTGCTGCTTTGCTCA
>CAYWYB010000125.1:0-13751 GCA_964462145.1 uncultured Rhodospirillaceae bacterium
TTGGGTATCATGGCCGGGGGAGGCGGCGGTGGCGGTGGCGGTGGCGCCAATGGTCTGGTTGTGGCCTTTTTTGGCTGGCTGGCCCTGGGCGCGGGCGCCTTCGGCGGCGCGATTCGTTGTATTGGGGCCTTCGGTGCCGTTACCTTTGGCGGCGCGGCCTTCGGCGGCGACGGGGGGGCCAGCCGGGCAATTTTGGCGGGCACCTGTTTCGCTATCGCCTTCGGGGCCGCCGGCTGCTTTTTTGCCGCCTGAGATGGTTTGGCTGGTGGCGCCGGCGGTGCGGGAACTCTGGAAACGGCCGGGACCGGCGTCCGTGCCGTGCTCGGGGCAGCGCGCCGGGGCGCCGGCGGGATGGGCGATCTGGCAACCGGTTTCGCGGCCACGATGGGTGCCCGCGCTTGCGTCGCCGGGCCCGGTTGACGCAGGACCAGCCGGGGGCTGGGCCGCTTCAGGTTCAGGTTCGGGATCAACAGCTGCCGCGCACCTTGTGGGCGGGCCAGGCCGGGCTGTAGCGATGGCGTCGGCGCCACGATCGAGGCGCCCGCGCCGCCGTAAATCGCGCTGAGATTGATCACCACGCCCGATGGCCCCTGGTTACCGACAAAGACGGTTTGCTGCGCCAGGGCCGATTGTCCGGCCAGAACAGTAGCAAGCGCTGCCAGTGCCGGTAACAGAGGCCGGAACGATGGCGCGGGGACGTCTCTGAACAGACGGTCGACTAGGTTGGAATATGCTTTCATGAGACTTTCGCGGCTGCTTCTCACGGCTAAAAAATTATGTTGCGCCAATACCTGTACCGGCCACCATGTAGCAATCGTCCAGCGGCTGGTACAAGGCATACAACACCATACTGCATTGGCCCGGCACGATAAACCAGAGTGTATGTCCGGGCAACGAATTAGCGCATTGTATGGCCCCTAGCTTGGGCGAAGTAGATAGGTCAATCTTGGCGAAAATAAGGCCGTCCGCGCGGGCCCCAGCTCAACGCCGGACGCTTGGCAATAACTAATCCGCGGCAATCCGATGTTATGATCAGAAAAACCTTGGCGTTCAATCCAAATCCTATCGCAATGATTTTGAGACAGCCTCTAAGAGGCCAAGTGCTTGATCAGCTTGTGCATGAATTCCGTGCAGGCCTCGACCTGGGAAATTTCGATATATTCGTCCGGACGATGGGCCACGGAAATACTACCCGGGCCACAGATTACCGAGGCCATGCCGCCTTTCTGAAAAATGCCCGCTTCGGTGCCGTATGATACCGCATAGGTCTGATTGCTGCCCGTCAGCGCCAGGACCAGGGTTTCCGCCGGCGACCCATCCTCGGGCACCAGTGGTATAATTTCGCCGCGAACAGTGATTTGGATATCGGAATCTGGGTGCACCGCACGCATTTTCGGCAATACTTTCTCTGTTGCGAAGGCCTCGAAATCGGCCACGATCTCCGCGCCATCGACGCCCGGCAGTGACCGGTATTCCCACCAGAAGGTGGTTTCCTTGGGGATGATATTACCGGCGGTGCCACCCGTGATCGTCCCCACCTGCACCGTGGTATAGGGCGGATCAAACCGTTCGTTGACGTTGGAGGTCTTCAGATCCTCGGCCAGATTGGCCAGGTACTGCACCAGTTCCGTCGCGGCGAAGATGGAATTAACGCCCTTGTGGGTCTCGGACGAGTGCCCTTCCCGCCCCGTCACGGTGGTGCGGATGGCACAACAGCCCTTGTGGGCGTTGACCACCTTCATCTCGGTCGGCTCGCCCACGATCAGGGCTTGGGGTTTGCACGGCAGGCCCTGGATATGACGGGATAGGTCCGGGGCGCCAAGGCAGCCCACCTCCTCGTCATAGGACAGCGCGAAATGGATGGGCAAAGACAGACCGCGTGCCTGCATCTGTGGCACCAGAGCCAGGGCAATGGCGCAGAAACTTTTCATATCCGCCGTGCCACGGCCGTACAGGCGGCCCTCGCGTTCGTCCACCTGAAATGGATCCGAGGACCAGTCCTGGCCGTCCACGGGCACCACATCCGTATGGCCCGACAATACCACGCCGCCATCGATCATCGGCCCCACGGTCGCGAACAGATTGGCCTTGGCGCCGCTTTTGTCATGAATCAGAGTGGATTCCACACCGTGGCCGGCCAGATAATCCCGCACGAAATGGATCAGTTCCAGGTTGGACTCCCGGCTTGTGGTATCAAACGCCACCAGACGCTCGATCATTTCGCGCGGCGTGAAAACTTGAGCGGACATATATTCTTCCCCATTAATTTGGTCAGCCTGGAACCGTGTAAGGATAGCGGCCAGCCGCCCGGCGGTCCACCAATCCCCACACTCAACAGCAGTGCTTGATCATGGCTGTCCGACTGCGTAGGTTCCCGCCATGTCATGGCAAGTAAGAAAAGCGGTGGTGCCCGGAATAGTCGTTCTGGCGGCTTTGGCGGGCGCGGTATATTTGCTGCGTACCAAGCCCGTCGTCGAGCCCCTGGACAAGGTCGAGCAGCCCTGGCTGGTCACCGCCGCCAAGGTCGGCCTGGGCGATATCCAACCGCGGCTGCAGCTGTATGGAGAGATCGTCGCAGGCCGCGAGGTTGAACTGCGCGCCCTGGTGGCCGGCGAGGTCGTCGCGGTGGCCGACAACTTCGTTGACGGCGGCAGCCTGCGCCAAGGCGACATGATCGTCGCCATTGATGATTTCGACTACCGCGCCAGGTTTGATGAATTAACGGCACAGATAGGCGAAGCCAGCGCCCGGCTGGAAGAGATCAAGGCGCGCCGGAATTCCTATGTCATCGCATTGCGCCGGGACCAGGAAATGGTTGAACTGCATCAACGTGACGTGGAACGCATGCGAGCGCTGTCCGGACGGGGCACGGTGTCGGAAAAGAAGCTCGATAGCGCCCGGATGGAGCTGACCAAACAGCAAAAAGCCACCGAAATGCGGGCCAGCGACCTCAGGGCGGAAACGGCGCACATCAAACAGCAGGAAGCGGTCATCAATCGCCTTAACGTCGGCCTGCGGCGCACCGAGCGCGATCTGCAGCGGGTCCGCCTGACGGCGCCTTTCGATGGCTTTCTGGTCGATGTCCAGGCCCAGGTGGGCAAGCGGTTAAGCGCCAACGACCGGGTCGCCCGCCTGATTGATGCCGACCGGCTGGAAGCCCGCGTCACCCTGTCGGACGGCCAATACGGCCGCCTGGTTTCCGAAGCCGGCCAAAATGGCGGCCAGAACGAAACCCAGAACGGCATACTGGCCGGGCGCGGGGCCGAAATCACCTGGCAGGTCGGCGGGCATCAATTTCACTACAAGGGGCGCCTGGACCGGATCGGCGCCCGTATCGACAGCACCAGCGGCGGCGTACAGGTTTATATCCGCATGCAAGGCGTTGATTTATCCAAACCCCTGCGGCCCGGTGCCTTCGTTTCCATCACCATGCCGGACCGCACCTTTCGCGGCGTGGCGCAATTACCCGAGAGCGCGCTCTATGACAGCAATACCGTCTATGTCATCGAGGGCGAGCGTCTGAAGAAACGCCAGGTCGAACTGGTGGCGCGGATCGGCAACGACGTTCTTTTGCGCGGCGAGATACACAATGGCGACCAGGTCGTCACCACCCGGTTCGCGGAAATCGGACCGGGTCAGAAGGTGGAAATACGCTAGATGTCCCCCGCCGATCTGGTCCGCCTGTTCGTTCACCACCGCAACGCCGCCAATCTGCTGATGGTGGTCATGCTGGTGCTGGGCGCGGTCTCCCTATCGCGCCTGAATACGCAGTTCTTTCCCGATTTCGGCATCGACATGGTTTCCATCAACGTCGCCTGGCCCGGTGCCAGCGCCGAGGACGTTGAAGCCAACATCATCACCGCCATCGAGCCCGAGGTCCGCTATTTGAACGACGTGGATCATGTCGAATCCTTCGCGGTCGAGGGCTCGGCAACGGTTTTGGTAAAATATAACGCCGGTAGCGACATGCAGGCCGGCCGCGCCGACGTGGTCTCCGCCGTGGCCCAGGTCACCACATTGCCCGAAGGCAGCGAAACGCCGATCATCCGCCGGGTCGCCCGCTTCGATACTATTTCGCGGATCGCCCTGTCGGGGCCGTTCAGCGAAAGCGCCTTGAAAGCCATTGCCAAGCGTATTCGCGAGGGTCTGCTGGCCCGCGGCATCGATCAGGTTCTGATGTTCGGCGCCCGGGACGAGGAAATCTGGGTCGACATGACGCCCCAGGCCCTGCGCCGCCTGGGTCTAAGCCTGGACGATATCGCCGCCCGCATCCGCAGCCGCAGCCAGGACCTGCCCTCGGGCAATATCGAGGGCCAGGTCGAAAAGCAGATCCGCAGCCTCGGCCTGGTCACCACGGCGGCGGGCTTGGGCGAGATCGAGATCCGCTCGTTGCCGAATGGCGAAAAAATCCGCCTGCGCGATGTCGCCAAGGTACGGGAAGCCTTTGACGACAAGGCGCCCGAAGGCCGGCTGTCGGCGGACCGGGCCATTGAACTTCACGTCAAGCGGGCGGTCGGCGCCGATGCGCTGGATATCTCGCAAACCGTCGATGACTATCTGGCCGAACTTCGCCTGACCCTGCCGCCGACCCTGACCCTTGAACATTACGATGTGCAGGCCGGGCTGATCCGCGAGCGCATCAACATTCTGCTGAAGAACGGCCTGGGCGGCCTGGTGCTGGTCTTGATCATATTGTTCATCTTCCTGAATTTGCGCGTCGCCATCTGGGTCGCCGCGGGCATTCCGGTGGCGCTGATGGCGACCATGGGCGTGATGCTGTTGAGCGGACAGTCCATCAACATGGTCAGTCTGTTCGCCCTGATCATGACCCTGGGTATTATCGTCGATGATGCCATCGTGGTCGGCGAACACAGCGCCTCGCGCCGCCGCAGGGGCCTGGAGCCGGCAGCGGCGGCCGAGGAAGGCGCCTTGCGCATGCTGGCGCCGGTCGTGGCCTCGTCTCTGACGACCGTCGCCGCTTTTTTGCCGCTGTTTATGATCGGCGGCATTATCGGCACCATTCTGGGCGCCATCCCCCTGGTCACGGTCTCGGTCCTGATCGCCTCGCTGGTTGAATGTTTCCTGGTTCTGCCCGGCCATTTGCGGGGCGCGCTGTTGCATGGCAGCGATGAGGAATCCCGGCCACGGGCCTGGTTCAACCATCATTTCGACCGCTTTCGTGGCGGCCCCTACCGCCGGGTTCTCGAAGTCTGCGTCGCCTGGCGCTATCTCACCCTAGCCAGTGCCGTTGGCGCCCTGATCCTGGCGCTTGGCGTCATTGCCGGTGGCCGCATCGGCTTTCAGTTCTTCCCCACGCCCGAGGGCGATATCGTGTACGGCAACGTTGTGATGATGCCCGGTACGCCGCGTGAGAAGACCGAGGCCATGGTGCGCGAGTTGGAGCGCGCCGCCCATGGCGTGGCGAAACAATTCCCGGACCAGACAAGCGGTGGCGAGGAGCTGATCCATTCCACATTCGGCAAACTAGGCCGAACCCAGGCCAACGAATTCCAATCGGTGCGCGGTGACAAATACGGCGGGCTCTACGTGCAACTGGCCCCCTCGGACCACCGTCAGGTGCGAATGCCGGACTTTATCGAATCCTGGCGCCGCAACATCGAGATGCAGCCGGGGGTCGAACGGGTCAATCTGAACGAACGCCGGGGCGGCCCGCCCGGCAAGGAAATCGATATCCGCCTCAGCGGCGGCAGCACCCGCGACCTGAAGGATGCCACCCGCGAGATCAAGGCGCTGCTTGGCCGTTTCCCCGGCGTCAGCGATGTGGAAGATGACCTGCCCTATGGCAAGCAGGAGGTCATTCTTGAGTTAACGCCCAGAGGTAGAGCTCTCGGCTTTTCCACCGACAGCGTGGGCCGGCAAGTCCGCGCCGCGTTTCAGGGCGCCACCGCCAAGCGCTTCCCCCGCGGCGACGAGGAAGTCACGGTCAAGGTGCAATACGCCCGCGGTGCCATCACCACCGAGGATCTGCTGAACCTGTACCTGGGCAGCCCCACGGGCGTGGATGTGCCCCTGAGCGAGGTAGTCTCCATGCGCGAGACCGCCGGTTTCGCCCGTATCCGGCGCAAGGATGGCCAGCGCGAGATCGCCATCACCGGGGAATTGGACGAGAGCAAGATCCGCGCCGGCAAGTTGATAGAGGCGCTGGAGGACGGCGAACTGCCCAATATCGCCCGGCGCTACGGCCTGCAATACAGCTTCGCCGGCCGGGCCGAGGAACAGGCCCGCACCATGGCGGATATGAAGCTTGGCGCCCTGGTCGGGATGGCGGCGATCTACATCATCCTGGCCTGGGTCTTCTCCTCCTACACCCGGCCGATCGTGGTCATGGCGGTGATCCCCTTTGGCGTTGTCGGCGCCGTCATCGGGCATCTGCTGCTGGGCTTTGATTTGAGCTTGTTGACCCTGGTCGGCCTGCTGGGTCTGTCGGGCATTCTGGTCAACGATTCCATCATTCTGGTCTCCACCATCGACGAGCGCATCAAGGCCGGCGAGGAGATCGCCCAGGCCATCATAGCCGGCAGCCAGGACCGTCTGCGCGCCGTCATGCTGACCTCGTTGACGACCATCGGCGGCCTGACGCCGTTGTTGTTCGAAACAAGCCTGCAGGCGCAGTTCCTGATCCCCATGGCGATCACCATGATTTTCGGACTGGCCTTCGCCACCGTCCTGGTGCTGTTGGTGATCCCCGCCCTGATCGCCATTCAGCTGGATTTTCATAACCTGCGCCAACGCCGCCGCGAGGGCGCGCCGCTACGGCAGCAGAAATGGCAGGCGTTTCGTGCCGCCACCGCGCGGGAAAAACTGCTGGTGGTCTTGGGTAAGATCGAGCGAACGATTGCCGGCATCGGCTTTTGGAGCGCCCTGGTCATTCTGCCTTTCATGATTTGTGTCCGCGTTTTCGAAATCGTCGCCCGCAAGGTTTTCGGCTACGCCACCTCCTTCCCGCAGTATCTGGAATGGGAATTGTTCGTTTTTCTGGTTCTGTTGACCCTTGGCTACGCTTATGTGCGCGGCGCCCATGTCCGGGTCGATGTCATTCGCGAGCGGCTGGGGCCAAGAGCGCGGCACCGGATCGAGCTCATTGGCCTCTTATTGCTGATGCTGCCGTTTGCCTTAGTGGTGGTCTATTACGGCATCCCCTACACCGCTGAAAGTTACGAGGCGGGGGAGAAGCTGGCCCTGGCCCTGGGCGCGCCGGGGCGCTGGCTACTGAAGGCCGCCATGCCCATTGGGCTCGGCCTGTTCCTGATCGCGGCCATTGCCGCCGCCCTGCGCAATCTGGCGCAGCGGCTACCGAAAGAATAGGCCGCGCGTTCCATGTTTGAATTTGTCGACATCCTGCCCTACGTCATGCTGGCATCCCTGGCGATCCTTATCTTTTCCGGCCTGCCTGTGGCGGTGCTGCTGGCCGGTCTGGGCGTGGGATTTTGCCTGATCGGCATCGCCATCGGCGAGATGCCGGTGATTGCCCTACTGAACATTCCCCTGCGCATTTACGGCAGCATCAACGGCAGCCTGATTTATCCCACCGTGCCCATGCTGCTGTTCATGGGCATGGCGTTGGAGAAAAGCGGCATAGCGCGCGATCTATTGTTGGCCCTGCAGCATCTGTTGGGCCGGGTGCCGGCGGGCATGGCCATCGCCGTTACCCTGCTGGGCATATTGCTGGCGCCGACGGCGGGGGTTATCGGCGCCTCCGTCGCCACCCTGGCCCTGATCGCCCTGCCGACCATGCTGGATCAAGGCTATCGTCCCAGTCTGGCCAGCGGCGTGGTGGCCGCCGCCGGTACCCTGGGCCTGATCCTGCCGCCGGCGATCATGCTGTTTTTTCTCGCCGGCCGGCTGCGGGTTACCATCGGGCATATGTTCCTGGGCGCCCTATGGCCCGCCGCCATCCTGATCGTGCTTTACCTGATCTATTACGTCATCGCGGCCTGGCGCTCGCCGCCCAAGCACCCTGATACCAGCGCCGATGATCATTGGAGCCACGGCTGGTCGCCATGGCAATGGCTGTTTTTCTATGTCCGCGGCCTGGTATTGCCGGCAGGCCTGATATTCCTGGTCCTGGGCTCGATCATTTTTGCCTGGGCCACGCCGCCGCAGTCGGGAGCAGTAGGCGCGGCGGGCGGCCTGCTGCTGATGCTGTTGAACGGGCGGCTGACCTGGCCGCTGTTCCGCGAGGTTATCGAAGGCACCGCGTTGATGACCGCGATGGTCTTTTTCGTCGTCCTGGCGGCCAATGTTTTTTCCTACCCGTTCCGCTTTTTCAGCGGCGATGAAGTGGTTTCCAACATGCTGGGCGGCCTGGCCTTCGGCGATTGGGGCATGCTGCTGACGATCATCGGGATTATCTTTATCCTGGGCTTTTTTATCGACTGGATCGAGATCACCATCATCACCCTGCCCCTGTTCATGCCGGTGTTGCGGGAATTGGATTTCTCGGCCCACCTCGGGCCAGAGAGCAGTGGCGCCCTTTGGATCGCGACCCTGATCGCCCTGACCCTGCAAACCTCGTTCCTGACCCCGCCCTTTGGCTTCGCGCTGTTCTTCCTGAAAGGCGCGGCCCCGCCGGAGGTCAAGATTGGCGATATCTATCGCGGCATCATCCCTATCGTCGGGGCGCAAGTGGTGGTCATCAGCCTGGTCATGGCTTTCCCCTTGCTCGCCGACTGGCTGCCAAATCAGGTCTTCAACTAGTCATCCGATCACGCGAGGCGTCTTGCGCGCGGGCTTTCATCCATGAGAGCGGCCAGTTGATGCGCCAATCGGAGCGACATTCGCGCCTTAACTTCGCCATGTTCCGCACTGTCCCACAGATTATGGGTTTCGTCCGCGTCCGCCTCAAGGTCGTATAATTCGCCCCAATCGAGGCCCTGGTAGATCGTCATACGGTAGCGCCTATCGACCAGCGAGCGGACACGCGCCGGTGCATCGAAACCCAAACGCGGGCCGCTGTCGTTGTATTCGATCAGGAGGTCATCGCGAAGTTCGTCCGAGCCGTTCAGGTTGGCCAGGAGGCTCTTGCCCTGAAGGCCGTCATAGGGCTCGATGCCCGCGCGTTCGAGAATGGAAGCCGAAAGATCAATGGTCGACGCCAATGCATCGGTTCGCCGGGCGCTTCTGTTGTCAGGATCCGACCAGATGAAGGGAACCCGGGTGATGCCGGCGAAGGGCAAGGCGCCCTTGAAGAGCATATTAAAGTCGCCGAGATAGTCGCCATGATCGGCATTGAAGCAGACCACGGTATTGTCATCGAGGCCCTGTTGCCGCAAGCAGTCCATGATCGCGCCGACCGCATCATCAATGCATGTGATCATCCCGGCGGTCAGGGCCATGGCCTGGCGCAATTCCTCATCGCCCGCCATCATTGCCGTTTCGGGCGTCGTCTGCGCGCCATCGCTTTGCCATTGCTCATGGAGCCAGCGCATCGGAGGTATCGGGTTGCGATGTGCCTCATAGGGCAGCCGGATCTCGAAATCCTCCGGTTTGTACATGTCCCAATAGCGTCCGGGCGGGTTAAAGGGGTGATGGGGATCGGGAAAGGAGACAAAGGCGAAGAAAGGCTGGTCCTCTCCGCCACGCTCCGTCAGATAGTCGATCGTGCGATCGCGCACATAGGCAGTCGGATAGAGCGCCTCGGGGATGGGCGTGCGATAGGCCTGCGGGCAGGAATAGTTGTGCGCCAATTGGTTGGCGTTATCCCACAACTCGCGCCAATTCTCCGCCCGTTCGCGAAACCACTGTTCATAGTGGCCGCCGCACCGATCGCCGTGTCGGGCGACCATATCGACATGCTGGAAGCCATAATAGGGTGTTTCGAATTGATAGCGTCCGTCGGCCAAATATCGCCCAGGGTCCTCTTGACCATGGTTGTCGTCCGATGGCCGCCATGCTTCGTCAAAGGAACCGGGATCCTCCGGGACAGGCACCAGCGGCGCGCGGCCGGTAAAGGGCTGCAGATGGCTCTTGCCAATGCTCGCCGTATGGTAGCCAGCCGCTGCCAACAGGTCGACGAAGGTCACCGCCGACAAAGGCAGGACGCAGCCGTTGTAGCGCAGGCCATGCACGGTTGGATGGCGGCCGGTCAGCAACGAGGCCCGGTTGGGCATACAGACGGGCGAGGCAACGTAGAAGTTATCGAACGCGGTCCCCTGGTTGGCGATGGCGTCGATATGGGGTGTCTGAAGGACGGGATGACCATAGCATCCAAGCCAGTCGGCACGCTGTTGATCCGTTATGAGGAATAGAAAATTCGGGCGGTCGTTCATCATGCCTCCGTCAAATAGCTGCGGTCCGTCGGACTTCACACTACATGAAAGGTCGAGAGCTGTTGATCAATCGTCGTGAGTACGGCGAACAGCCCAAGGATATCAGCTGATCCGAGCCTGTTTCCATGGGTCTATTTCAGTGCACATGGTTATTGGCCCAGCGCATGATCTGCGACGGCGGCGGCACAGGCGTCGGGGTCTTCCTGAACCATCAGGTGCAGGCAGCCCGGCATGGTGCGCGCCTCGGCCCGGTGCATATTGGCAGCGATCGAGGCCATGGTGCCCGGCGCCCAGGAATGCAAATCAGGCAGCACGCTTTGGTCGGTGGCATAGATCCGGGCCCGCGTTGTCACCGCCGCCGTCTGCTCGAAAATACCACTGTAGGGGCAATTGCCGTAGATCGCGGATTCGATCACGCCAGGGCAACGCAGCACCAAGCCGCCGTCCGGCCCCGCCTCCACTGCCGCATCTATATAGGCTTCCATCATCTCGGGGGCGAAACGGCGGTAGGTGATGATATTGTCCATCTCCTGTCGTAATGCCTCCCGGTCAGGAAAGGTATTCCGCCGGCCCACCGCCCAGCGGATAAAGATTGGCGCATGCACCAGTGCCGCGGCCCGTTCGGCATGGTCATCGGGGGGATAGATCGGCGGTTCGAACAGGGTCAGGCTGTCGAACGGCGCTTCATCCAATTCAGCCTCCATCAGCACCGCGCCGAGACCACCCAGGGAGTGCGAGGCGAAATGCAGCTCGGCCTCCGCCCCGATCATCCAGCGGACGCGTGCGGCAATGGCGCTGAGATCCTCGGCAAAGCGCACCATGGCATAGTCATGTTCAAGATTATCCAGGGGCCGGGAGGAATTTCCGTGGCCGCGGGCGTCATAGGCGAAGACCCTGAATTGCGCGCTCAAACGCCTTAGAAACGGTTGGTAGCAGCCGGCGTTGAAGCCATTGGCATGGGCAAAGATCAGCGCCGGGGCGGCCTCGTCCGGTGCCTTGTGCAGACGGTAGACGCGCAGTTCCAGCCCGCCTGTGGTGGGGACGGTGAAGGCTTCGGCGAAATCGGCGGGCAGGGTCGGCGTGGACATGCGTTAATAGGCGAGGTCCGTGAATATGGGGTCGACGGATTGTCCCCATTCGCCATTATAGCGGTCCAGCAGAATTTCCGCCGGGGTGCGCCCGGCAGCCACGGTCTCCTGCAAGGTAGCCAGATACTCGGTCTCGTCCGCCGAGACCACGCCGGGCCGGGCCCGGGCCCGCAGGCCGCCCTCGGCGATCTCCAGAACAGGTCCGGCTAGATCCAGCAGGCTGCGGCCATCGTCCAGTTGCGTCGCCAGGCCCAGACGGGGCACCTCGTCGCGAACTCTGGCCATTTCCCCGACCGTCATATGCTTGACCAGATCCCAGGCCGCATCCTGCGCGCCCTGGTC
The DNA here is from genome assembly GCA_964462145.1 of uncultured Rhodospirillaceae bacterium. GTDB lineage: Bacteria > Pseudomonadota > Alphaproteobacteria. The sequence goes on from CAYWYB010000125.1 coordinate 11,720, forward strand.
ATACAACAGGCCTACCCACAGGGCCGGCAAGGCGCACAAGCTGGCCCAGGGACCGCCATCGGCGCCGCGCATTTCCAGGAATTTCTTCATCCGGACCTCGGGGAAAAGGGTGGTCAAATGATCCTCCCAATCCTTCATGTTCGGTTTTTCCCCCGGCAACGCGGGCAGCTTGCCAGCCATGAAATCACGGAATGATTGCCCCGTGGCATCCAGATACTTGCCGTCGCGATAGACGAAATACATCGGCACATCGAGGGCATGGCGCGCATAAGCCTCGAAACCCATGTCGCCGTCAAAGACGAAGGGCAGCATACCCGTGCGGTCAGGGTCGGTATCGGTCCAGACCTGGCTACGCAAGGATAGGAAACCGTTCGGCTTGCCCTCGGTAAAGGGCGAGTTGGCGAACAGCGCCGTTGCCAGGGGCTGCAACGCCAGGGAGACGCGGAACTTCTGCACCATGTCCGCTTCCGAGCCGAAGTCCAGATTGACCTGTACCGTGCACGAGCGCAGCATCATGTCCGGCCCCAGATTGCCCCGCGTCGGCATGTATTTCAGCATCAGGCCGTAGCGCCCCTTGGGCATCACGGGCACGTCCTCGCGCCGCCATTTCGGATCAAAACCAAGGCCCAGGAAACCCACATCCATTTCCTCGGCCACCGCTTTTACCTGGGCCAGATGGGTATGGACCTCGGCGCAGGTCTGATGCAGATTTTCCAGCGGCGCGCCGGACAATTCAAACTGCCCGCCCGGTTCCAGCGTGATCGAGGCGCCATCCTGGGCCAGGGCAATGACATTGCCGGCCTCGGACACCGGTTTCCAGCCAAAGCGCTGCAGGCCTTCCAGCATGGCGCGGATACCTTGCGGGCCGTCATAATCCAGGCGCCCCAAGTCGGAATGGCGATAGGCGAATTTCTCGTGCTCGGTACCGATTTTCCAGCGGTCGCGTGGCTTCACGCCATCGGCGATGTAGGCTACGAGCTCGGAAAAATCTTCGATTGGCGGCGGCGCGCCGGCGGAATTCTCGGACATATACAGTAACCTCGGCTTGCCGTCAGAAAGCCTCCCGAACCTCTTGTGCGCGGAATAGCTATATTCGAGTTAATATATGCCGGCCTCGGATGCAAGTGGGGATGCAAGTGGGGATGCAAGTGGGGATGCAAGTGAATTGCTCATGAACGGCCATCGCCGAGCACGGCTTGCCAGAGCGTAAGAGCGGCGACCGCGGCGGTCTCGGCCCGTAGAATTCGCGGCCCAAGGGACATAGGCACGACAAAGGGGCGTTGCCGCAAGGCGCGACTTTCCTCCGCGTCGAAGCCGCCTTCGGGGCCGATCAGAATGGCCCAGGGCCCTTCGCCATGTCCCGCCATGGCCTCGATCGCAGGCGGGCCGCCTGCCTCGTCACAGAACAGCAAGCGGCGTTCCTCGGGCCAGGCGGCCAGGACTTTTTCCAGAGATTGCACCGGTTCCAGCACCGGCACGCTGAGGCGGCGGCATTGTTCCGCGGCTTCCGCCGCCGTGGCACCCAGACGGACCAGATTGATCCGCTCTACCACCGTGCGCCGGGTCGTGGTGGGCAACAGGGCGCTAACGCCCAGTTCCGTGGCTTTTTGCACCAGAAAATCCACCCGACCGCGTTTGATTGGCGCGAACAGCAGCCAGATATCCGGTTCGATGGGTTGCGTCAGGCTTTGTTCCGTCAATTGCAGCGAGGCCCAGCCCTTGCCGATGGTATCGATGCGGGCCCGCCACTCGCCGTCGCGGCCATTGAATAATGCCACCTCGTCGCCGGGACCAAGCCGGAGGACCGAGCGCAAATAATGCGCCTGGCTCGACTCCAACCCGACGACACCGTCAACCGCCAGATCATCGTTCACATGGAGGCGTACCTTGGCCCGCTGCCTGTCCTGCGCCATGACCTCAAAAATCCAAAACTTATCGCCGTTGTGCGCTATCTTAGCCCGATGGAGGCGCCAAAAACACCAGTGGAATCAGAGTCCGGAAACAGCGGAGCCTTTACCGATATTTCCGAACA
>CAYWYB010000126.1:0-13549 GCA_964462145.1 uncultured Rhodospirillaceae bacterium
GTCTGGCGCAGGTCGCGCTGCACCTGGTCCAGATCGTCCCGGTGATGAATGCTGACGCCCGGAGCCCAGTTCGTGCCCGTGGGATATTTGTCCGGCTCGTCCGTGACCAGGGCGATCTTGCTGACGCCCTCGGCATGCACCTGGCGGCTGATCTCGTCAGGGGTCAGCTTGCCGTCACCCACATTGACCACCGGTTGGCCGCCGGTCATGGCCACCGCGTCGTTGAACAGGATCTTGTAGGTGATGTTGACGCCGGCATCGACGGCGGCGCGGAGCGCCAGCAGACCGGAATGATAATAGGTGCCGTCACCGAGGTTCTGAAACACATGTTCGGTCTTGCAGAATGGCGCCTGACCGATCCAGTTGACCCCTTCGGCGCCCATGTGGGTAATGGTCTGGGTATTGCGTTCCGGCATCCACAGGGCCATGCCGTGACAACCAATGCCAGCCATGGAACGGCTGCCGGCGGGAACCTTGGTGGATGAATTATGCGGGCAGCCGGAGCAGAAATACGGTGTGCGCAGGATAGTTGGCGGCGATCCCTTGGCGCCGGTCTCGATCTGTTCAATGCGGGCCAGACGCTGATCGAAATCCGGCATCTCGCTGAATTTCTTGATCCTGCCCACGATGCTTTGCGCCACCATGCCCGGTGTCAGCTCGCCGATCTCCGGCAACAGCACGCGGTTATTTTCATCTTTTTTGCCGACGATGCGCGGCGCGCCGGCCTGGCCGTAAAGCAGGTTGCGCAGCTGATCTTCCATGATCGGGCGCTTTTCCTCGATCACCACGATCTCTTCCAGGCCCTTGGCAAATTCCAGGGTGCCTTGCGGCTCCATGGGCCAGGTCATGGCGACCTTGTACAGACGAATGCCCATATCCGCGGCCATCTCCGCTGTCAGGCCAAGTTCGTCAAAGGCCTGACGGACATCCAGATAGGCCTTGCCGGTGGTGACGATGCCCAGGCGCGGTTTCGGGGTATCGAAAATCATCTTGTCCAGGCCGTTGGCCCGCACGTAGGCCTGGGCGGCGGGCAGCTTGTAATTCAGCAGCCGGCTTTCCTTGACCATGATGTCGTCGGGGTACCGGAGGTTCAGGCCATCGCCGGGCATATCGAAATCAATCGTCTTGGCGATCTGTACCGCGTCCGGATCAATGGAAACCGAGGCGGAGCTTTCCACCGTTTCGCCCACCGCCTTGAAACCGACGGCGCAGCCCGAATAGCGCGACATGGCGAAACCGTGCAGGCCAAGGTCGAGATATTCCTGCACGCCGGCAGGATGGAAAACCGGCACGGCGGCGGCCATGAACGCAGGCTCGCTCTGATGCGGCAGGGTCGAGGACTTGGCGCCGTGATCATCGCCGGCGATCAACAGGACGCCGCCATGCTGGGCGGTGCCGTCATAGTTCAAATGCTTGATGGCATCGCCGCTGCGGTCCACGCCGGGGCCCTTGCCGTACCAAATGCCGAAAACGCCATCGTAGGTGCCGCCCGGCCACAGGTTGACCTGTTGCGTGCCCCAAACGGCGGTCAGCGCCAGATCCTCGTTCAGGCCCGGCTGAAAGGTGATGTGGCTGCGCTCGAGAAACGGCTGGGCGGCCCAAAGTGCCGCGTCATAGCCGCCGATCGGGGAACCGCGATAGCCCGAGATAAAGCCGGCGGTATTCAGTCCGGCGGCCACGTCGCGCTGGCGCTGCAACATGGGCAGGCGCACCAGGGCCTGCATGCCGGTCAGGAAGACCCGGCCGGATTCCCGTTCGTATTTATCATCTAGGGTAACAGCGGCAATCGACATGCTTATCCTCAATTCATTGCACTGGTGGCAACAGGTTTATCGTACGCGCGGCCGCCCTTAAGGCTGGCCTATGACAAATTTATTCTGTGCATTCGCCGGATCACTCAAAATCTGGCGGGCTTGTTCGCTATCCAAGGCGATCTGCGCCTTGATCGCGTCGAGGCCGTCAAATTTCTGCTCCGGTCGCAGATGTTCAATAAAGGCAACGCGGGCATGGCGGCCATAGATATCGGCGTCGAAATCGAACAAATGGGATTCCAGGGTGATGCCCTGGCCATCAAAGGTCGGGCGCTGGCCCAAATTGGCGACACCCGGGTACCAGCGCGTCTCGCCGCCCTCGTCCAGGCCAAAGCGGATGGCATAGACGCCCAGGGCCGGACGCAGGGCGCTGTCGCGCAGGTGCAGGTTGGCGGTGGGAAAACCCAGCAATCGGCCGCGCCGCTCACCGCCGCGCACCCGGCCCTCGATTTCCCACCAATGGCCCAGCAATTCAGCGGCCCGGCGGCAGCGTCCGGTTTCCAGATCGACCCGGATAATGGTCGACGAACAGACATCATCGTCGTGGGTTACCGGCTCCAGCACCGAAACCTCAAAGTCATGACGGCTGCCGAATTCCTGCAACATGGCTCCGTTGCCGGCCCGGTGATGGCCGAAAACGAAGTCATAGCCAACCACAACGTGCTTCACGCCCAGGCCCTGGACCAGAATGTCCTGTATGAAGTCCTCGGCGGGCTGCTGGCTGACATCAAGGTCAAAGCGCAGGCTGGCCAGGCAATCAACGCCCAGTTTCGCCAACAGGCGCGCCTTGGAGCGAAAGGGCGTTAGACGAAAGGGCGGAGCATCGGCCTGAAAAATGCTTCGCGGATGTGGCTCAAAAGTCAGGGCGAAGGCGGGTCCCGAAACGGCATCGGCCATGGCACGGCATTGCCGGATCAGAGCCTGGTGGCCGCGGTGGATGCCATCGAAATTGCCGACGGCGACGGCGCCGCCGCGCAGTTCGTTGGGTACGTTTTCGATATGACGGATAATACGCATGGCCTGGATTATTGGGGCTGGAATGCCGTCTGGCAACCAGCTAATCGCCCGGTTCCCGTATCAGGCTCTAAATCGGGCTCCAAAACAGCGGGAATTATGTCCCGGAGCGAAAAGTTCGCGGCGCAATATAGCCATGCGCGGGTAAGGCGACAACCAAGCAGGCCTTTAAAGGCTTTGGCGAAAACCTTGCGTATGCCGTTAACCAAATATTCAGTGCCCTGCCGCAAGATGCGCCCGTTGCAGTTGACGGGGGAGGGACACTGAAATGTCCTCGGGCCGCCAGGCAACTTGAACAGACTGGCTGATTAATTAGATCGAATGGGACAGGAACGATGGCTGTCGATATGAACATGACGATCCTGATCGTCGACGACTACAAGACCATGTTGCGGATTATCCGCAACCTGTTGAAGCAACTGGGCTTCAACAATGTTGATGAAGCGACCGATGGCGCGGCGGCCTTACAGAAGCTACGCGGCAAGGATTACAACTTGGTGATCTCCGACTGGAACATGGAGCCGATGACCGGTTACCAGTTGCTGAAGGAAATCCGTTCGGACGATAAGATGCAGGAAACGCCCTTCATCATGATTACGGCTGAATCCAAGACCGAAAACGTGATCGCGGCGAAAAAGGCCGGGGTTAACAATTATATCGTCAAGCCGTTCAATGCGGCGACGCTGAAAACCAAGATGACCTCCGTGATTGGCGATTTTTGATCATTAGACGGTTCATTTTTGTTTCCGGTTGTATCTTGGAGTTGTGCTGATGGATACGGAACAGGTCAGCGTAGGGATCGAACAACTTGTTGATCACCTTCGCACCAACCGCTCGACGGCGGTGACCCTTGGCGACATCGCTGGTGTCACTGAAGTCTTGCTGGCGACCATGCGGCGTTACTTCAACTCGATTGATACGACCCTGTATTCCGAGTTCCGCGGTCTATCGGATTATATCGAGCGGGCCAGAGGCGAAATCGCCGAGTTGCGGCCCAACGACCTGAAACAGGAGAAGATCCCCCGTGCCGGGTTGGAGCTGGAGGCTATTGTCGCCTCGACCGAGGAAGCCACCGGCACCATCATGGACGCGGCCGAGGAAATCATGTCCGCCGACCCTGCCGCTGACGATTATGGCGATGCGGTGAATGATGCCTGCATGCGGATTTTCGAGGCCTGTTCGTTCCAGGATATCACCGGGCAGCGCATCACCAAGGTAGTCGCCACCCTGACCTATATTGAAGAGCGTCTGCATGGTCTGCAGGATGCCTGGGGCCCGGATATCGAGGATGCCGAGGGCGAGGCGGGTGAGCCTGGCAAGGACAAGGACGCCCGGCCCGACCGCGATCTGTTGAACGGCCCGGCGCTGGATGGCGAGGGCATTGAGCAGAATCAGGTTGATGATCTTCTTACCGGCGATTTCGATGCGCCGGCATCAGCGGAGCCCATAGAAGCCGCCGTTGAAAGCATTGAAATCGAAGTTGAGCCGGAACCCGTGGTAGAGGCGGCCCCAGAGACGGAGCCAGAGACGGAGCCAGAGGCGGCGCCCGCCAGCGACCCGGTTGTCGATGCGGCGGCGAAATTCCTTAATGGCGGCTCTGATGATGCCGACGCCGCGGCTACGGCCGAGCCATCGGAAGAAGCCAGTCAGGACGATATCGATGCCATGTTCGGCGGCGATGCGGCTGTCGCGGATGCCGCGCCAGAACCCGTATCCGAGCCAGAAGCAGAGCCAGAACCGGAGTCGGAGATCAAAGTAGCGGCGAATGGCACGGCATCGGAGGGTTTGGCAGCGGGTGAAACCGCCGAAGGCAAGCAGCCCGATCTGGATGATATCGTGCCCTTAACATCCAATTCCGAAGAAACCGCCTCGCAGGATGATATCGACGCGCTGTTTGACTAGTGCGCAACCGCGCTAAACTGGCAACTCACACCTGAAGACCTACCACCGCAGCCACGGCAATATTGCCTTGGGCCGTTCGCCGGCCTGTTCGGCGACGCCGTGTACTTTGTCTTGATCCAGTTGCCCGTCCGGGCCCAGAGCCAGGGCTTCGGCGTGAATGCCGCCGCCGATCCAAATGGCGTCAATCCCCGCCTGCCGCGCCCCGCGGATGTCCGTGGCAAGGCCATCGCCGATCATTACGGCGCGGCTGCGCGGGATTTCGGGACTCTCGGCGAACAGACGGTCGAATATATCAGGGAATGGTTTGCCAAAGCGCTGCACCGTTCCGCCCAGTTCCTCGTAGAAAGCCGCTACCGCGCCGGCGCAGGGAATTATTTGTTCGCCACGGTTGACCACCAGGTCCGGGTTGGCGCAAATCATCGGCAGGCCGCGTGCCGCGGCCGGAAGCAAAAAGTCGCGGTAATCTTCTGCCTGTTCAGTTTCGTCGTCGAACAGCCCGGTGCAGATGATCATCTCGGCCGCTTCGATCTCGACTTCCCGGCCGCCGCAGGCATCCAGAGTGGGCCGGCTGCGTTCGGGGCCGAGATGGAAATAGGCCGGGCGGGCATCTGCGCCCGAGCCGGAGGCCCCGGATGCGGCTGTATTGGCGGCAATTGTGGCGGCTGTCGCTTCGCCTGAGGTCAGCAGCCAATCGTATAGATCTTCCGTAACACCCAGTTCTGTTAAGTGCAGGGCCACGGATGTGCTGGGCCTGGGCGCGTTCGACAGCAGCACCACCCTGGCGCCCCGTTCGCGCAGGCGCCGCAAGCAATTTGCCGCGCCGGGGTACACCGCCATGCCGTCATGCACGACGCCCCATAAATCGAGGATGAAAAGGTCGTAATCGCCGGCCATTCCGGCCATGCCACTAACTATTGGAATGTTCATACAATGCCTAGCTGTTGACGCCTCGATAATGGAAGGCAGCGATGGCATAACGGAGGCTTTCGTTCTTGTCCATATCCTAGAGCAGTTCACGGCCTCGCTTTATTGATATTGCCCCCTTCAAAGCGGGGGTCTTCGCCGCTATATAGGATGGGCACGCGGCTTCGTCGCCGTGATTTTTCCTGGCGCGAGGCATGGAACGTGTGGCTGTCCTGATATGGTAACCAGCGGTGAAGTCGAGGCATGACGTATCTAATGGTTGCTGGTGGCCTGGTGCTGCTTCTGATTGGTGGCGACGTGCTGGTCCGCGGCGCCGTCACCCTGGCGCAGCGGCTGTCGGTGCCGCCCCTGGTTATCGGTTTGACGGTGGTGGCTTTCGGCACCTCTTCACCGGAATTGGTGGTCAGCTTGGACGCGGTGTTGAGCGGCGCGCCGCAAATTGCCATTGGCAACGTGATCGGCTCGAATATAGCCAACATCCTGCTGGTGCTCGGCCTGCCGGCCATCATTTTCCCCATTGTTTGCGATGTCGAAGCCATCCGCCGGGATGGTGCCATCATGTTCGCGATTTCCATCGCCTTTGTTGCCTTGTGCTGGAGTGGGCAAATATTGAACTGGCAAGGCGCCATCATGACGTCAATGCTGTGCGGCTATTTGACGTGGTCCTATTTTTCCGGCCGCGAGGAAAATGACGCCACCGCCGAGGCTATTGTCGACGAGATCGAAGGTATTGCCACGCGGCCTCATTCGATATGGCTTTCCCTGGCTTTTATCGGGGCCGGGATCGCCGGCTTGATTTTCGGCGCCGACATGCTGATAGGCGGCGCCATGGATCTGGCCATCGCAGCCGGTGTGTCGGAAGCGACCATCGGCTTGTCCCTGATCGCATTGGGAACGTCGCTGCCGGAACTGGCGACCTCGCTTGTCGCCGCTATCCGCCGCCATGGCGACGTAGCCATCGGCAATGTGATCGGATCCAACCTATTCAACATTCTCGGCATCATGGGTATCACATCCATGGTACGCACGGTGCCCGTACCAGATCAGATTGTTAGCTACGATTTATGGATTATGCTGTCGGCCGCCATTCTGGTGACGCCATTCGTTTTGCGCGGGCGGCCAATCAGCCGGCGCTATGGCGCCTTCCTGACATTGATCTACCTAGTTTATATATTGTCGCTGTATCACGGCATGTCCGGAATGCCTAAAACCGATGTCAAGGAGGCTGCCCGGCAATTGCCTGCAAAGCATAGTGTACAAATACTATCGCCGGCGGTTAAATTACTTACCTGAATTGCAGGACAACTGAACCAGGATGTGCATTGATATTATACCTGTCCAACCTAGCGGCATGCGGTGACTTGCCCGCGACTGAATGAAATCGTCGCCAGTTCTGGTTTTTTGTACACAGGCTATTGAGTTTGTTGGCTCTTGGTAATTTTTGAGTTACTTTTCATTTATTCACAAAAGATACTCAAGGCGGCTTTGAATTTTTCTTTTATATTCAATGAGTTAAGGTTTTGCCTATTTTTTGTGCAAAGCGGAGGAATGGGCAGGATTCCGCCACTTTGATGCTATCGGGAAAGGCTTCCCCACATATTTATCCACAGGATGGGTGGATATCGGTTGGCGGCCAATTATGCGGAGATTATGAGCCATTGACGAACGGCAAAAGGCGCGGAAAATAGTGCCATGGCAAAGGCTGACAAACCAACGGTTCAATCATTGGATCTGCCAGGCGACCACCCGCCGCAGATTGATCAGGGAGCCGGCCCCGACAGTGGCATCAAGCATGGCCGCGATGCCATCCGCGCGGCGTTGGAGACCATGCCGGCGGCGCCGGGGGTCTACCGCATGCTGGCCGAAAACGGCGAGGTGCTTTATGTGGGCAAGGCCAAGGTTCTAAAGAACCGGGTGCGCAACTATGCCCAGCCGGCGGGCCTGAATACGCGGACCCTGCGGATGATCGCCGAAACCCGCGCCATGGAAGTGGTGACAACCCATACGGAGGTCGAGGCACTGTTGCTGGAAAGCAACCTGATCAAGCGCCTGCGCCCGCGTTACAACATCCTGCTTCGCGACGACAAATCGTTTCCCTTCATCATTATCACCGGCGATCATGAATGGCCGCAGTTGGCCAAGCACCGGGGCGCCCGCAACCGCAAGGGTGAGTATTTCGGTCCCTTCGCCTCGGCCTCTTCCGTCAACCATACTCTGAATACCCTGCAAAAGGCCTTTCCCCTGCGTTCTTGCTCGGACAGTATTTTTGCCTCGCGCACCCGGCCCTGCCTGCAATATCAGATCCGCCGCTGCGCCGGGCCCTGCGTCGACCGCATCGATGCGGACAGCTATGCCGAGTTGGTGGCCGAGGCGCGGGACTTTCTCTCCGGGCGCAGCCAGCAGGTCCAGCATGGCCTGTCGGAAAAAATGGAGGCGGCCTCGGCCGAACTGGCCTTCGAGACCGCCGCCGTCTACCGCGACCGCCTGCGCGCCCTGGCCCACGTACAGGCCCATCAGGGCATCAACGTGGCCAGCGTGGCCGAGGCCGACGTCATCGCGATCCATATGGAAGGCGGGCAGAGCTGTATCCAGGTCTTCTTCTTCCGGGCCGGACAAAACTGGGGCAACCGGGCCTATTTTCCCAGCCATGGCAAGGGGCGGACCCCGGCCGAGGTCCTGGGCGCCTTCATGGGTCAATTCTATGACGACAAGCCGCCGCCGAAAGAGATCCTGCTCAACGAATGGCCGGAAAACCATGACCTGATCGCCGAGGCGCTGAGCGTCAAGGCGGAGCGCAAGGTACGCCTGCATCATCCCGAACGCGGCCAGCGGCGGGAGTTGGTCAAGCATGCCGCGACCAACGCCCGCGAGGCCCTGGCCCGGCGCCTGGCGGAAAGCGCCAGCCAACGGCGCCTGCTGGAAGACGTGGCCGAGCTTTTCGCCCTGGACGGCCCGCCGCAACGCATCGAGATCTACGACAACAGCCATATCATGGGCACGGACGCCATCGGCGCCATGGTCGTGGCCGGACCGGAAGGATTCCAGAAAAACGCCTACCGCAAGTTCAATATCAAGGGTGACGACCTCACACCCGGAGACGATTACGGTATGATGCGCGAGGTCCTGCGCCGCCGTTTCGCCCGCCTGATGAAGGCCCAGGCGGCGGCTGAAAGTTCCGACGACCCCGCGGTTGATGAAGACGAAAATATCCGCGTGACCGGCGAATGGCCGGATTTGGTGCTGATCGACGGTGGTATCGGGCAGCTGACAGCGGTGCGCGAGGTTTTCGCGGACCTCGGCGTCACCGGCGTTGCCCTGGCGGCCATCGCCAAGGGGCCCGACCGCAATGCCGGCCTGGAGCGTATTTTTCTCCCGGACAAGCCCGAGATTGCGTTGCCCCCCCGTAGCGCGGTGCTGTATTTCCTGCAGCGCCTGCGTGATGAGTCCCACCGTTTCGCCATCGGCACCCATCGGGCACGCCGGGCCAAGCGCATGGACCGCTCGGCGTTGGACAGCATCCCCGGCGTTGGCCCCGGCCGCAAGCGGACGCTGCTGCATCACTTCGGCTCGGCCAAGGCGGTGGAAACCGCCGGCCTGGCCGACCTGGAAAGCGCCAAGGGCATCTCCAAGGCGCTGGCGCAAAAGATTTATGACTTCTTTCACCCCGAGGGCTGATACCAATTTGCGGTGGGCACTTTCACCCTGGCGCTAAATCCTTATACTTATAATCGCGCCAAGGTACTGCGGCTTGAGGACATGATTACCACCCTACCAAATATTTTAACGTTGTCTCGTATCCTGGCGATTCCAGCCTTGATCGGCGCCTTCTATTTGTCTTCGCCGTTGTCGAACTGGTTGGCTTTCGCGATTTTTACCATTGCCGGCATCACCGATATCCTGGACGGCTATCTGGCCCGCAGCCTGGGCGAGGAGAGCGGCCTGGGCCGGTTTCTTGATCCCGTCGCCGACAAGCTGTTGGTCGCGGCAACCTTGTTGATGCTGGTTTATGTGGGCCGCATCGGCGATTGGACGATCCTGCCCACGGTGGTGATCCTGTGCCGGGAAATCCTGGTTTCCGGTCTGCGCGAGTTTCTCGCCGAATTGCGGGTCAGCGTACCGGTCAGCCGGGTGGCGAAGTGGAAGACGACGGTGCAGATGCTGGCGATCGGCTTTCTGATCGTTGGCGAGGCAGGCTGGGATCCGATCCCGGTGATGGAGATCGGCCGTTTGGGGATGTGGCTGGCCGCACTATTTACTATCTACACCGGCTATGACTATTTGCGGGTCGGGTTGCGACATGTCACCGCCGACGAGCCGCAGTCCGATCCAGTGCGGGCCGGCTCAGTCCAGTCCGATGCAACCGATAAATCGTGAAAGTACTACTTTGAAAATTTTGGGTGTGACCGGGTGGAGTGGCGCCGGCAAGACGACGCTGCTGACCCAACTTATTCCGGCTCTGACCGCGCGAGGATTGCGCGTATCCACTATCAAGCATGCGCACCATACCTTTGATGTGGATCAGCCGGGCAAGGATTCCTTTCGTCACCGCGAGGCCGGCGCGGTCGAGGTGCTGATCAGCGCCGGCGTGCGCTGGGCCCTGATGCATGAAAACCGTGATGACGGAGAGCCCAAACTGGAACAGTTGCTGGCGCGCATGTCGCCGGTGGATCTGGTCCTGGTGGAAGGTTACAAAGCCGAGGGTCATTTGAAGATGGAAGTGCATCGCCAGGGCCTGGGAAAGCCCTTGTTATGCCGCGAGGATAAGAGTTTTATTGCCCTGGCCGCTAATTACCGTCCCGACGGCGCGGATCTGGGCATACCATTACTGGATCTGGATGACATCGGGGCGGTGGCGGATTTCGTCATTGATTTTTGTCGCTCCGAAGGACCGGCGTCATGAACAAGCTTGCCGATGATTGCTTCAATCAGGTCGAGGATTTGATGTCCACGGCGGAGGCCCTGGCCGTGCTGCGGGACCGCATCGTGACGGTGACCCAGGATCGCCTGGAACGCCTGCCCCTGGCCCAGGCCCAGGGCCGTATTCTGGCCGCCGATGTCACTTCGGCCCTGGATGTGCCGCCGCACGATAATTCAGCCGTCGACGGCTATGCCCTGCGCCATGGCGATCTGGATCCGGATGGCGCGACCCGGCTGGCCGTGCTGGGCCGTTCCGCCGCCGGGCATCCATTCGACGGCGAGGTGACGGCTGGACAGACCGTGCGCATTTTCACCGGCGCCGTCATGCCCGCCGGCGCCGATACGGTGGTGATGCAGGAAGATGTGGAAGAGACGGATGGATACCTGACCATTCCGCCGGGCCTGAAGTCAGGCGCCAACCGCCGCCGTCAAGGCGAGGATACCAAGCAGGGCGATGTGGTGCTGCGCCTTGGCCGCCGCCTCCGCCCCCAGGACCTCGGCCTGGCGGCTTCCGTGGGGCACGGCGAGCTTACGGTCTACCGCCGCCTCAAGGTCGGGGTATTTTCCACCGGCGACGAACTGGCGGAACCTGGCACGGCGCTGCCCGCGGGTAGCGTCTATGACGCCAACCGGCAGATCCTGATGGCGCTGATCACCGGCCTTGGCGCGGAAGTCTCCGATCTGGGCATTCTGCCCGACGATGCGGAAGCCGTACAGGCGGGCTTGGACGCGGCCGCCAAGAGCCATGATCTGTTGTTGACCTCCGGCGGTGTCTCGGTCGGCGACGAAGACCATGTGCGCGGCGCCGTGGAGGCCCTGGGCCATCTGAATTTCTGGCGCCTGGCCATAAAACCGGGCCGGCCCCTGGCTCTGGGCCAGGTTGGCGGGGCGGCTTTCGTCGGCCTGCCCGGCAATCCCGTGGCCGCCACGGTGTGCTTCCTGCGCTTTGCCCGGCCATTGATCCTCGGGCTGGCCGGCGCGGCGGATGTGGAGCCGGTGTTGTATCGGGTCATGGCGGATTTTGATTACGAGAAAAAGGCCGGGCGGCGGGAATGGCTGCGGGCGCGGCTGGACCATGCCGCCGACAGTGGCCCCCGTGCCGTGCTGTTCCGGCCCATGGGTTCGGGTATCATCAATTCCCTGGTACAGACCCATGGCCTGGTTGAAATCGCCGAGGACGTGACCCAGGTAAAGGCGGGCGAGCCCGTTGATTTTCTTTCTTTTGACGAGGTGGCTTCATGAAACTGCTGTATTTCGCCTGGTTGCGTGACCGTGTCGGAATGGCCGAGGAGACCGTGAACCCGCCGGCGTCAGTCACCACGGTAGCGCAATTGACCGCTTGGCTGGCACAACAATCTGACGGCCATGCCGCCGCCTTTGATGATCCCATCGGCGTGCACTGCGCCGTCAACCAGGAATTCGCCCGGGATGACGCGCCCGTAGACGCCGATGACGAGATTGCCTTTTTCCCGCCGGTAACTGGTGGCTGAAGACGGACCAGATGATCGGACGATGGTGATCAGACGATGGTGATCGAATGATAAAGGTGCAGAGCGAGGACTTTGATACCGGCGCCGAATTGGCGGCGTTAAGCCGGGGCCGCCCGGAAGTCGGCGCCGTGGCATCTTTTATCGGTCTGGTGCGCGATGTGGCGGGGGCCGGTGAACTGTCCGCCATGACCCTGGAACACTATCCCGGCATGACCGAAAAGCAGTTGGCGCAGTTGGAGGCCGAGGCCCTGTCCCGCTGGCCCCTGGACCAGGTGTTGATCATTCACCGTTATGGCCGGCTGTTGCCGGGGGACCAGATCGTGCTTTGTGCCGCGACCTCCCGGCATCGTGGGGACGCGTTCGAGGCCTGCGCCTTTCTGATGGACTGGCTGAAAACCAAGGCGCCGTTCTGGAAGCTGGAAGAGGTGAATGGCGAAAGCAATTGGGTCGCCGCCCGCCAGGATGATGACGAGGCGGCGGCACGCTGGCAAACGGATAAATCCGCCAAGAAAAATGATGTAACCGAAACCGAGTAATAGAGGACCAAAATCATGGCTTACCAACCTTTTGATCTGAGCGGCAAAGTGGCGCTTGTCACGGGCGGCAACAGCGGCATCGGTCTTGGCTTTGCCGAGGCCATGGCCCAGGCCGGCGCCGATGTCTGCATTTGGGGCACCAACGCGGACAAGAACGCCGCCGCCCTGGAGCAATTGCAAAGTATCGGCGGCAAGGCTTCGGCGCAGATCTGTGATGTCGCGGACCAGGCGGCGGTCACGGCCGCCTTCGCCGAAACCCTGGCGACGTTCGGGCGGGTCGACAGCTGCTTCGCCAATGCCGGCGTCTCGGGCCGCTCCGAGGTTGGTACATTCGAGACCATGCCGGCGGAGGAATGGCGCCGTGTGATGGACGTCAACCTGGACGGCGCCTTCTTTACCCTGCAGACCGCCGCCAAGCATATGACCGAGCGCGAGGGCGGCGGCCGGTTGATCGGCACCGCTTCGTTGGCGGCGATCGAATCCTCGCCCCGCAGCGTACATTACGCCGCTACCAAGGGCGCCTTGATCTCCATGATGATTTCCCTGGCCACGGGCATGGCGCGTTATGGCGTTACCGCCAATTCCGTGCTGCCCGGCTGGATCGAGACACCGATGACCGAACCTGCATTCGGTTGGGACAAGTTCGAGGCGGCGGTGAAGCCGCGTATTCCCCAGCGCCGTTGGGGGACAAAGGAAGATTTCGGCGGCGTCGCGGTCTATCTCGCCTCCGACGCCTCGGCCTATCATTCCGGCGACACCTTCATCATTGATGGCGCCTATAGCAAATTCTGATTACTTTGATCTGAATTCGCCGGCAATAATCGCGCCGGGACTGTTTCGTGGGCCGCGTTGGCTCTTGACAGTCCCGGCTGTTGGTTCCTATATGCCAGCGGATTTTTCGGGGCCGTAGCTCAGTTGGGAGAGCGCCACGTTCGCAACGTGGAGGTCAGCGGTT
>CAYWYB010000127.1:0-13430 GCA_964462145.1 uncultured Rhodospirillaceae bacterium
CGCCCGCCTTGGCGATACCGCCGACCTCCGCCTCGCGCCCGACCATGAAACCGGCGACATCGGACAGGAACAGCAGCGGAATGTCCCGCTTGGTGCAGATGTCGATGAACTGCGTGCCCTTCAGGGCGGCCTCGGTGAAAAATACGCCCTGGTTGGCCAGAATGCCGATCTGGAAGCCGTGAATGCGGGCAAAGCCACAGATCAACGTTTCGCCATACAGCGGCTTGAATTCCTGAAACTCGCTGCCGTCGACCATGCGCAGCAGAATCTCACGGTTATCGGTGGGAATGCGCGCATCCCGGCTGATCAGGCCGTAAATCTCGTTCGGGTCCAGACGCGGCGGTTTCGAGGGCTTGGGTGTCCAGCGCATGGGCGCTTTTTCACCCAGTTCGGCCATGATGTCCCGGGTGATGGCCAGGGCATGTTCGTCGTTCTCGGCGATGTAGTCGGTGACGCCGGAGACGGAGGAATGCATCTGCGCCCCGCCGAGGGAGTCCCGATCGACGTCTTCGCCGGTTGCCGCCTTGGTCAGTTCCGGTCCGCCCAGGTACATAAAGGCCTGGTCGCGGACGATCACCACTTCATCGCAGAGGGAGGGGATATAAGCGCCGCCCGCCGTGCATGGCCCCAGAACCACGGCGATCTGGGCAATGCCCTCGGCCGACATACCGACCTGGTTATAGAAGATCGAACCGAAATGATGTTCGTCGGGATGGATGTTTTCCTGATCCGGCAGAAATGCGCCGCCCGAATCCACCAAGGTGATGCAGGGCAGGCGGTTTTGCCAGGCAATGCGCTGCGCCCGTGTGTGTTTGCGCACCGTGGCGCCAAAATAGGTGCCGCCCTTGACCGTGGAATCGTTGGCGATGATCATGCAATGGCGGCCCTGAACCTGGCCGATGCCCGTGATCATGCTGCCGCCCGGCGGCACGCCGTCATAAAAGCCCTCCCCCACCAGTTCCGCCAGCTCCAGAAACGGCGAGCCCGGATCCAATAAGGCATCGACCCGGGCCCTGGGCAGCATGCGCCCGCGTTTGATGTGACGCTCCCGGCTGGCTTCCGAGCCACCGACGCGGGAGCGTTGGCGCCTTTCGTGCAGATCGGCGATCCGCTCGAGATAGGCATCCTTGTTGAGGTCGAATTCCTCCGCTGACAATGCGTCCATGGATAAGGTCCGTCTTTCAAATGATAATCAGTAGGATCTGGGCAGTCCTAATACCTTTTCGCCGATATAGTTGAGCAGCATCTCCCGGTTCAAGGGCGCTGTGCGCAACATGCGAACGAAGGGATACAGATCAAAGATGCCGTATTCGTGGGTATAGGCATTGCCGCCAAAACATTGCACCGCCGTATCGACGGCATGGATGGCGGCCTCGGCGGCATAGTATTTTGCCATGTTGGAATATTCCGCTGCCGGGCGGTCACTATCAAAGGCCCAGGCCGCCTTGTAGGTCATCAGGGTGGCGACCTCGATTTCCGTCTTTGCCTCGGCCAATGGGTGTTGCAGGCCCTGGTAGGAGCCGATGGGGGCTTCGAAGACCTGCCGCTCGGAGGCGTACTCCACGGCTTGTGTAATGGCATAGCGGCCCAGTCCGACCAGCATCGAGGCGAGGATAATGCGTTCCGGGTTCAAGGTGTCGAACAGGATGGAGAAGCCCTTGTCGACCTCGCCAATAACATCCGCCTGGGTCAGGACCACGTCATCGAAAAACAGCTCGCACTGGCGTTCGGGAATAACGATGCTCATATCCATGGGCTGGCGCGTCACGCCCGGCGCGTTCAGGTCGACAATGAACAGGGTGAAGCCGTCGGTCTTTTTGGCGGCGTCCTGAAACGGCGTGGTCCGCGCCACCACCATGGCGTAATCGGCCACGTCGGAACCGGTGATGAAGACCTTTTGGCCGCTCAACCTGAAGTCGCCGTCATCGGCGGTTTTGGCCAAGGTAGTGATCTTCATGCTGTTGGAGCCCGCCGTCGGCTCGGTGATGGCGAAACACCAGACCTCCCTGCCGGCGCAGGCGGGGGCGAGATAGCGCCGCTTTTGCTCTTCGGTGCCGTGACGGGCGATGTGGGCCAGGCACATCGTCGGGCCAACGACAAGGTGCTGCATGGGAATACCATGGTTCGACATGCCCTCCATCAGCAGCGACATCTCGAACATACCCAGGCCCGCGCCGCCATATTCTTCCGGTACCATCATGCCGAGGAAGCCATCTTCGCCCATTTGCCGCCAAATGTGCTCGGGAAATTCATGGCGCCGGGAATATTCCAGCCACTGCTTGCGGTCGAAGGTTTCCGCCAGCTTGCCGCCGTAATCAAGGATCATGCGTTGTGCGTCGGATAATTCAAAATCCATCGGTGGGCCCTTCCCGGAAAACTGTCATGGGTACTGTAATCGTAGTCAATTTGTGCTGCCTGGGTAATAGCTTCGGCAATTCGCCGTGTGTGACATGATGTAGCGGTCAGAAAATGCTCATGCGATCAAATTTTCCGACTGCAACAGCGGGTAAATTCCGCCGGCTTTGAGTATGTCGAGTAATTGACCCGGCATGGCTATGGCCTCAAGCGCCTCGTTGTGCCCTGGCTTGGTGATTTTGGCTGTTTCGAAATCAATCTCCGCCACATCGCCCTCTTGAAACAGCGCCGTGATGCCTGGGGCTTCCAGGGCGGGCAGAGCGAAGTTGATGGCGTTGCGGTAGAACAGGCCATTGATGCTTTCGGCCAGCAGGCAGGCGATGCCAAGGTTCTTCAACGAACGCGCCGCGGGCCGTGAGGAGCCGACCCCGAAATTACGCCCGGCGATCAGGATATCGCCGGCTGTAACCTGATCGGACCAGCCGGGGCGGTTGGCGGAAAAGACCCAGGCCGGCTGTTCGTCGACGGGCAGATAATAGGCCTGGATCGGCAATATTAGATCGGTGTTGATGTTATCGCCGACCACCCAGACGCGGCCCGTCATGCTCAATTGTCCGGTGGCGTTCATTGGAAATACTCCAGCGGGTCGGCGATACTGCCCTGAATGGCAGATGCCGCGACGGTCGCCGGCGAGGCCATGAAGATTTTCGCCTCTGCATCGCCCATGCGGCCCTTGAAATTGCGGGTCGAGGCTGTGATGCAGGTCTCGCCTGGTCCCAGCACGCCCAGACTGCCGCCGCCGCAGGCACCGCAGGTGGCGTTGGTGACAACGCCGCCCGCCTCGGTAATGGCAAGCACATAGCCGCGGCGCAGGGCCTCGCGGTAGATATTCTGCGTCGCCGGAGTAACCAGCAGGCGCACGCCGTCATGCACCCGCTTGCCCTCCAGCACGCGGGCGGCAACCGCCAGATCGTCCAGAGTGCCGTTGGCGCAGGAGCCGATGAAGGCCTGATCGATGGCCTGGCCCGAAACGTCGGCCACCGTTTTGGAATTGTTCAGCACCGCGTCGGGCAGAGCCACCAACGGTTCGATTTGGTCTAGCTGGATGACGCGCTTGTCGGCGTAGACGGCGTCTTCGTCGGGCCAGACTGGCTGCAATTCTTGCTCTGTTCGGGCCCGGACGAAATCCAGCATTACCTCATCGGGCTCGAAGGTGGCGAATTCCACGCTCAATTCGGCGCTCATGGTGGTCAATGTACGCCGGGCATTGATCGACAACCCGGCCAGGCCGGGGCCGCCATATTCCACGTTCAGGGTGGCATGATCACCGTAGGTGCCGGCCAGATGCAGGAAGACATCCTTGGCCGAGACGCCGGGGCGCAACTCGCCCTGCAATTCATAGCGCACGGTTTCGCCGACCCGGAACCAGGTTTCGCCCTTGGTTACCGCATAGGTCATGTCCGGCGAGCCGACGCCACGGGCGGCCAGGTTGAAGACGCCGGCGCTGCACGTATGGCTGTCGCTGCACAACAGCACCGTGCCCGGCAGGCCATAGCCGTAATCGGCCACGATGGCGTGGCTGATACCTTGATCGAAGCCGATATCGTGAAAGCGCGAGATGCCAAACTGTTTCACGAACTCGCGGCCCGTCTGGTGCGCCTGGGCGCTGAGCACGTGGGAGGCGGGCGCCCGATGATCAAACACCACGACGACCTTGTCGGGGTCATGGACGTGAAGAATTTCGCGCCAGGTGGTGGCCATGAAATTGTTGTCGAACAGGATCGCCGTCTCGACCTTGGCGGTAACGATGTCGCCGGGCCGTATTTCCGATTGCTCGCTGTTGCGGGCGAGGATTTTCTCAATCGCCGTCATGCCCATGGGCGCTTCCTTCCGGGTCATGTGCGTAGGCTTCGTCCAGACCGGTCAAATGATCAAAGCCGGTCAGTTTGTTGATCTCGTCGAAGCCGACCAAAAGATCGGGCCGGTCCACCGCTTCCCCGCTATCCAACATGTCCTTGAAAGCATCCATGGCGTTCATCATGCCGCGCACGGCGGCGGTGGACAGAAGGCGCGGATAGCTGACGGCGGCAACGCCCATGGCCTGCAGCTTGGTTGGATGGATCAGCGGCGTCGTGGGCCGGGCGCGGATGCCCAGGCCCATGTTGACGGTCAGCGGTTTCGGCACGTTGCGGGCGACCGCTTCGATATCCTCGGCGCTCAACAGGGCGTCGGCGAACAGGGTGTCGGCGCCGGCCTCGGCGTAGGCGTTCAGGCGGTCGATGGCGGCGTCTAGGCCCAACGGCCCGGCGGCATCGGTGCGGGCCCGGATGATGAAGTCATGGTCCATGCGGGCATCACAGGCTGCTTTGATCTTCTGCACCATTTCAGCTTCGGAGACGACCTGCTTGCCCGCCATATGGCCGCAGCGTTTCGGCCAGACCTGGTCTTCCAGCATCAGTGCGGCAACGCCCGCGGCCTCGAACGCGCGCACGGTGAAGTGCACCGTGCTGGCATTGCCATAGCCGGTATCGCCGTCGGCTATCAGAGGCAGCCCGGAAAAGGCCGCGATGGCACGGCAGGCCTCGAGGTTATCCTTGAACGACATAACCCCCATGTCGGCCCAGCCAAGATGGGATTCCGAAACGCCGGCACCGGAAATCGCGGCCACGGTAAATCCGGCGGCTTCGGCCAGGCGGGCGCTGTAGCCGTCATAAACCCCCGGTATGACGAGAATTTCGGGCGCTTCCAACAGGGCCTTCAGGCGTTTGCTTTTCTCCGCCATGGTCACTCCTGACTTTCAGCTTGCAGGAAACGTTCCAGGCTGGCTTCCGGTTTGATCTGCGCTGGCGGGCCTTCTTCCTCTTCCAAATGATCCCACAGGGCGCGGCTGGAGGCGCGGAAGGCGCCGATGGCATTGGCCACCATGCGCACGTCTAGCTGCTCCAATTCGGCCAGGCTCAACATCGGCGAGACGCCGGTGCGGTTGTAACTGATGGGAACGTCGAGTTCCTCAACCATGGCCGCGATTTCGTCGGCCGAGATCAGGCCTTCGGGGAAAATAATATCGGCGCCGGCATCGGCGTAGGCCTTGGCCCGGTCCAGGGATTCCTGAAAGCTGCCGCCCAGGGCGCCGCGTCCATCGGTACGCGCCATCAGGATGACGTCCGGGTCAAGCTCGCGCCGGACCTTGTCGGCGGCGCGGATCTTGCCGGCGGCTTCCTCGATCGAAACCAGGCGCTTGCCCGCCACATGACCGCAGCGTTTGGGATCGACCTGATCCTCGATAAACAACCCGCCCGCGCCGGCGTTGATAATTTCATCCACGGTGCGCATGACGTTGATGGCGTTGCCATAGCCGGTGTCCGCATCGACCATCACCGGGATATCCACCGCGTTGCAGATATAGCGGCACATGCGTACGGTTTCGGTCAGGGTGATCAGGCCCACGTCGGGCTTGCCCAACAGTGAGACAGAGACGGCGTAGCCGGACATGGCGATGGCCTTGAAACCCGCCGCCTCGGCGATGCGCGCCGACAGCGCGTCATGGCAGCCGGGCCGCACGAAAGTTTTCTTGCCCTCAACCAGGCGCCGCATGGCTGTTGACGCTTTCACCTTGGCATGTCGGCTCATGGCTTGTAGCCGAGGGAGTTGGCGTAGCGGGCGATAACGTCTTCCTTGGGCAGATAGGTTTCTTCCAGCTTGCGGATTTCCGGGAAGCCGACGAATTCATGCATGTTGCCGGTAGGATGATCCTTGGTTTCCTCAAGGAAGCGCAGGGCGTAGTCCACATCCTCCGCCGCGAAGCCTTCCATATAATCCCACATTCCGCGCGTTGCCGCGCGCAGGGCTCCGGAGGCGTTGGAGACGATGGCAACGCCCAATTCCTCCAGGCGCTGCTTGCTCAGGAAAGGCGAGACGCCGGTGCGGTTATAGTGGATCGGCGCCTTGACCTCTTGGCAGACGCGGGCGACTTCCTCTTCCGTGATCAGGCCCTCGGGGAAGATCATGTCGGCGCCGGCCTCCACATAGGCGTTGGCCCGGCGGATCACTTCCTCGACGCTGCCTCCCTTCACGCCGCGGGCATCCGTGCGGGCGATGAGCAGGAAATCAGGATCCATCTCGTCGCGGACCTGGGCGCAGGCGGCATATTTGCCCACCGCTTCCTCGATCGGGATGATTTCCTTGCCGGCCACGTGGCCGCACCGCTTGGGCGCCACCTGATCCTCGATATGCATGCCGGCGGCCCCGGCGCGGATAAACTCCTGCGTTGTCCGCATGGCGTTGATGGCATTGCCGTAACCGGTGTCGCCATCGGCCAGCAGCGGCACGTCGGTGGCGGCGGTGATATAGCGCGTGGTGGTGACCATTTCATCCAGGGTGATCAGGCCCACGTCCGGCTTGCCCAGCAACGAGGCCGAGACGCTATAGCCCGAAAGCCCCATGACCTTGAAGCCGGCGGCCTCGATAATCCGTCCGCTCATGGCATTGAAGGCGCCCGGCTTGACCAGAATACCAGGCTCCGCCAACCGCTCTCGCAACAGGGTGGTGGTACGCTTACGCATCGTGGAATCCTCCATTTATTCCGCCAGTTCGGGCATGTTCTTGTACAGCTCCAGCGCTTCCGGATTGGCCAGCGCTTCGCGGTTCTTGACCTCGCGGCCATGAATGACCTCCGTCACCGCCATTTCGGTGATCTTGCCATTGACCGTGCGGGGAATGTCGCTGACCTGCAGCACCTTGGCCGGTAGATGCCGGGGCGAGGCGCCGGTACGGATCTGGTGCTTGATGCGGCCAATCAGATCATCGTCCAGGCTGTGACCCTCGCGCAGGATGACGAACAGAATAATGCGGGTATCGCTGTCCCATTGCTGGCCAATCACCAGGCCTTCCAGAACCTCCTCCAACTGCTCCACCTGGCGGTAGATCTCCGCCGTGCCGATGCGTACGCCGCCCGGGTTCAGGGTGGCGTCGGAGCGGCCATAGACCACCATGCCGCCATGTTCGGTGAACGAGACCCAATCGCCATGGCGCCAGACGTTGGGATAGACGTCGAAATAGGCGGCGTGATAGCGGCTGCCTTCGTCATCGTTCCAAAATCCGATAGGCATGCAGGGAAACGGCGCCGTACAGACCAATTCGCCCTGTTCGGTTTGCAGGGATTGGCCGCTGCCGTCAAAGACCTCGACCGCCATGCCGAGGCTGGGTGCCTGGATCTCGCCGCGCCAGACGGGCAGGGTGGGCACCCCGCCCATGAAACACGAGACAATGTCCGTGCCGCCGCAGATTGAGGCGAGATGGATGTCTGTCTTGATCTTTTCATAGACGTAATCAAACCCCTGGGGCGACAGGGGAGAACCGGTTGATAGCAGCGCCCGCAGCTTCGATAGATCATGGCTTTCAATCGGCGCGATGCCGGCCTTGGCAATGGAATCCAGCCATTTGGCCGAGGTGCCGAAATGGGTCGCTTTCGCTTCCTGGGCAAAATCAAACAGAATGTTGCCGTCGGGATGCGCCGGCAGGCCGTCGAACAGTAGAATGGTTGCCTTCGAGGCCAGGGCGGAAACCAGCCAATTCCACATCATCCAGCCGCAGGTGGTGAAAAAGAACACGCGATCGCCGGGGCGCACATCCGCATGCAACTGATGTTCCTTCAGATGCTGCAATATCGTGCCGCCGACCCCATGCACGATGCATTTTGGCGCCCCCGTGGTGCCCGAGGAATACATGATGTAGAGCGGTGAATTGAAGGGCACGCGGGTATATTCAATCTCGCCCGCCGTATGTGGGGCCAGAAAATCATCCTGCAGCACGGCGTTGTTCAAACCATCCAGGGGTGGTACCGCGCGCATGTAGGGCACCACAATCAACTGCTCCACGCTGGGTAGCTGCGCGGTGATCTCCTTGACCTTGTCCAGGCAGTCGAACTCCTTGCCGCCATAAAAATAGCCATCCGCTACGAACAGTACCTTCGGCTCGATCTGGCCGAAACGGTCCAGCACGCCCTGGGTGCCGAAATCCGGCGAGCAGGATGACCAGACCGCACCTAGAGAGGTCGCGGCCAGCATGGCGATTACGGTTTCGGGCAGATTGGGCAAAAAGCCGGCGACCCGGTCGCCGACGCCGATGCCGGCCGCGCGCAAAGCCTGTTGCAGGCGCGAAACGGCGCCGTTCAGGTCACTATGGCTCAGGGTGCGCTTGATGCGGTCCTCGCCCCAGAAAATGATCGCCGGCTCGCCGCCTTCGCCGCGCAGCAGATTTTCGGCGAAATTCAGCCGCGCCTCGGGGAACCATTCGGCGCCGGGCATGGCCTCGCCATTGCGCAGCCCTACCTTTCCCCGCGTGGCGGCCCGCACGCCGCAGAAATCCCACACCGTTGTCCAGAAATCCTCCCGCCGGTTAATGGACCATTGGTGCAGCGCGGCGTAATCCGGTATCTCCTCGGCCCAGCGGTGCTCCACCTCGGTCATGAAGCGGCCCATGTTGGTGGTCGCGGCCTGTAACTCGTTCGGTTGCCACAACGGTGTCTCTGACGCGGTCTCGCTCACAATCACTCTCCTCGATCAAGGCCTCCAGTTTACGCTAAACCCGAAATCCCGGCCATATTCATCTCCATTCGTCTTCGGGGCCATCTCCGTACCGCAACCCAGCCATGCGTATACGGTTCTGGTTTCCTTAACGCCTCTCCACTAGG
This sequence comes from uncultured Rhodospirillaceae bacterium, assembly GCA_964462145.1. Classification (GTDB taxonomy): domain Bacteria; phylum Pseudomonadota; class Alphaproteobacteria. The sequence continues at coordinate 9,047 of CAYWYB010000127.1, forward strand.
TTGCCGCCATGCAAATCAGAGATGACTTATCTGGCGGAGCCGCACGGTGACCGCGGCGGAGATGCGAGTCCGCGTACGCGGCCTGCCCGGCAATACCCGCGGCGCGCTGTGGATCGTCCTGGGCTGTGTCATGTTTTCCGTCATGACCACGGTGGTGAAGCTGCTGGGCGGGACCTTCGATTCCTTCCAGCTGTCGTTTTTCCGCGCTCTTTTCGGTTTGTTCGCGGTGATGCCGTTTTTCTTCCGCTTCGGTTTGGGCGTGGTCCGTACCCGGCGCCTAGGCTTGCAGCTGACGCGCGCGGTCTGTGGTTCCTGCGCCATGCTGTGCGGCTTTTATGCGGTTACCCATTTGCCTTTGGCCGATGCGGTCTCCATCAGCTACGCCCGGGCGCTGTTCATTATTCCCCTGGCCGTATTGTTTCTGGGCGAAGTGGTGCGTTTGCGCCGCTGGACCGCCACCGCCGTGGGTTTCGTTGGCGTTGTCATCATGCTGCGGCCTGGTGGCGAGATCGAACCGGCGACCTTGGTCGCGGTGCTGGGCGCCTTCCTGGTCGCCTCGGTCACCATCATGATCAAGAAGCTCTCTACCACGGAAAGCCCGGAATCCATGTTGTTCTATTTTGGCGCCGTCTCCTCCTTGGTGGCGCTGGGCCCGGCTTTATTGGTCTGGCGGACGCCGACCTTGGCCGAGCTGTCGTTCCTGATGGCGATTGGGGCGCTGGGTGCGGCGGGCCAGTATTGCATGATCCGCGCCTATCGTATCGGTGAGGCAACGGCGCTGCTGCCGTTCGACTATACAAGGCTGCTGTTCGCCGGTGCCATCGGCTTTCTGCTGTTCGCCGAAATTCCCGACAACTGGACCGTTACTGGCGCCATAATCGTCGTCGCGGCAACCCTGTACATCGGCATCCGCGAGGCCCGCTTGGGGTATAAGGCGCAGCCATCACAGCCCGCCATTGATCCCCCCGCCGTGCCCAGGGATTAATCGCTGTTCAGGAAGTCCTTCGCCTGCTCACGATGTTCAGGGCGAATATGCTGACGCACTTTGTTCACCGCCATGTACAGCACGGCGGCGTCATCGGTGAAGCCGAGCGCGGCGATGAAATCCGGCACCAGATCAACCGGCATGATGAAATAGGCCAGGGCGCTTAGCAGAATGGCCTTGGCCGATGCTGGCGTGGCGGGATCGAGAGCGCAGTAGTAGGCGGCCACCAGTTCGGCGGCAAAGGGAACGCGGCCCAGAACACGGCGAATTTTTGGCCAAAAATCCCGGCGCACGCGGATCTCGTTGGCGCTTTTGCCATCGTTGTCCATATGCGGCATATGGGCGGTTCTGACGCATTTGCAATGATTGCTACCCAGGTATGCGATCTGCTATGAGGCGGCAATAGAATTTTAAAATTTGGGAGTGACACATCATGCAAGCCGATGGACAGGTAGCGATCATTACGGGCGGCGCCTCGGGTCTGGGCGAGGGCACGGCGCGGGAGCTGGCTTCGGCCGGCGCCAAGGTGGCGATTTGGGATATTCAGGAAGACAAGGGCATGGCCATCGCCAAGGACATCGGCGGCGTCTTTTGCAAATGCGATGTCACTTCGGAAGACAGCGTTATAGCCGCCATTGGCGAGACCAAGGAAGCCCTGGGCACGGCCCGTATCCTGGTTAACTGCGCCGGTACCGGAACAGCGATCAAGACAACGTCACGGGGTGCGGCGCATCCCCTTGATCAGTTCGAGCGGATCATCAAAATCAACCTGATCGGTACTTTCAACTGCATCCGTCTGGCCAGCACCGACATGGTGGAAATGGAACCCTTGGCGGACGGCGAACGGGGCGTGGTTATCAACACCGCGTCGGTCGCGGCCTATGATGGACAGATCGGCCAGGCGGCGTATTCCGCTTCGAAAGGCGGTATTGTCGGCATGACCCTGCCGGTGGCCCGGGATCTGGCGGACAAGGGCGTGCGCGTCTGCACCATCGCGCCCGGTATTTTCGAGACGCCGTTGCTGGGCACCTTGCCCGAGGACGTGCGTGCCTCGCTGGCGGCCAGCGTACCGTTTCCGAAGAAGCTGGGCGTGCCCCATGAATATGCCCAACTGGCTCGGCAGATCGTGGAAAACGTCATGCTGAACGGCGAGACTATCCGCCTGGACGGCGCCATCCGCATGGCGCCGCGCTAAAATATTTCGTTCACGCTAGTGCGCCAAGGCGCACCGCTCCACGAGGGGCGGCGCAGTAGCGCCGGGCCGCCGTCGCGGCCTGAAAACGAGACTATGTTTCGATGTCGTTCGCGATGGCATCGATAAAGTTGGCCAGGGTGATATCCCGTTCGCTCAGGCCGGCGACGTCGTGGCTGGTCAGGGTGATATCGACCCGGTTATAGACATTGAACCATTCAGGGTGATGGTTCATGGCTTCGGCCTGCAAGGCAATGCGGCTCATGAAGCCAAAGGCGCTGCTGAAATTCTCGAAAGTGAAGGATTTTTCGATCGCGTCGCGGTCCTTTTGCAGTGTCCAGCCGGACAGACCGGCCAATGCCTCTTCGCGGCGCTTTCCTGTCAGTAGATCGCTCATATGGCTATTTCGGCCGAAAGGCGGCCGCCTCCGCTTTCGCTTCCTGCAGCTGTGCCGGTGTCAGACCAGCCGCCAGCAGCCGTTGTGAGCGCCGCGCTTTTCCCGCCACCACCTCGCCTTCGTTCGGGTCGACGCCCTGGGGAATAGCGGCCAGCAACAGCCATTTGTAGGCCTGCACCATATCGGCGACCAGACCGTCGGCGGTGACATACCGGGTGGCGAGATTGAACTGTGCACGGGCGTGGCCGTGTTCCGCCGCGCGCCGGTACCAGTTCGCAGCCGCCACCGCCTCTTTCTTCACGCCAAGACCCTTTTCGTGCATGAAACCCAGATTGAACTGTGCCGGCGGATAGCCTTGTTCTGCCGCCCGTCGCACCCAGGTGGCGCCCCGTTTGGCATTGCGCTCGACACCCAGGCCCCGCATAAACATTCGGCCCAGGGCATTCTGGGCCCGCGGCAGCCCGGCGACGGCGGCCTGGTGGTACCATTTGAACGCTTTCTGTAAATTCCTTGCCCGTCCCAGGCCATATTCATTAATCCGGCCCATGACATATTGTGCCACGATCTGGCCGAATTTAGCCATCTTGGCACAATGCTCATCAATATCCCGCCAAGCCGAAATAGCATGGGCGAGTAGGCAGAAGGTGGTTGCGTCGGGATCGATCTTGCCGCGCGGCTTGTTGAGTTGCAGGCGCGCCGGCAAATCCTTGGCCAGCTTGGCTATCAGTTCCTGGCTAGGGGCGTGGTGCTGCCGCCAGGAGCGGCCAATCCAATCGAAAGCTTCATACATCAACAGCGGATGGCCCAGTTCAGTCAATTCCAACCGGCCAAGCTGAAATTGCGATTGGGCGATGCCGCTCGCCGCCGCCCGTTGCAGCCAAAAGCGGGCTTCCTTCAGGTTTTTGTCCCCGGCCAGGCCCTTGATGTGGAACATGGCCAAATCGTGCTGCGCCTTGGCATTGCCGGCCTTCGCCGCGCGCAGATAAAAGCTCTTGGCCTTTTGCAGATCCTGGTCCACCTTCTTGCCGAGATTATAATGCCGGGCTACCACATATTGCGCCAATCCATCGCCGGCATTCGCCGCCAGTTCCAGCCAGTGCAGGCCTTCTTCCGGGTCCGCATCCACGGTGATGCCGGCCATGAAATACTGGCCCAGACGGCGCTGAGCCTGGGCCACGCCTTTTTCCGCCGCGAATTTGAAATGCGCCAGGGCCTGGCGATAGTCGAGGCCGACGCCCAGGCCCCGGTCGAAATGCCGGCCCATGTAATAACGGGCCAGGGCACTGCCCGATTTTGCAGCGGCCCGGCTCCATTTCAAGGCCTCGCTGTAATCCCGTGGCAGTTCGGTGCCCTTGAACAGCATTTCCGCCAGATCCAACTGCGCCAGGGTCAAGCCAGCCTCGGCCGCCTTGCGCAGCCAGGCCAGGCCGGTGTCCGCCTCCCTGTTCACGCCGATGCCATGCACCAGCATCAGGCCCAGGCGGTAATGGGCCATGTTGGCGTTCTTGCCGCCGCCGGCTTCCGCTTTTTCCCATTGCGCGCGCGCGGTGGCGAAATCCCCCTGGCCATAGGCTTTCAGGCCGGCCGAGAAATCCGCCTTTGCCGGCTGCGTAACCGCCAACACGGCTGCCAGCGACAGTACCACGGCGGCAACTCGTCCATGGATGCGCCCGATCATGGCATCGGCCCTATTGGCGGGCTAAACTGCCGCTTATGAGCAGTGGCGGGCACATGGCACCAAGCTTGGCCGAGATCGAGGATCTGGCACGGCTGGCCCTGGCCCGGATTCCCGAACCCCTGCGCCGGCAAT
>CAYWYB010000128.1:0-13420 GCA_964462145.1 uncultured Rhodospirillaceae bacterium
CCCGCGCCCAGCCAGTCCTTCAGATCAGCCGTGCCGTGAACGTAGGGAAAAAGGCTTTCCACGCCCTTGAAGCCGGCCTTGGCGGCGGCGGCATAGCGTTCTTTGTCCGGCATTTCGGTAAATAGAACGGTCAGATTGGCGGCGAATTTCGGCATTTCGGCTCCGGGTGTTGTGGACATTTTTTTCCTGCCGCCCATCTTGCCTGATAACCCCGTGCCATGCCACGTTGGCGTGCAGGGAAATAGGAATTTGAGGCGCATGGCCGAAGGGTGGCTGAAAACAGCGGCAGGCGAGGGCGGCACGATGCTGTTGCAGGCCGGCGGCCATTGGGATGCCCGCAATGTGACGCGGCTGGATCTTCAGCTACAGGGGCTCGCGCCAGCGGATAACATGCCGGTGGTGCTCGACCTGGGCGAGGTTGAACGCCTGGATACCGCCGGGGCCTGGTTGTTGTACCGCACCCTGAAGAGCTTCCGGATGGGCGGCGGCCGGGCTGATTTCAGCGGACTGACGCCGGCCTATCAGACCATGCTGGAACAGGTAGCCGCCAACGACCAACCGGCCGAGATCGAACCGCCGCGGCCAGCCGCCCTGATAGCCGTTCTGGAGCGCGTGGGCCGAGGCGCCATCGAAGTCGGTGTCGAGGCAAAGGAGCAGGTGGCGTTTCTGGGTCTGTTGCTGGTCAGCCTGGGGCGCAGCCTGCGCCACCCCAGCCGTCTGCGTCTGGTGTCACTGGTCTATCATATGGAAAAGGTCGGCTTTAACGCCCTGCCCATCGTCGGCCTGATTTCCTTTTTGATCGGCGTGGTGCTGGCCTACCAAGGCGCGACACAATTGCAACGCTTCGGCGCCGAGATTTTCGTGGTCAATCTGATCGCCGTCTCGGTACTGCGCGAGATCGCCATTCTGTTGACCGCCATCGTTGTCGCCGGCCGTTCGGGCAGCGCCTTCACGGCCGAGATCGGCTCCATGGTGGTGAACGAGGAAGTGGACGCCATGCGCACCCTGGGCCTCGATCCCATGGAGGTGTTGGTCCTGCCCAGGGTTCTGGCCCTGGTCATCACGCTGCCCTTGCTGGCGTTCTTCGCCGACATGCTGGGCCTGTTCGGCGGTATGCTCATGTGCTGGGCGGCTCTGGATATATCGCCCGGCCTGTATCTGGAACGGCTGCAGGATGCGGTTTCGCTCTGGTCGTTTTGGGTCGGCATCATCAAGGCGCCGTTTTTTGCCTTCCTGATCGCCATGGTCGGCTGCCTCGAAGGCTTGCGGGTCACCCGAAGCGCTGAAAGCGTCGGCCAGCAGACCACCCGCTCGGTTGTCACCGGTATCTTCCTGGTGATCGTGGTGGATGCCATGTTCTCGATTTTCTTCGCCGCCGTGGGGGTCTAGAACATGGACGATGCCATTATCCGCGTGGAGGGCCTTAGAACCCAATTTGGCGATCAGGTTGTTCACGACGGCCTGAACCTGGAGGTGCGCCGGGGCGAGATTCTGGGCATCGTCGGCGGCTCGGGCACGGGCAAATCGGTGCTGTTGCGGACCATCATCGGTCTTAACCGCCCCGCCGCAGGACGCATCGAAGTGTTTGGCCGGGACTTGGCCGAGATCATGCCGGAAGAACGCCTGGCGGTGGAGCAGCGTTGGGGCGTGCTGTTCCAGGATGGGGCCTTGTTTTCGTCCCTGACCGTGGCGCAGAATATCGAGGTGCCCATGAAAGAGCATCTGGGCATGCCGGCGCGGCTGCGTGACGAAATCGCCGCCCTGAAGATCGCCATGGTCGGCCTGCCGCCCGAGGCAGGATCGAAATATCCCTCTGAGTTGTCCGGCGGCATGCGCAAGCGGGCCGGCCTGGCCCGCAGTCTGGCCCTGGATCCGGATTTGATTTTCCTTGACGAGCCGACCGCTGGACTTGATCCCATCGGGGCGGCGAACTTTGATCAATTGATCCGGCGCCTGCAGGTCAATCTGGGCCTGACGGTGTTCATGGTGACCCATGATCTGGACAGCCTGCACGCCATCTGCGACCGCATTGCGGTATTGGCCGAGAAGCGTGTTTTGGTGGTCGGGCCCATGGCCGATATGTTGCGCCACGAACACCCTTGGTTGCAGGAATATTTTCATGGCCCCAGGGCCCGTGCGGCACAGCCCCAAAAAGACGAGCTGTTGGAAGAGGTGAGCACCTAAAAATGGAAACACGGGCCAATCATGTGGTGATCGGATCATTCGTACTGGTCGTGGTTCTTGGCTTGTTCGGCATTGTCTTGTGGCTGGCGAAGATCGAAATAGATCAGGAATTCGCCTACTACCAAGTCGCTTTCGAGGAAGCGGTTTCAGGCCTGTCGCTGGGTGGCGACGTGCGTTACAACGGCATTCCCGTTGGCGTCGTGACGGCCATTGAAATCGCCAGGGACGATCCCTCCAAGGTTCTCGTCACTCTGGAAGTGGCGCGCGATACGCCGGTCCGCGCCGACACCGTGGCGAAGCTTGAATTACAGGGCATAACAGGCGTCGCCTTCATCCAGCTGCGCGGCGGCACGGCGGCGGCGGGACCGCCAAGGTTCGGGCCCACCGGCGCCTTGCCGCGATTGCAATCGGAGCGTTCTGCGATCCAGGCCTTTTTTGCCGGCGCGCCGGAATTGATCAAGCGGGCCATTGTTCTGATCGACGGGGTGACCATGCTGGTCAACGAGGATAACCGCGCGGCCTTTGCAAACATTCTGACCAATGTCGATGATCTGAGCGGCCGCCTGGCCAAGCGCGGACCGGAGTTGGAGCGGTTGCTGGTGGATCTGGAACAAATCGCCGGTAAGACCAACAAGCTGATGGGCCGGTTGAGCAGCCTGATCGATGGCGCCGACGCTACCCTGTCGGTGGCCCGGGGTACCCTGAGCACGGCGGATGGTTTGATGGAGCAGGAGTTGCGCCAGACATTCCTGGATATCAGCGCCGCTTCGAAAGAGTTCGAGGCAGTGGGCAAGGAATTCAATACCCTGGTGGCGGACAACCGCGAAGGGCTGACGGCCTTCTCCAACGACGGCTTGCTGGAATTAACCCGGTTCCTGGAAGAGGCGCGGGTGTTGATCGCCTCCGCGACCCTGTTGATCGAGGACCTGCAAAGCGACCCGGCGCAATTTCTTTTTGGTGACCAGGGTGGCGGTTTCGAGGCGGAATGATGACGATGACAAATTTCAGAAAAAAATGGCTGGCCTGGATTGGTCTGGTTACGGTCACATTTGGCTTGCTGGGCTGCGATGGCCTGTTGCCCTCGCTGGGTGGCCCACCGCCGAACCTTTATACCCTGACACCAAAGAGTACCTTCGCCGGAGGACTGCCCCAGGTTAAATGGCAGTTGGTAGTGGAGGAACCGGTCGCCTCCGGCGGCCTCAACGTTGACCGCATCGCCTTACGCGCCTCGGCCACGGAATTGAAATATTTCGCTCGCGCCCGCTGGACCGAGCGCGCCCCGCGCATGTTCCAGACCCTGTTGGTGGAAAGCTTTGAAAACAGCGGCGCCATCGTTGCCGTGGGCCGCAAGGCCATTGGCCTGCGTTCCGACTACAACCTAAAGACCGAGATGCGGGAATTTCAGGCGGAATATTTCAAAGCCGGTGTTGCCCCCACCGCGCGGGTGCGCCTGAACGCCAAATTAGTGAAATTGCCCCAGCGCGCCATCATTGCCTCGAAAACCTTTGAAGCGGCCATCAAGTCGGAAGGCACCGAGATGCGGCAGGTCATCAAGGCGTTCGACCGGGCCTTGGGCAAGGTCCTGCGTCATACCGTGGAATGGACCCTGAAGACCCCCGGCAACTAGAGCGAGTCGCGGCTGATCGCAATATTGGCGTTCTATGCTTCCTGCCGGGCGCTTGTCCCATAGCGCAGCCGCGCCAAGGTGGGCAGGGGCGAGGGGATGCAGTACAGCAGTTTCTCGGTCCGGCGCCTGATCTTGCCGATGCGCAGGGTATTGGCGATACGGCGGTCCAGGAATTCCCACGTCTCGGTGCAATCATCCGATGTGTCGTCCAGCCAGTGCAGCAGCGTGCTGCCATAGACTGCCGCCAGCAAAGCCCGCTTGCTGTAAAAATTAAAATCGACGCTGCTGTCGCCGGCGGCCCGCCAGATGGCGTCGACCGTGTGGTACAGACCGCGCATGGCACTCGGCCTCCGCCCCGGCAGCAACTGCAGGGTCAAGGCGCGGCGAATGCTCTCTTTATGGGGCGCCAGGGCTTCCAGACGCAGGCGGATAATACCGCTGATCCGCTCCCGCACGGGGCCATCGGCCAGGCCAAGGGCTTCCGCCCGGGTCACCATGTCGCGGTCCGCTTCGGCCATGAAGAATTGCAATAGCTGTTTCGCGCCGCCGGGAAAGGCGGCGTGCGCCTGTTCCGGGTCAACGCCGGCGAGGATCGCAGCCTCTATGCCGGCGGTCACGGCGGCCGCGGACCAGCCGTCGAAGGGCACGGCGCGCAAGGCGCCATCCAAAATGGCCCGTCGGGCTTCGTCCCTGGTTTCGCTGCTTTTATCGTTCATCAGTCTTCCGCCTTTGTTTCGGCCTGTTCCCTGGCGCGGGCTTCGGCGATGACGTGGCGCATCTCGCTTTCAAAGATCAAGCCGGTCAGATCGCGCATGCGCTGTGGATAGAGGATACCATCGAGGTGGTCGCATTCATGCTGCACCACGCGGGCATGAAAGCCATCCACGGTGCGGTCGATGATTTCCCCATCCAGCCCCACGCCATGATAGCGCAATTGACTGTGGCGGGGTACCAGGCCGCGCAGGCCGGGCAGGGACAGGCAGCCCTCCCAATTCTCTTCCATTTCCTCGCCCAGAGGTTCGAGAACCGGATTGATCAATACGGTCAGGGGTGCCTCGCCCCCGGCCACGCTTTCGACTTCCGTCGAGGGCACGCGGAAAATCACCAGGCGCAGGGGCACATGCACCTGTGGGGCCGCCAGCCCGACGCCCGGCGCATCAAGCATGGTCTCAAGCATATCATTGACCAGGGCGCTGATTTCCGGTGCCGCCGGGTCGCTGACCTCTTCGGCGGGCTGGCGCAGGACGGGATGGCCCATGCGGGCGATTTTCAAGATAGCCATGACCCTATATGGCCCTAGTCGACGATCTTTTTCCAGTAGGTATCCTTGCACGCCAACTTGTCGCCGCGAAAGGTGTAGATATCAACCGCACGCACATCAAATGGTCCGGTGGCATGAAATTCGCCAGACGCCCGATAGGTGGTGAAGATCCGTTCGCCGCAGGGAAATTGCTCCGATTCGGTAAAGCGGATCGGCGACTTCAATTGCCCGGCGCGTTCCACCACCGCCGCGCAGGCCGCCGCCGCGCCGCTTAGGACGCGGCCTTCGGGGCTGTCGGGGCCTTCGTAGAAAATCCAGACAAAGTCCTCCGTTACCAGATCCGCCGTCGCCGCTACGTCATTGCCGTTGAAGGCCTTGGAAAAGGCCGCCAGATGCGCAGCTTTGTCGTGCTCCTGATTTGCCATGAAGGCTTCCTCGTTTTCGCCTGGCCGAATACTCGACTGCAATGCCAGCGTATGGCAACCGGAACGGCGCCGCAACGCGCTCTTGACCTGACACGGTCGGTGTGATTCTAAGGTTCGGTTTAGGAACTCTATTCAGCCAATGAGGATGCTCATGCAACGTTTCGCCATGGTTCTTTTGTCTTTCGCCATTCTGCTTGTGATGCTGCCGGCGCAGGCGGGGCAGAGCACTAACGACAAGATCCGCCAGTTGATCGAGATGGATGGCGCCCAGGCCGTGGCCGATGGGGTGATTGATCGCCAGCGCCCCCTGGTCCGCAAAAGCTTTCTGGCCGGACATCCCGGCGCCTCGAACAAAATGGCCGATGCCTACGTGGATGCCTTCGCCGCTGAACTAACCGCGCGCCGGGACGAGTTTCTGGACCTGATCGTGGCGGTCTATGCCAAAACCTTCACGGCGGAGGAAATCGATGGGCTGTTGGCCTTTCACGCCTCGCCCCTGGGGCAAAAGGCCCGCGAAGCGGCGCCGGCGATCCTGCTGGGCGGACGTCAGGCCGGCGTGATCTGGGGCAAGAAACACGGCGCCGCCGTGGCCGCCGCCGCCATGGCCAAACTGAAGGCTATGGGCTACGCCGTCAAATAGCTTCCAGAGACACCAATTCTACCAGTTCATGTCCTGTTCGTAGCCCATGGCGACGATGTGATCACCGGCGACGCGCTTCACTTCGGCCACGATGTCGGGTGAGAAATGGTTTTTCCAGTCCCCTTTGATTCCTTTGCGCAAACTCAAATTGATCGCAGGGCTGCCATCGTTAAAGATCGAAACCGCATCTTCCTTGCCTTCAACATATTTGCCACCCGATTGATGGGCGAAGGTCCCCAGTTCGATAACACTATCGAGAACCGGATCGGAGATGGGCGCCAGATCAATCTTATCCAGACCTAGCCAAGCCAAAAGGTCGCGATAGGCTTCCCGCGGGTGATAGCGAATATCCTCGAACCTGAGGCCGTAAATATTGTCGTAGTCCTGGATGGCGCGGAAACTCTCGGCGATTTCCGCAAACGACATCGTTTGCCCGAAATAGTCCTGTTGGGGATGCATATACTCGCCACCAGCGAGAAAACCTCGAAAGGCCTTCTCTTTGACAAGCTCATCCACCGTAGTGTCACGGCCAACACTGTCATAAACACCGCGCAAACTACTGGATGTCATCACATCCCGGGGATCACGGTAGAGATGGACAACCTTGGTATCGGCGAGTGTCGCTAGAAAATGGCTGGTAACCGGCGCATGGAGTTCGACCCAGGAATAGTCATCCAAATTGTCGATAAGATTGCGAAAATAGCCGTCGTAAAAGGTTCCATCAACCGGCTTGCTGGCTTTGTGACGGCGAATATACCTACGGTTTGAATTGGGCAAGACGAATGGAACTTGATCGATTGAGAGCAGGCGCATCAGGGCGGAGAAGACCGGAATGAACCGGTTGGCACCGGCATTGGGATAGCTTACCGCGACAATCTGGGTCGGATCGGCAAAGTGCAATGGTATTACGGTCGGATCCGGGGTGCCCGTAGAGACATAGGGCAGAACAGCCATGGGCTCGCCAACGAAATGGTTATCCACGAAGCGGGTGATGTAATCATAGCGTTGCGGCGGCGCGACGATAATTACAAATTTGTAGTGGTGGTCGGTATAGTTCACTTCTGCCGCATTCCACCGTCGGCGATAAAGCGCGGCATCGCCATCAACGTAGGTGATGGCCCGTTCCTCGCCTTGGCGCTTTGACATGGCCTCGAAACGGGCTCCATGTTGATCAAAGTCCAAGACACAGATGGCATCGTCCGGCGCGCTATTCGCCATAACCACTGACCAGATCCGGTTCGCGGTATCCACCGAGATAGGATCGTTTTTATCGTAGTCGCAACCGACGGCAATGGCCTGCATCAAGCGTTATCCCTGCGTCTTGGCACCAGCGGAATGTGCTGTCCGCCTGAAGCTTTCCTGGTCGACGGCCTGAACCGGGCCATCCAGCGCCACGATTATTTCCCTCGCGATCTGGCCACGATCATCCGTCGCCGGATTATTATCCGTTGTTAGATGGGGGTGGCGCGGAAACTCAACCGTCAAATCGACCCCACCGACATTACACGGCGCCGCCGACGTCCCGTCGCCATAGACGCCTTTTTGATCCCGTTCGCGCAGGATTTCCAGATCGACCTCAATCAAAACCTCGAAATAGCCGGGAAGGTTTTCCCGGTTCCATTGATGGATTTCATGAAACAGAGACATGGTTGCCACCACCACGACAAGATCCTGTTTCGCCATGAAATGGGCTAGCCGGCAAATCCGGTAGGCATTGGCCAGGCGGCTGGCGCGGTCATGGCCAACGTTGGGATCGCGCACAATCTCGCGCACGGCATCGCCGTCGAGCATCACTGCGGCCTCGCCCCGGGCGCGAAGCTGTTTGACCACGACTTCGGCGGTGGATGTCTTTCCCGCGGCGCTGAGGCCGGTTATCCAAATAACTTGAGCCATGCACTAGATTGGCATTGGCATGGTTAAATTATGATGAAGGCTGGTGGTGGATCCTGCCTCCTATTTGCCCGTGGCGGAGACAATGGTGTTGATGCGGGGCGTCGATGCCTTCGCACAGCGTCTATATGGGTCTCTATGACCGCGCCTTGGTACGAGAGCAGGAGCTTTGTGAGACCCAATGGTCCTTGGGCTTCCCCACCACATTCCTAATCGCCTTCCTATCCTTCTTTATCGTCTTCTTGGTTATTTGACGCCTCTTGTGATGCGAGAAAGAGTTTCGATAAAGCAGTCGAGTTCCTCCTCTGTATTGTAATAATGCACGCCCATGCGGTTCATCATCTCGATGCCGCGATGATGCATGTCTTGCTGGGTTGAGCGTGCGGAGGAGGTCGAGATGTTGATCTTGGCGTCGGCACAGGCGGCGGCAACCTGTTCGGGGGGCGTATCGGCAACCGAGAAACTGATGATGCCGGATTTCTCGGCGCCCAGATCCCGCACCGTGATGCCGGGCAGGGCCGCCATGCGTTGGCGCAAACCGTCGGCCAGGCCTTGCACCCGTTCGGCAATGGCATCAAGGCCGATTTCCAGGGCGTAATCCACGGCGACGCCAAGGCCGACCTTGCCGGCCACGTAGTTCTCCCAATTCTCGAACCGCCGCGCATTGGGCAGCACCTGGTATTGTTCCGGCGCGGTCCAGGTCGCGGCATGCAGGTCAAGGAACGGTGGATCCAGCCGCTCCAGCATGCTGTCACGGACATACAAGAAGCCCGTGCCCCGTGGCCCGCGCAGGAACTTGCGCCCCGTTGCCGATAGCATGTCGCAACCGATCGCCTCCACATCAAGGGGGAGTTGACCGGCTGACTGGCAGGCATCCAGCAGATAGGGGATGCCCGCGTCGCGCGCCACCTTGCCGATCGCGGCGGCGGGGTTGATCAGGCCGCCATTGGTGGGCACGTGCGTGATGGAGATCAGCTTGACCCGATCGTCGATCATGTTGGCCAGGGCGGCGGCGTCGGTTTGCCCGGTGTTGTCGTTAGGCACCACGCGGATTTCGATGCCGTCACGCTCGGCCCGCTGCAAATAGGCAATATAGTTCGAGGCATATTCGGACATGGCGGTCAGCACCACATCCCCCCGTTTCATGGGCAGGCCGTAAAAGGCCATGTCCCAGGCCACGGTGGCGTTCTCGACCACGGCCAGTTCGTCCAGGCCGCAGTTCAATAACTTACCGAGCGCGCTGTAGGTATTGTCCAGCGCGCCTGCCGCTGCGTCCTCGGCCTCGTAACCGCCGATCTCCGCCTCCAGACGCAGATGGGCGACCACCGCGTCCAGCACCGGCTGCGGCATCAGGCCGGCGCCGCAGTTATTCAAATGAATGACCTTGTCGGTGCCCGGCGTTTCGGCGCGAATTCTGTCCATGTCCATGTTGGTCTCGTTCCTGGCAGATTTAAAACGGTGTCTTGTTCTCGCCCATGTACCCAAATGCCGCAACAGGATTTCTTCTTGTAAGGAATTTACCTCCGCGCTCTGCCTCTGCTGCGGTGAATGGGTTAAGGTGGTCTGGTCCGGATATATGGTGGAGAGACGGAAATGGCTGATAAAATCACCGGCGGCTGCCTTTGCGGGCAGGTGAGATATGAAATCAAGACCAAGCCGAAACTGCAATTGGCCTGCCATTGCAAAAACTGCCGCAAGCAATCCGGCGCCGCTTTTTCCATGTCCGCCCTGGTGCCGCGCGAGGATATCGCGTTCGAGGGCGAGACCAAGACCTATCTGGATACCGGCGACAGCGGCAACCCGATCCCCAGGGTGTTTTGCCCCAACTGCGGCTCGCCCCTGTACTCGGAAGTCGCGGCCCGTCCTGATGCCCTTGCCCTCAAGGCCGGCTCGCTGGATGATCCTGACTGGTTCAAGCCACGGGTCAATCTGTGGACCGACAGCGCCCTGCCATGGGTGCTGATCGATCCGGCCTGCAAGAATTTTCCGAAAAATGCCGGATAAGACCAAAAGAATATTGCTGTTATTGACGTAGGGAGGTGTTCGATGACGACGACGCATTTCAAGAATGTCGATTGGATTGTTGCCTGGGATGAGAGCCTGGGCGGCCATGGCTATCTTAAAGGCGGCGATCTGGTCTTTGCCGGCAACGAGATCACCTTCGTTGGCCGCGATTACGGCGGCGACAGCGATCAGGTCATCGACGGCGCGGGTAAATGTCTGATGCCGGGCCTGGTCGATATTCATGGCCATCCCTGCACCGAGGTGATGTACCGCGGTATCCGCGAGGACCATGGCGTGCCCGCGCATTATATGACTGGCTTGTACGAACGTTCCTGTGCCTACCGCGCCGAACCGGAGGATCTGAAGTACGGCGCCGAGGTGTCCTATTCCGACCTGATGCTCAGCGGCGTCACCACCCTGGCCGATGTCACCTTCCCCTATCCCGGCTGGCTGGATGTGATGGAGCGCAGCGGTCTCAGGATGTATGCCGCGCCCGGTTTCAATACGGCAAGTTGGCATCTGCCCAATGGCCACGAACTTCACGTTGTCGAGGATATCGCCAAGGGCAAACGGGACTTTCAGGCCGCCCTGGATCTTATCGACGAGTTCCGGGCGCATCCCTCGGGGCGCTTTTCGGGCATTGTCTCGCCCAGCCAGATTGAAAACAATACACCGGAAATTCTGGTCGAAAGCCACGCCGCCGCCAAGGAACGGGGCATCCCCTGGACCCTGCATGCGGCCCAGGCGGTGATGGAGTTCAACATCATGGTGCAGCGCCATGGCATCACGCCAATTCAATTCCTGGCGGAACGCGGCCTGCTGGGCCGGGGCACGATACTCGCCCACGCCATCTTCCTCGATGATAATTCCTGGATTCGCTGGCATACCAAGACCGACCTGAAGCTGCTTGGCGACAGTCACACCGCGATCGCCCATTGTCCGACACCGTTCATGCGCTATGGCCCGGTGCTGGAACATTTTGGCCGCTACAAGGAGGCCGGCGTCGTGCTTGGCATCGGCACCGATACCTTGCCCCACAATATGCTCGAGGACATGCGCTACGCCGCCATTCTGGCCCGGGTCGCCAGCCGGGATGCCCATGCCGCCTCGACCGCGGACGTCTTCCACGCCGGTACCGCCGGGGGTGCCGAGGCCTTGATGCGCGACGATATCGGCCGGCTGGCCGTGGGCGCCAAGGCGGATCTGGTGGTCCTGGATCTGACCAACCCGGTGATGATGCCGGTGCGCGATCCGTTGGTCAGCCTGATCCATTCGGCTGCCGAACGGGCGGTCAAGGATGTCTACATCGACGGCCGTCAGGTGGTCCGCGACCACGAGGTCATTACCCTGGACCGTGAAGGTGCCGCGGCCCGTCTTGCCGGTGCCCAGACCCGCATGGAGGCGGGGGTTCCCGAGAGGGATTACGCCGGACGCACAAGCCTGCATATCTCGCCGTTGAGCTTACCTGAGCTGCAGTAATACCAAGCTGCGGTAATACGATTTCTTGAGCTTGGTCAAGGCACGCGAATTAGCCGTTGGTCATATTACGGCTAAGAATTCTCAAAGGGGTTTTGTCATGTTCATGAAATGTAACGACGTTCGCCGCTTGGTGGCCACGGTTTCCGTGCCGGCCATCGCCGCGTTGTCGCTGGCCTGTGTATCCACCACCACACAGGCGGACGATCTGAAAACCTTGATCGAGGACGGTAAGCCGATCCTGGATGTGCGTTATCGCATGGAACAGGTGGATCAAAGCGGCCGGGCCAAGGATGCCGCCGCGCAGACGGTCCGCGTTCGCGCCGGCTACGAGACCGGCCGCGTTATGGGCATTGGCGGCGCCTTTGATATTGAGTGGGTCGAACATCTGGGCGGGCAGCGTTTCAACGATACCATTAATGGCAAGACTGCCTATCCAGTAGTCGCGGATCCTGACGATCTGGCGGTGAACCAGCTTTTCCTGGTCGCCGACGGGGTTGTTCCCAAGAGCAGTTTCAAGCTTGGCCGCCAGCGGGTGATCTGGGACAACGCGCGCTTTATCGGCAACGTGGGCTTCCGCCAGAACGAACAGACCTATGATTCCGCGCGCCTAAGCACCAAGGCGCTGCCGGATAGCGAACTGGAATATTTGTACATCAACAAGGTGCACCGTGTTTTTGGCCGGGATTCCGCGACTGGGCGTCTGGGTCTGAAGGGTCATGGCCTGCGGGCGCGGTACACCGGCTTCAAACCGGTGACGGTGACGCCGTTCGCGCTGTTTCTTGACTATGACCGGGCTGCCCAGGCGGCAAATTCCTCGGCCAGCTATGGCGTGCTGGTCAACGCCAAGCACAAGCTGAACGACGATGTCACCGCCTTCTTCGCGGGCGGCTATGCCTATCAGGAAGATCACGGCAACAACGCCGCCAGTTACAACGTTTCCTACTACAATGTGGAACCGGGTCTGGGTTATGGCGCCTGGCGCCTTAGCGCCGGGGTGGAGCAGTTGGACGGCAACGGCGCTCAGTCATTTCGGACGCCGCTGGCGACCCTGCACAAATTCAATGGCGTGACCGATCAATTCCTGACCACGCCGGTGGGCGGTATCCGCGATCTGTATGGCAAAGCCAAAACAATTCTGCCGGCGATTGGCGGGGTTGGCGGCATCAAGCTGTTTGGCGCCTATCACGAATTCAGCGATGACGACGGCAGCGCCGATTATGGCCGGGAATGGAACCTGGGCGTGGCCAAATCCTTTACCTCTGATATGGGCGTGGTTACCGATCTGGGTAAAGTTACCTTCAGCCTGCAGTATGCCGATTACGACGCCGATACCTTCGGTTCGGATATCTCCAAACTGTGGCTGACCATTAATTTCAAGCTGAAGCCAAAATAGCAGGCGCGCAATTCGACGCGGCAACCGCAATCATCTATGGTCGGGCCCTCATACCAAGGTGCGGTGATAAAGACCCATATAGACGCTTTACGAAGGCTTTCGGGTAGGAGCGTGTGGCGCCGTGGTACCTGGTACCACAAGCTGCGCGCAACGCCGCCGAAAGCCTTCATAAAGCGCCGAATTCGGTCGTTTCAAGAGCCCCTCGGCGGCGTCGTGAAAGCTTGACGGTACTGGTGCCGCCAACGCTTCCACTCCTACCCGAGGGGCTCTTGAAACGATCTATATGAGTCTTTATCACTGCACCTTGGTATTGACGTCTCTATTGGGGTTCGATCACAAGATGAATAAACAAGTTGGCAGCATTGACCGGATTGCCGAATGGCAATCGGAACTGACGGAAATCCGGCGTGACATTCATGCCCATCCGGAACTGGGCTTTGAAGAAACCCGGACCTCGGATCTGGTGGCTGAAAAACTGGCCAGTTATGGCTGTGAAGTACATCGCGGCCTGGGCAAG
>CAYWYB010000129.1:0-13369 GCA_964462145.1 uncultured Rhodospirillaceae bacterium
GACCGGCGGATCCGATGAAGGCCAAGCATCTAGGCCGAGCCCTCCAACAGCTGGCCGAAGAAGGCGCGGCTCGCGTCTTCAAACCGCGCACGGCCGCGGATTGGATCGTCGGTGTCGTCGGATCGTTGCAGTTCGACGTCATGGCCGATCGTATCCGAACGGAGTATGAAGTTCCGGTCCACTTCGAAAGCACGTCGCTTTATACTGCGCGATGGATTGAGGCTGACGACCATTTGGCTTTGAAGAAATTTATCGATGGCAATTCCGCCGCGTGTTCTTCAATGTGATCGAAACAGCGGCCAATGCGGTCTCGTTGTTTTTGCAAAAAACCTTCCGAGCGGATCGCCTCGGGGCGCAGCATTTCGGCCCGCATGGCGACCTGTGCCTCCAGCAAACCGTCGGCGACCGAGTACAGGGCCCACATGGCCCAAACGGCTGATTGCCCGCCGTCCTCGGGGATGATCCCGCCGTTTCTTGACTGGCCGTTCAGGTGTTGGCAGATCAGCGTGCTGTCGCCTAATGCCACGCCCTCGTCCGTCACCAGGGTCGGAATGCGCGCCACCGGATTAGCCTCGGCCAGACCGGCGGTAAAAGGCACCGTGGCATAACCCCAATCCAGGGGCCAGGTGGTGGGTCTGACGTCAATTCGATGCCACAGGCCAAGCTCCTTGGCAGCAATAACGACTTTGCGCGTGAAAGGCGAGGCCGGTGTCCAGAATAGCTGCATGTAAGTGTCCCCCAAGGATACTGAATTGACGTCAATTTGGCCCGGTTTTCCCATTTTTTTTCCGACAGCTGTGACGGGCCGCACAATCGTGTCGGTTGGTGCTCGCAATCAGAGCCCTCCGCATCATATATCCCCGTGCCGACACTCCATGGCGCGCTGATGGGGCGCGCCGATGGGGTAATCCGGACAACTTCGCGGCTGACCGTTTTGATGACGGCTGGCCGCGCTGGCCATTGCCGACGGCTGAAGTCTATTCGGGTTTTATCGGTCAATAAACGTGAAACCCCGTAAACGGAGTGAGTAAATGAGGGCGATTATCTTGGTTTTTTGCGCATTCGCGCTGAGCAATTGCATTGGCATTGCCGCCGTGCCTCCCGCTGTCACCTATTTCAGCGCCGGTGCCACGGTTGTCTCGTATATGACCACGGGAAAGGGCACGTCCGATCACGTCATATCCGCGATCGTGGAAAAGGATTGCGCCTTGCACCGGGCCTTGCTGCAAGACGAAATTTGTTCTCCTGAAGACGCGGCAGCAGAGATGACGGGCTTCGAGGTCATGGCATCTTTGGAAGAATAAATCCCGCCAACGCTGACCCCGGCAACAGGTTTCCTATGAACTTCATTGCACTATGTATGGCATTATGTAAAATAATATTGCTATCATTTGGGGAGATGGAGCCATGGCAAACGGGGCGGAAAGTGCGGTTTCGCAGGCTGCGCGGGTATCTGAAATCGGGTTCGCGGAATTTACCACCAAATTGGTTCGGGATGTCTTCGAAGCGCTGGTCGCCTCGCACCTGGAGCAGGTCCAGGCCTATATAACCTTGACCCAGGCCGCTTCGGAATCACTTGCCGACTACATCATCGCGACCAAGGATGCGGTGTCGGAGGACGAGGCATTGGCGATGCTGGCATTGGCGGCGGCAATTGAAACGGTCGCCCAGGGCGTCGTATTGACCGACGCCCAGGCGGATGCCATCAACGCCACCCTGGAAACGCCGCCAGAGGCGAATATCAATGGGGCAAACCAGGTCGCCGTTGTCGGCGATATCGACTCGGCGGCCAAACTCACCGCTTTGGTTCAGGCCGCGAAGATCAAGATTGCCGCCAACCGGTTCACGATTTTAAGCGAAATGGTCCGCCAAGGCATGCTCCGCCTGGTGGTGGACAATGGCACGATCGACACACGCCTGACCTTCAATACCTATGGCCGGACAAGCAACCTGAGCACGTCGTCGGAGAGGAACCGTCGAACCAGCCAAACGAATGCTGGCGCCGGCTTTGGCGGTCTCGCCGGCTTTGGCGGCGTTGGACCAGGGTTCGCGGGCGGCTTTGGCGGTGCTGGCGGTCTTGGCGCGGCGATACGGGATACCTCGCTAACCGTTTCCGCCGCGACAGAGCGGTCGCGCGATGTAGTCGGCACCAGGGCACAGATTTATGGCCGCGTCCGGATCAATTTCAAGACCGATTTCGCGCCTCTCAATCAAGGCAATCCTGGACCGTAATCGCCGGGGCGAACAATGGCGAAAGCAACGACGCCGATCTCGCTGGGCCTGGCGGAATTCACGGCAAAGCTGATCGAGGAAACATATGAAGCGGTCGCTTCGAGCCAGGCGGACCAGGAACGCCGGCTTGGCGAAATGCTGGCGATGGCCAAGATGGACATCGCGGCCTATGCCGAAGCAATGGTGCCGGCGGGTGCCGTCGCTCTTGAACTGGCGGCGTTGTTTCCCACCAGTGCGCCAAATAGGGCACATGCCATTTATATCGATGCCCCCTATCTGCCGGCGCGAGGGGATCAAATTGAGGCTCCGGCGATATATGAAGCTTTGGGCCTCAAGCTGGGACGGCGGGACTATACCATCAGCCGCAAACGGGGCGTGCGCTTAAAGCGAAGCGCCGTGGACCGCGTAGCCAAAGCCGTTCGTCTGCGCCTTGCCGCCAGCCAGCAGGACGCCTTGCGGCAATCGCTGCAACAGGGCATGCCGCGGCTGATGGTCGACAGCGGCAGCGTCAGCGCCAAACTGACATTTCAGTTGCTACGGATCGAAGATGCGGATGATCCGGATATTCGGCGAATGCTGGCCGTACCCATCAAACCGCTATCCAGGGGAAGTGGACTGCGCGCGCCCGAGCTTAACGGCATTCGCTTGCTAGCACGCAGTGCCGATGACCGGGCGCCCCAGGCCCACCGGCTTCAAGCCGACGTTTATGGCGAGGTTAAGATCACCTTCAAGGCCGTATCCTGAACATGCACCAGGGAAAGCATACGGCGCCCCTTCTCACCGCAGCGCAGATGAAGCGGCTTATCGATGCCGAGCTTCGGATGGCGTTGGAACTTATGACGCCGCCTCGATCGGCTGCGATTTGCACGATCAGTCTGCGCTGCATTTCACAAAATCCAGAAAATGCCTGGACCGTCAATTGTGTTCTGCAGGCGGCCACGCCCTCCGCTGAATGCCATGATCCATAGACAATGACATCCCGCGGAGAGCTGCGGCTTGGCCGCCGCTGCCGACGTTACTTCTTCATTTTGCCATGATGCGCATGACTGCCATGGTCGTGTTGGCCGCCACCTTTGCCGGCGTTCATGGCGCCAACGGCCATGATCTTGACCTTGACCTTGACCTTGCCGGCCTTGGCGAAGTGCAATGTCAGGGGAAAGCTTTCACCTTCCTTCAGGGCATGCTTCAACTTCATAAACATGACGTGAAAGCCGCCGGGCTTCAGCATGGCCATGCCGCCAGCCGGCACCGGTACGCCATCCGTCTTGTACATTTTCATGACGCCGTTTTCATTCTTGTGACCATGTATTTCGGTCCGCTTGGCGACATCGCTTTCCACATTGGTCAATTCATCATCACTGGCGCCGCCCTTGATGGTCATATAGGCACCGCCATTACGCGGTTTGCCCGGCGTGGCCCGGGCCCAGGGATTGAGAATGGTGATGTCACCGGCCTTGTACATGCCCACCATATCCGCCGCCATGGAGGATGTGCTTAGGGTTAGGGATGCGGTGGTGGATAGGGCCAGCGCCAACGCGCCGGCCGTGATTAGATTCTTCATGGATTGATACCTCGTATGAGTCCAAATAACTAACGGCGGCATGCCCATGCATGCCGCGGGTTCGGTTGGATCATGCGTGGCGTGGCGGTCCGCGCGCTTCCCCACCCTGCGCATCCGCAGAGACGTAAGGCAGGGCGTTCGCGGGGCGTATGGCGTCCCGTTCGTTGTTGCCCAGTTCAGCATTTACCGCGACGGCGGGTGCGGCACAGTGCCCCAGGCTGTAACACAGGGTGCAATCGTGGCCTTCGTGCGCCAACGGTGCCGGCACGGGCGCGCCGTGCTGGTCAAGGTGGATGGTCTTGTAACCATCCGGGGTGCAGATGACCATCGGCTGGCTGTCGTGGACCGCCACGGCCATGGCCATGGTGGGCAGCAGAGTATTCAGACATAGCGATAGCGCGGCCAGCCAGGCGACAACGCGCCGGCCACGCCTGGCAGTATTTGTTCCGTGCGGTCTGTTCTGCATTACGGCTCTGAAATACGCTTCTTGTGGGGGATATGCAATGACCTGGGACAAGTCTTCAAAAAGGTCCTAAAACAATATTCGGGCATCAGGGGCGGGGGAATTTGCCATGTCGAAAACACTTCTTTTTGGTATTCAAACGAACGGTATCCGGCATACGGAGGCTGACGGCATGCCCGATATCGACAGCCGCTTTGCCATGGTGCGCGAAGCCGGCGTTTTCGATTATGTCGACAAGACCCCGGATCCGCACGAGATCGAGGATTTTCGCGCCGCTTCACAAAAACATGGCCTGCCGGTGCTGGGCAGCGGCTGGTTCTATCGCCTGGGCCAGGACGAAGATCTGCTGGCCCACAACATGGAGGTCGCCGCCAGCCTCGGCTCCCGCGTTCACAACGTGCAGATTTTGGCGCATGGCGCCGATGGCTCTCTGGTCAGCGATGCGGCGGTCGTCGATTTTTATGAACGGGCGCTGAATTTGGGCGCCAAGGCGGGCGTTGTGCCCTGCCTGGAAGTACATGTGAACATGTGGTCGGAGGATTTTCGCCGTGTAACGCCCGTGGGGCTTTTGGCCGAGACGCGGGGACTGCCGTTTCGCATGACCCTGGATCACAGCCACGTCATATTCAAGATGGATAATCCCCGCGAGCAAGAGGTCCTCGATATCCGCGGCGACGTGGAAGCGGGACGTCTGGTGCTTGATCCGTTCGCCGACGGTGATGTTTGCTCAGAATGGATCGGCCGCAACTGGGTTGGTCATTGTCATGCCCGTGCCGCCATACCGAACAATCCGCTGAACCTGGATGCCCGCGACGATGACGGCAAACCAGGCCGGGGCATTCAATATCCATTCCTCGAACCCGCGCCGGGCACCTATCATGCGCCGTGGAGTGAGGCGGCGCTGGAGCCATGGAAGGAAGTGGTGCGCCAGCTGTTGGCGCATCATGCCGGCGATAACGAAAGCCCGCTGGGCCAGATCTCGACGGAATTCATTCCCAATCTCGATTATGGCCAGGGCTGCCGCTATTCCCTGTTTGAACAGGCCGTCGGCTGCGTCGAATGGATGCGCGGGGAATGGGCCCGGGCGCGGCAAGCCGCCTCAGGCCCGGCGTAAGGATTTCTGTACCGCGACTTCCAAGGTTTGCAGGAATTGCGAACGGTCCCGTTTGGAGAATGGCGCCGGCCCGCCTGTGATCTCGCCCATTTCCCGTAAATCAGTCATCAGATTGCGGGTCGCCACCGCCATGCCGATAGAATCCTCGGTAAAGGCCTTGCCGTTGGGCCTAATAGCGGCGGCGCCCTGTTTTAGGCAACGCCCGGCCAGGGGGACATCGTTGGTAATGGCAATGTCGCCGGGGGCAATATGCTCGGCGATCCAGTCGTCCGCCGCGTCCGCGCCCTGGGCGACCACGACGTTGCGGACCAGAGGGCTGGGATCGGGGCGCAGGCCGCCGTCGCTGACCATGTGGGTGAGCAGGCCGTGGCGTTCGGCGACCCTGATGACTTCGTCTCTGACCGGGCAGGCATCAGCGTCGACATATATTTCCGGCATGCTTTGCAGCACCTTCATCAAACAATAGTTGCTGGCATCATAGCCGTACCATCGACCGGGCCCAATGTGCTAATGATGTGGCCGCCCAAATGGTCGGGCACAGCAAATAGGCGGAAAAATGGCATTCAAGGCACTATTATTCGATGTCTTCGGCACCGTGGTCGATTGGCGCGGCAGTATTATCGCGGAAGGCGAGGCCTTTGGCCGCGAGCGTGGCATCGAAGTGGATTGGGCCGCCTTCGCGGATGGCTGGCGGGCCAAGTACCAGCCGGCCATGGCACGGGTCCGCGAGGGACGGACCGGCTGGGTCAAGCTGGACGATCTGCATCATGCTAATTTACTGGAATTATTGGACGAATTCGCCATTTCCGGCCTGTCGGCGCAAGACATCGATCACTGGAACAAGGTCTGGCATCGCCTGAATCCCTGGCCCGATACCGTCGTCGGGCTGACCCGCCTGAAACGGAAACATATCCTGGCGACCCTGTCGAACGGCAACGTCGCGCTGATCGTCAATATGGCAAAGCATGCCCGGCTGCCCTGGGACGCGGTTCTGGGTGCCGAGGTCGCGGGCCATTACAAGCCGCAACCGGAAGCCTATCTGAAGACCGCCGCTTTTCTGAGCCTGGAACCCGGCGAATGCCTGATGGTGGCGGCGCACAACAATGACCTGGTCGCCGCCGGCGGTTGCGGCCTGGGCACGGCCTTCGTGCGCCGGCCCACGGAATATGGCCCCACCCAGGATTTCGATATGGAGCCGGAAAACGATTACGACTATGTTGCCGACGATTTCCTTGATCTTGCCAGCCAGCTTGGCTGTTAACCGGTTAGGTCCATACCCTGAGTAATTCCGCCTTGCAGGGTGAAGCAATATCTCCGTTACGGCGGGGCATTATACTCTTCACGCTGACCTCCACCGTGGCGCTGTATGCGCTGACGGTCACCATCGCCAATGTCTCCCTGCCGCAAATGCAGGGCGCGCTGTCGGCGACACAGGACCAGATTGCCCTGGTCGTGACCTTCAACATCGTCGCCACCGCCGTGGCCACGCCGATGACCGGCTGGCTGACCGCGCGCTTCGGCCAGCGCCGGGTGCTTTTAACCTGCGTTGCCTTCTTTACACTGGTGACCTTGATGTGCGGCCTGTCCGGTTCGCTGGAGATGTTGGTGTTTTTCCGGGTGCTGCAGGGCCTGTGCGGCGCCCCCCTGGCACCGCTGTCGCAATCCATCGTCCTGGAATCCTACCCACAGCACAAGCATGGCACGGCGACCTCCATCTTTGGCATGGGTGTCGTGCTGGGTCCATTGATCGCGCCCACCATTGGCGGATATTTAAGCGAGGAATATAGCTGGCGTTGGGTTTTCTTCATGATCGTGCCCATTGGCGCGGCCTCGTTGCTCGGCTGCTGGGCCTTTGTCGCCGAGGGGGCGCGGGCGGCGCGCATCCGCCTGGACTGGACCGGCTTCATCGCCCTGTCGATAGCGATTGCCTGCTTCCAACTGATGCTGGACCGGGGCGAGCGCAACAGCTGGCTGGAATCAACGGAAATCGTTTTGGAAATCTGCCTTGCTGCTTTGTGTTTCTACATCTTTCTCGTCCATACCTTTACGTCGGAAAAACCCTTTCTCAATCCGCATTTGTTTTTGGACCGTAACTTCGTGCTCGGCATGGCGCTGACCCTGGTCTTTGGTCTGTTGAATTTCACGCCCATGACCTTGCTGCCGGGTCTGTTGCAGAATTTGCGCGGTTATCCCGACAGTATTATCGGCCTGCTGCTGGGCGCGCGGGGCGCGGGCACCTTGTTGGGCTTTAGCATTCTGTTCTTTGGCAACCGCTATGATCCGCGTATCTGGCTGATCAGCGGCTTTGCTCTGCAAGGCTTTTCCGGTTGGATGATGGCGCAGTTCGACATCAACGTGACCACCTCGGATGTGGCCTGGGCCGGGTTTATCCAAGGCCTGGGCACCGGATTTTTATGGGTGCCGCTGACCCTGGTAACCTTCAATACCCTGCCCCAGCGGCTGTTTCCCGAAGGCTCCTCAATTTTTCATCTGCTGCGCAATATCGGCTCCTCGGTGCATATATCGATCAGCGTCGCCTTGGTTCTCCATAGTGCCAAAATCAATTACAGCCACCTGGCCGAAGCCGTAACACCCTATGCCAAGGCATGGCAGATCCCCTCGGCCGCGGGTGCCTGGAGCATGGGCTCAATACAGAACATGGCCCATATCAGCGGCGAGGTACAGCGCCAGGGCTTGATGATCGGCTATGTCAACGCCTTCTACTTTTACATGCTGACCGCGCTGGCCGCATTACCCCTGATCATGATGGTGCGCATGAAGAAAGCGGCGCCGGCCAAACCCGTGCCGCCGCCCAAAGCCAAGGCGGCAACCCTGCGGCCGCTGAAACGCACTTAATACCGATAGACGTTCAGGGCCTCGCGCCGGCCCCGGATCTGTTGCGGGCCTAAATCCTCCACCTCCCGGACATCAGCCGCATCGCGGGTCGCCTGGGAGATGATGATGGTAACGGCGGAATTCGGATCGGGCAGGCTGCGGCCCAGTTCCTCGAGCCGGTGGCTGATGTTCACGCTATCGCCAACCATGGTGTAATTCACCCGCTGCGGCGCGCCGATATTGCCGACGATGACCGGGCCGGAATGCAGGCCGATCCGCAAATGAAGCGGCGCCTTACCCAATTTCTCGTTCGCCTTATTGCTGGCCTCGACCGCCGCGCGGATGGCATGGGCGGCGCGGCAGGCACGTGCGGCATGGTCGGCCTGTTCCTCCGGCGCGCCCCAAAACGCCATCACCGCATCGCCGATATATTTATCTATGGTGCCGCCCTGGGCGTCGACGCAGGCGCCGACCTCGGCGAAATGATCATTCAACAAGGCCGCCGTTTCTTCCGCGCTCATTTGCTCCGATGTGGGCGTGAAGCCAACGATATCCGTGAACATTACCGTGACCTCGCGCTCTACCGAGCGCTCGAAAGCATCTTCGCCCTGGCGCATCAGGCGCCGAACCAGGCTGCGCGGCACATAGGTTTCAAACCAGCGCAGGGTAGTGATCATGGCGTTGAAGGCCTGGCCGGCATCATTCATTTCCCTGATCCGGCTGGGCGGCAGGATTGGTGCATCCTGCAACGACAGATCCCTGATCCGCCGGGCGGCGCGGTCCAGTTCTTTCAATGGCTGGCTGATATGTTTGGCCAGGACCCAGGCCAGCGCCAGGGACAGCAGCAAGGCGATCAGGCCGGCGATGAGCGCCCACAT
The DNA here is from genome assembly GCA_964462145.1 of uncultured Rhodospirillaceae bacterium. GTDB lineage: Bacteria > Pseudomonadota > Alphaproteobacteria. The sequence continues at coordinate 9,084 of CAYWYB010000129.1, forward strand.
GACGCGCTTGAATTCCGCCGCCACATCCTCGTTGCGGAAATAAACGCCGATCTCCCAAGGCACCTCGCCAAACCAATTCAGGCGCCGCGCGATCAGGGGGTAGGCCTGGCCATCCTCGGTGCCGACAATCTGGATGCCCATGTCCCGGGACATCCGGCCGCCATACTCCGGCCCCAGTTCAGGGTGCAGATAGGCCATCAGCACCGGATCGCCGAATTCTTCCACTGTCGGCAGGGGCCGTTCCGGCGATGCGCCCTTGAAACCCTTGACCAGCCGGCGATGGGCCAGGACGAAATGCTGATCGTACAGCACGAAGACTTCGCCATCGATCGCCAAGGGCATTTCCGCCAGCAGGGTTGAAAGCTCCGATATGGAGACAGAGGCGACCAGAACGCCAATGAACTTCCCATCCAAGCGCACCGGACGTCGTACGTTCAACAGCGAAAAGGGAACGCCCGGCGGACGCAGAACCCTGCCCCAAAAGGCGCCGTTCTGAGATTTCGCCAGCTTGATCTCATCGGCGATCCTTGCGGCATGGCCAAATTCCTCAATCGTGACGGTAACCGTATCCTTTTCGCGGATGGCCTGCAGGCCTTGGCCTTGCGCGTCCAGAAACAGCAATGCGCCAACCTGGGGCATGCCGGCCAGGGCGGACGATAAAGCCTGCCTCAAATCGGCGGTATCGGCAGCCTTGATCTCGCCGCGCTCCATGCGGCGGCCAAGATGCTCCACGGCTGTTTCCGCCGGCTGCAAGCGCCCCTCAATCGCGGCCTGCACATCATTCAATCCCGCATCGGCCAGCTTGCGGGTCAGAGAAACCGTGTTTTCCCGTGCGCTCCACAGGCCCAGGATCAGCACCGTCGCCACGGCCGCCACTACCAAACCGCCAAATCCAACCATCAACGCCAGGCGCATGCCAAAGCGGACGTGGAAGGGGTGGCCCTCCGTTTCGCCGGCTGCAGCAAGATTTTGCCGAGGCTCTGTCATGTTGCATGATAATGTGGGGTGTTCTAGCCACCGCGTCCAGTCAGGAAATAGTCATAAAATGCCGCAAGATCCCGGTCTGCTCTATCTGTCCCGTGCCGTATTGAAGAATTTGGGGCTGACGGCAGCCGATACAATTCGGCAGATTGAAATATTATGCCGGGGCCGGGACAGAGGCGATGTTCTGAATGCGCCGAAAAGCGCCCTGCGGCCGGAACAGGATGTCCTTTTCATGTCGACAACGTCCCTGGCGGAGGAGCCGCCCCATATGGCGGTGAAGTCACTGGGCGTGAATACCGCCAATGCCGAACGTGGATTGGAAACCACCGGCTCGCTGATCACCCTGTTTGACCGGGAGACCGCCCTGCCCCTTGCCGTGATGGAAGGTTATTGGATCACCATGGTGCGGACGGCGAGCCTCAGCGCCGTCGCTGCGAAATATCTTGCCCGCCCCGATGCAGCCGTTGCCGCCTTCATCGGTTGCGGGGCACAGGCGCATGCGCATTTGGACGCGTTTTCGCAGATCTTCCCGTTGCGGGAAATCCGGATTCTCGGGCGGGGGAAAAGCAACCGCGATATTCTTTGCCAAAAGGCGCGCGCGCTGGGTTTGACGGCGCACGATTGCGATACGGCCCAAAGCGCGGTGATGGACGCCGACATCATCATTTCGACGACGCCGACGACGACGGCGCCGGTCCGTCATATAGACGCCGGCTGGCTAAAACCCGGCGCCTTCGCCTCCCTTGTAGATCTGGCCCGGCCCTGGATCGCCGACAGCTTGCAGCAGTTCGACGACATCGTCATTGATGACCTGGAACAGGAGGCGCAAATGCCGGTCCAGATGCTTGATACCACGCTAATCAGCGGCGACCTTCAGGACCTTGTCACTGGCCGCATCGCGGGACGGAGCGGTGATAGTGAACGTTGCGCCTTCATCTTTCGCGGCCTGGCACTGGCTGATCTGGCGCTGGCGTCTCTCGCCTATCAAACGGCGGTGGATAGGGGCGTTGGCGTCTTCCTGGAGCGCTGATATGTTGTATAGAGAAGATTGATCAAAAAAATTTGCGAGTGCGTCCAATGCCATCGAAGTTGTTTTCTCCCATTTCCATGCGCGATCTGACCCTGAGCAACCGCGTTGTCGTTGCGCCCATGTGTCAATACAGCGCCCAGGACGGCAATGCCCAGGATTGGCATTTGATGCATCTGGGCCAACTCTGTGCCGGTGGTCCGGGTCTGGTGATCGCCGAGGCCACGGGCGTATCGGCAGCCGGGCGGATTACGCCGCAATGCCTCGGCCTGTATTCGGATGCCAACGAGGCCGCGATCAAGCGGGTGGTCGATTTCTGCCGCGAACATGGTACCGGCCAGATCGGCGTGCAGTTGGCCCACGCCGGGCGCAAGGCCTCGACCGGCGCGCCAAGCAGCGGCCGCCAGGCGATCGGCCCGGACGAGGCCGATGGCTGGCAAACCGTGGCGCCCTCGGCCGTGCCCTATGACGAAGATTGGAACATACCCCTGGCCCTTGATGATGCCGGCTTGGCGGAGGTTAAGGGGCAATTCGTGGCGGCGGCCGAACGGGCTGCGCGGGCCGGCTATGCCTTGGCCGAGGTGCATGCTGCCCATGGTTATTTGCTACATCAATTTCTCTCGCCCATCGCCAACCAACGCAATGACGGCTATGGCGGCGATCTGGAGGGGCGGATGCGTTTTCCCCTCGAAGTATTCGCCGCTGTGCGCGCGGTCTGGCCCAGTGAGCGGCCATTGGGCATCCGCGTTTCCGCCACCGATTGGGTCGATGGCGGCTGGACGGTAGAGGAAACAATTGCCTTCGCCAGGGAACTGGACGCCATGGATTGTGATTTCATCGATGTCTCCTCCGGCGGCATGGATCCGCGCCAGGACATTCCCCTCGGCCCGGGCTATCAGGTTCACCTGGCCGAGCAGGTCGGAAAAGAGGTGCGGATGCCAACAATGGCCGTGGGCATGATCACCAACGGCGCGCAGGCCGAAGCCATTGTCGCCCAGGGCCGGGCTGATATGGTCGCCCTGGCGCGGGGTATGTTGTTTGATCCGCACTGGACCTGGCGGGCGGCTGAGGAACTGGATGTGGAAATCCCCTATCCGCCGCAATACGCCCGCAGCCGGCCCTCGGCCTGGCCCCAGGCATTCGCACCGGCGACGGCGGCGGAATAAGGCTAACGGAGAAGTTGTGCGCCAGGGGTAATGTATTCGCGCAAAAAACCGTTTATTGACGGTGTTAAGTGTCGAATTTATCGTGGAATAAATATTTGGGCGGCAGTCTCGAGTTTTGTGGACTTGGTGCCATGAGGGATCATGACGGAAGACGTTAAACGGTTACTGGTAGTTGACGATGAACCTGATTTTGCTGATTTCGTGAAGCGAACGGCGGAGGGCCTGGGTTATGAGGCTTCCGCCCTTTCCGATCCCAATCTGTTCAAGGATGCCTATGCGGAATTCGCTCCGGACGTCATCGTGCTGGATATGGTGATGCCGGATATCGAGGGTATTGAACTGGTGCAATGGCTGGCGGAACAAAATTGCACGGCCCGGATCCTGGTTGTCACCGGCTACAATCCATACTATGGCAAAATGGCGCTCGGCCTGGGCGAGGTCCGGGGTCTGAAGGTGGAGACCCACCAGAAACCGATCAGTCTGGCGACCCTGCGCGACGCACTTTCCTAAAATACCGACGCTGTTTGCCGGCCCACTGACCGCATTGCGGAACCGGGCGGGCCAGCGGTATGATGTGACTTGGAATGGCGCCACTCTTTTGGGTGGCCATTATTTGTAGGGAGAGATTGCGGTGAGCCAGGTTTTGGATGGAGTGCGGGTATTGGATTTCGGGCGTTATATCGCCGGCCCCTGTTGCGGCATGATGTTGGGCGACTTGGGCGCCGATGTGATCCGAATTGAAAAGATCGATGGCAGCGAGGATCGTTTCACCACTCCCATAGGCGAAGGCGCGGATGGCGAGGAATGCGTTGGCGCCGGCTATGTGCACCTTAACCGCAATAAACGGGGGCTGACCCTGAACCCCATGAAGCCCGAAGGCCGGGAAATCGTCAAGAAACTGGTCGCGACGGCGGATGTGGTGATCGCCAATCTGCCTACCGAAACCTTGACCGCCATGGGCCTGGACTATGACAGCCTGCGGCAGGTCAAGGAGGACATTATTCTGACCACCGTGTCGGCCTTTACCTCCGTCGGCCCCTACAAGGACCGGGTTGGTTTCGACGGCGTGGCCGCCGCCATGTCGGGAATGATGCATCTGTCGGGCTATG
>CAYWYB010000130.1:0-13357 GCA_964462145.1 uncultured Rhodospirillaceae bacterium
GCCAGGCATCATGGGTGGAGCCGGCAATATGCGGCGTCAGCAATACATTGTCGTGCTTTTGCGCATGGCGCACCAGTGGATGGTCGGCTGCCTTGAAATTCAGCTCGAACTCGCCATCCAGGACATCCGCGCCATAGCCGGCGATGCGGCCCGATTGCAAAGCCGCCAGCAATTCGGCCTCGTCCACCAGTTCGGCCCGTGCGGTATTGATGAACAGGCTGCCCGGCTTGAAATGGCCCAATATCTCGGCGCTGATCATGCCCTGGGTTTCCGGCAGGGCGGGCACATGCAGGCTGATCACGTCGGCCCAGGCCACCAGATCTTCCAGCCTGTCCGCGCGTTCGGTGATGCCATCAGCTTCGACAAAAGGATCATGGTAACGCACCGCCATATCAAAAGCCGCGCCATAGCGCGCCACCCGCCGGCCCAGACGGCCATAGCCGATGACGCCGAGTTTCAGGCGCGACAGCATGGCCGGCGCGCCCCATTCAAAACGGTTCCAATGGCCGGCCTTGATATGCTCAAAGGACCACGGCGTGCGCCGCAAAAGAGCCAGCAAAAGGCCCCAGGTATGTTCCGCCGTCGGCGTAATGGTATCGAGGAAGGCCTGTTCGTCCTTCAACGAGAATACGGCGATGTTTCGCGCCGCCGCCGCCGCCATGTCGATATGCGGCACCCCGGTGGTGTTGGTGACGATGGCTCGCAGCTTTGGGCAGCGGTCCATTTTTTCGGCTCCGAAATAAAACCCCAAAGGCGCGCAGCAAGCCTGGACTTCCGCTAGAATCTCATCGCTGTCCTGGTCCGGATTGTCCAGTTCATGCACCGTGAAAGCGTCCGCCGCCAGGGCCTGGTTCTCTGGCTGCCAGCTCAACAGACGGTAATATAGCAGCGCCGGTTTGCCCATCAGTAGCTCATGCGTTTGTTCAGCATGCGCTCGTCCACGTTGATATCAGCCAGAGTGTCGGTGATGTGGCGATACGACGTTCCATCGCCAAAGGGCGGCGGCGTCGCCGCCATGGCCGCCTTGAAATCGCTGTCGTTCAGGACCCGCCGAATGGCTGCGCTGACGGCGGCGGCATCGTAAGGCACGTCGATCACATTGGCGGCCCGTTCACGGCCAATCTGGCGTTCGCCCACATTGACGGCGCCAAGCTGAAAGTACGGCGCCTCGATCAGTCCGGCCGATGAGTTTCCGACCAGGGCGGCGGCGATTTTCTGCAGGCCGATAAAATCCGGCGCCGGGATGTTTTGATGCACAGAGACACCGGAACGGCCCCGCGCGGCTTCCAGGCCGTCAATAATGCCTTCATAGCCTTGATCGGAGCAGGGGTAGACCAGCATGGTGCGCATGCCGATGTCCGCCAGGCCGGCCAGGGTTGCCTCGATCTGGGCCCGGGAATCGTCGGGCACGGTGGAATCGGAATGCTGCAGGACCAGCAGGAACGGTTCGCCTGGGCCCAGCTCATAGCGCCGGCGCAGCTCGTCTTCCTCCGTGGCGCGGCCCAGCAGAATTTGATCAATATGGGTGTCGCCGGCGACATGGATGCGCCAGGACTCCTCCCCCATGCGCCGGATGCGTTCGGCGGATTGTTCGGTGGAGGGAAAATGGATATGCGACAGTTTGGTAATGGCATGGCGCACCGGCTCGTCCAGGCTGCCGGACAGATCGCCGCCCTGCACATGGGCGATGGCGATGCGCATGTTGTGGGCCGCGATGCAGGCGGCGAAGACCTCGCCCCTGTCGCCGATGACCAGCAGGACATCCGGGGCCAGATCGGCCAGCACATCGACCGAGCGTTGCAGGCACAGGCCGACGGCGCGGGCGCGCTCCTCGTTGCTGTCGCCGGATTGTTCCATGTCGATGGCGGCGGCGATGGGAAATTGATCTTCAACCTCGCGCACAGTGCGGCCAAACTGGTCATAGAGATGCTGATCGGTGACCACCAAGGCCAGTTCCAAGGCCTCATGGGCCTGAATGGCCCGCATGGTTGGGGTCAGGGCGCCAAAGCCGCCCCGTTTGCCCGACCAGACACAGATTTTCTTGCTCTTCACGCCAGGTCTTCCATCTCTAACAAAGTGTCCGCCGCCACGGCCCGGGCCAGGGTGCGGCCAAAGATATCAGCCAATTGATTGGCCGGAATACCGCTGCCCGGCCGCTTGGTGATCAGATCATCCGGTCCCAGTACCGTACCGGCGCTCAGATCGCGCCGCGCGACCACGGACTTGGTGGCCCAGACCTGGCCCTCACTCTCTGCCGCCGTGGGCTCTTTGCGGCCATGGCCCAGCATGGCCTCCACCCGCCGCACATTGGCGATCAGTTCGGCCAGATCCTCTGGTCCGGCGGAGACCTTCCAGTCCTGGGCGTTCGGCACGTCGCGCAGAATGGTGATGTGTTTCTCCACCACCTCCGCGCCGCGCGCCACCGCCGCCAATAACGCCAGGTGATCTTGCGTGTGGTCGGAATAGCCCACGGGACCAGGGAACAATTCGGCCAGCCGGTCCATGGCGGCCAGGTTGACCTGCTCTTCGGGCGTTGGATAGGCGGTGATGCAATGCAGCAGCGCGACGCGGTCGCAACCGCCCTTGGCGCAGGCCTCCAACGCCTCGCCGACATCCCGTTCGTCATACATCCCGGTGGAGACCAGCATGGGCCGGTCCAATTCCGCCAACCTGGTCAAAAATTCCGGATTTCCCCGCTCGCCCGAGCCGACCTTGATGGCGGGTACATCCAGTTCCTGCAACCAGGGAATGCGGCTTTCGTTATGGGCCGTGGCCATGAACAACAGGCCCCGCTCATCGCAGAGCGTTTTAAGTTCCTTGAATTCGGCCAGCGATAGATTGCGCGGACGCAGACGCTCGCGCCATTCCGGCAATTCCGCCGCGATCAGTTCGTCGACATCGAAAACCTGGGTTTTGAATACGTCGGCGCCGGCCTCGGCCGCCAGTTCAACCAATTGAATGGCCATGTCCATATCGCCGAAATGGGCCACTCCCGCCTCTGCGACAAACAGACAGGGTGCACCGCCACCCAACTGCCGGCCGGCTATACTGAATTGTTCTTGGAAGTCCTCTGTATGCATACCCCCTTGTACAGTTTCGCTTATTCTTCGCCCATGATTTTCTTGATGCAGAAGCCAAATAATCCAACCATCAAAACCACGCTGAAAAAAGCGCCAAAGGGGTTCCATAAGGGTACGGCGTCGGCGGCATGGCACCACCAAAACCATGTAGAGGCGATTAATTTCATACCCAATTCAAGCATCGAACTATCCTTTCTTGCCAGGCAAATATGGGTACGATGGGCAGGCACCTAAGTGACCGCTCTCACACCCTGTTTTTTCAGCAAAGGCGAGTACATGACGAACAATCTTGGCGCCTATATCAGCCATGACAACGTTGCCCTGCCAGCAAGCGGCGAAGGCCCCTTGTCCGGGCTCAACTTCGCGGCCAAGGATCTTTACGATATCGCGGGCCATGTTACCGGCGCCGGCAGCCCGGACTGGTTGGCCTCTCACGGGCCGGCCACGGCGACCGCGTCGGCTGTCGGTAAGTTGCTGGCGGCGGGGGCGGATATGGTGGCAAAGGCGCAAACGGACGAAATGGCCTTTTCCATCACCGGGCAGAACGCCCACTATGGCACCCCGGTCAATGTCAACGCGCCGGGCCGCATTCCGGGCGGTTCATCCTCGGGCTCGGCGGCGGCGGTGGCCGGCGGCCTGGTGGATTTCGCCTTGGGTTCGGATACCGGCGGCTCGGTCCGCATGCCGGCGGGCTTTTGCGGCATCCACGGCATCCGCACCACCCAGGACCGTATTCCGGTGGATGGCGTACATCCCCTGGCACCCTGTTTCGATACCATCGGCTGGTTCGCCCGTGGCGGCGAATTGATGCAAAAGGTCGGGCGGGTGCTGTTGCCGGATTACAAGGATCCCGCAGCCCCGGCGCGTTTGCTGGTGGCCGAAGACTGCTTTGCCTTGTTGGCGCCTGACGCGGCGGCGGCTTTGGCCGGGGCGGTCGATATGGTCGCCGGGCATTTTCAGGCACGGGAAACGGTACGGGTCAGCCCCGACGGCCCCGACAAATGGATGCCGCACTTCCGCACCTTGCAGATGGCCGATATCTGGCGCACCCACGGCGCCTGGATCGAACAGGCAAAGCCCAATTTCGGTCCCGGCGTGGCCAAGCGCTTTGCCGCCAGCGCCACGATTACCCCGGGTATGGTCGAAGAAAGCAGCCAGGTGCGCACAACGGTGCGCCGCCGCATGATTGACCTGCTGGAGGGGGATGGCGTTCTATGTCTGCCCACCGCGCCGGGAATCGCGCCCCTGTGTGAAACGCCGGAGGCGGCGCTGGACGATTTTCGTTGGCGTGCCATGGGCCTGACCTGCATTGCCGGCCTGTCGGGATGTCCTCAGATCAATCTGCCCCTGGCCAGCCTGGATGGTTGCCCCCTGGGCCTGTCATTGCTGGCCGCGCCCGGATCAGATGAGGTGCTTTTGCAATTGGCCGCCGCCATCGCGCCGTAGCTGGCGGTTGGTGGGGCCTGGCTTATTACGGACAACTTTTGGGCATGAATAAGGGCTCAACAAAATTCTGCCGTTCGGCGAAGGCTTTCGCCGCGAAATCTAATTCGCCAAGGCCTGCTTCTGTTTTTCATCAAAGCCCACGGAAACATCGTGTCCAGTTACGAAAATTGGCCGTTTTATAATTGCGGGATTGTCCAATATCAAAGACACAAGCGCCTCGCCGTCCGCGGCCTTCTGGCTATCCGATAGCGCGCGCCAGGTCGTCCCTCGACGATTTATCAGGCTGTCGGCACCAATGGATGAAAGCCAATAGCGTAGGGTTTCAGCATCGATTGGCGATTTGCGAAGGTCATGAAATTCAAAGGCAATAGCCTCTGCTTCCAGCCACTTTCTTGCCTTGCGGCAGCTATCGCAGTTCTGCAAGCCGTATACTTTCAAACTCACGCGGGTCTCCCAAAATTTGCATTCACGAGGCAATAATGGGCAAGAGATTAAACCAAAAGGGATGAGGCCGGTTAGTAACAAGATGCCAAAGCATTCAAAAGCTCTCATGGATTGAGGACGAAAGAGGGTTGCCGCCATTGTTATCTCGCCTTGTAAGAAACTTCCAAGTGGTGGTGCCCTAAAAGTATGTATGACCTGTCCGAGTTGCGCGAAGTGTTGGCAGACAAGCCCGATTGCATGAAGTTTCTCGAATTGTGGCAAACGTGGCGGGGTGACCGACCGATACCGGTACGCGGCGATGTGCGCCCGGAGATGATGGGCGCTTCGATAGCCAACCTTTCTATCTTGGAGGCCGATGGTCCCGAATGCTTCAACTTCCGCGTCTCCGCGAGTGCGCTTGAGAGTTTGCGTAAGAGCAGCATCCAGGGACTGAACTATTTTGATTTGGTCCCTCCCGAAAAGCGAATGACCAGCATTAGCCGCCTCAACAATATGTTGAAGCTGCCTTGCGGCGGCATTTTGGAGACCCAAGTGGCGTTGTCCGACGGCGCCAGCGTGGAAATCCAGGCCTTGGTGCTGCCCGTCAAGGGAAACAATTCGACGGACCACGGCTTCCTCTATGCCACCGTCAATCTGACCAGCGATAGACAGTGGTCCATCGACGCCAAGTTCGAGAGCACGTTCTTGACCGAGCGTTTTGAATATGTCGATATCGGCTCCGGACTACCGGATGACCACGACTGACATCACGTTCGGTCCCTTTCGCACCCCACCAGACGCGACCGACTGTCCCCACATACCCCCCACCGCACAGCCGTTCGGCACTGGTACCGTGACGCGCGCTGCCGTGAGGACGTCAACCGCCCGGTCGGGCATAACAACTACGGAAAAACTCTCCGACCAAGTGACCGGATAAGGGGGCAGGTCGGCTCACCATCGAAACTTGTTACCTAAATACTTGCAATTAAGGGGAATGGCGGAGGGGGTGGGACACTCCACCATTCCAGCAAGCGCTTGATAACAATAGGTTTCGACATGACGGTTATCGTTGATGTCGCACCTGCAAGCTCCGCCAATAGCGCCGATAGGTACCACGAGCACGACCGGCACCACGAGCACCACGGGCACGACCGGCACCACGGGCACCACCGGCACCACGAGCACCACCGGCACAACAGGCACAACAGGCACCACTGGTACGAGCGGCACCACGAGCACGACCGGCACGACAGGCACCACTGGTACGACAGGCACCACGAGCACGACCGGCACCACGGGCACGACTGGTACCACTGGAACGACCGGCACCACGGGCACCACGGGTACGACCGGCACAACAGGCACCACGAGCACGACTGGCACAACAGGCACCACCGGTACGACCGGCACCACGGGCACCACGGGCACAACTGGCACCACCGGTACGACGGGAACGACGAGCACAACCGGCACCGGCACGACCGCCGGATCAGCAGCTCTAGACACAATTAATGGCGGCAGCCTGACTGCCGGCACTTCAACTAGTAGCGTGGGCACCGCATTGCTTGGTTTGGTTATCCAAGTCGAAACAACTCTGGGCGCGCTCACTGAGGCTTTGGCTAGTGACCTTGAAATTGGACGAGATGCTAAGAATGTATCAAAGTTGCTTGACCGGTGCCTTTTGTGGCTGCATGAGCAAGAGACCCTTACACTCGGAAAGGGGCTAACCATTTTTCGGCCGGCAATGACAATTCATCTAGCACCTGGAAGCCGAAGGTTCACCACGGGTGATTTTGATCCCCTCCAGTTGCACTACGATGAAATGGTCCAGCAAGTGCATGTCATGGCAGAGTACGGTCGACGCGGAATAAGGTCTATTCGTGAGGCAAGTCGGTTGGTCGAAGACTATTTCAGGCTTGAACGCCAGGAATTTCTTGACCGTTGGATGCCAAAAATGGGACCTGCTATTCGAAGGCCCACGACCCCTGAATCCTGGCACGATATCGTTGGTGTTCTAAACAACCCGCAACAAGTCGAAATTGTTACGGATGCGCGGGAGCAAACGAATGTGCTGGTCCTTGCAGGGCCAGGATCGGGCAAGACACGCGTGCTGGTGCATAGAATTGCCTATTTGATCCGGGTTCGTCGCGAGAATTCACGGGGAATTTTGGCGCTTGTCTACAATCGGCATGCGGCGACCGAGATACGGCGTAGATTGTCTGAACTCATCGGTGACGACGCAAGGGGCGTCACTATTTTGACATGCCATGGACTTGCCATGCGCCTGATCGGTGCGAGTTTCGCCAAGCGTTCGGATAGACCCGAACTTGGCGATTTTGAGAAGATTTTGCGAGATGCCACTTCCTTGTTGAGAGGAGATGGCCTGTCAGCTGACCAAGCAGAAGTGCAAAGAGAAATGCTGATTGAAGGGTATCGCTGGATCCTTGTTGACGAATATCAGGATATTGGCCAGGACGAGTACGATTTGATTGCTGCTGTAGCCGGCCGTTCATTGCTGGATGAGAATAGTCGTTTGAGCCTATTTTCCGTGGGGGATGATGATCAAAATATCTATGCTTTCAAGGGTGCTTCGGTCAAATTTATCCGTCAATTCGAGGATGACTACAATGCACGCGCCGCATATTTGGTGGAAAACTACAGGTCAACTGCACACATCATTCATGCGGCAAACCAAGTAATTGCACCCGCTGCGGAACGCATGAAGGCAGGGCGCGACATTGTCATCAATCGTGCCAGCGACAGCCATCCCGATGGGGGGATGTTAGAGGGTATCGACGCGGTAGGCCGCGGACGGGTTCAAATTATCCCAAAAGGCTCCAGTAATCATACTCAAGCGATATCAGCCATTGCGGAATTGGAACGCCTTTCTGGAATAGTGGAAAGTTGGGATTGGGCGCAGGCTGCCATAATTGCGAGGGAATGGAGCTACCTTGACCCTGTGCGAAGTTACTGTGAAGCGCGTAATATACCCGTTCAGATGGCCAACGACGATGCACCCAGTTTTTGGCGGTTGAGAGAGACGCAAGAATTGATCAAATGGCTCACTGAATTCGAAAGGCCACTTATCAATCCGGCCGAAATTTCGGCTTGGCTTGAGCTGCAAACTCCCGGTCCTTGGGCGTCTGTTCTTCGGGCAGGTATTACGGAATTTGGCGACGAAATTTCTCATTCTGAAACCCAGACCAAAGAGGTTTTGGAATGGCTTGCTGAATGGGGTCGCGACATACGGAAACGGCAGACAGGACTTCTGCTTTTGACCGCTCATAGGGCCAAGGGGCTCGAATTTGATGATGTCGTTGTGCTGGACGGTGGCTGGGATCGCGTCTCGCGGAGTGAGGATAGGGATGCCGCGAGGCGCCTGTATTATGTCGCCATGACGAGAGCTCGGCGAAGTTTGTCCTTAGTATGTGATGTGGCCGAACATGCCATATTGCATGGGGTTCAAGGCGATGCATTTCAGTTTCGCCGAAGAGCCGATGAATATCTTGATACAACGGACTGCGCACATATTTATCGATGCCTTTCTTTAGGCGATGTGGATCTTAGTTTCGCCGGCAGGATGTACGGCAGCAATGATAGTCTTAACGCCATAAGAAATCTGAAGACAGGCGACCCGATAGTTCTGGAGAAATTTGGTAATCACTGGATTATCAAGAATGACGGCGGCATTGTCGTCGGTCGCTTGGCTAAGAAATACGAACCACCTTATGGTGCGAAATTTGTTTCTGGTAAGGTCTTCGCAATTGTGCAGCGTCGCGAAGAGGATTCGCAAGAAGAGTATAGGAATTCTTTGCGCAGACCGACCTGGGAAGTCGTGGTGCCTGAGTTGATTTTTTCGCACAGGTAGTCACCTTCTGTCAGAAGGTGGGGCGGATGCATCCAATTGGTTTTGGCGATGAAGAGCCGACCAAAATGTTGGTGGCCGCCGTGGATCCGCTCGACAGGCTTTACTTGGCGTGTTGATCGAGAAACTGCCGACAGGTCGCGAAGTCCTGATCATACCCAGGGGGCAGATCGACACTCTTCTGCCCAGCCAGGCTCTTCGCATAGGCAACCATCTTTGAGGTTGGAGCGGAACCGCTGGTCTTTGTTTTGCCGTTTGCAGAACTAACCGGCTTCTTGGCCGTCCTTGTCGTCGTTGACTGATCTGATTTAGAGGCCTGCCGTCGTCTGGGTGCCTTTGCGCCTGATGCGCTCTTGCCGGTGTTGCGCTTGCCCCACTGCTTGCGCCGACCGCGTCCCTTCGTTGAGGCGGAAAACCCTAGGTCCACGGTGTCGCCCGGATGCTTCTGGAGAACGCCAATCAACTCTTCTGCCACCGATGCTATGCCATCGATCACAGCCCTATAATTGATGCGGCCCGAAACAATGTCGTCGAGTTGCATCTCCCATATTGCCGTGGTGGCAGGGTCCACTAGGCTTGGCACCGCGCTGTGAAGTAGTTCAAATATCTGCAGACCTCCCGGCGTCGGCACGACTAATTTGCCTTCTGCCATCAGCATATTTTGCGCCTTGAGGCCCTTGATGATTTCAGCCCTTGTCGCAGGGGTGCCGATGCCCTTTGCTTCCTTGAGCCGCTCGCGCAGTTCATTGTCCTCGACAAATCGCCATGCGTTTTGCATGGCCTCCACCAATGTACCCTCGCTGTAGCGAGGCGGTGGTTGTGTCTTCTTAGTCTCGACTTTGGGATCGGTCAGGGTCGCCGTTTCGCCGTCGGTCAAATCCGGCAGCGTCTGCTCGGCATTTCCCTCCCTATCTTTCTCAGGCAGGCCTTTGCCATAGACGGCCTTCCATCCAGGTCGTAGCGGAATGCGCCCCGTGGCTCGGAATTCAGCCACCGGACCGTCTGGTACGGGAACGGTCAATGTGGCTACCGTCTGGCGATATTCGTAGTCGGGCATTACTGCTGCCAAATAGGAGCGACAGATCAGCGCGAATAGCCGTTTCTCATCGTCGCTCAGCCGTTCAAGTCTCGGCTCTAGATCATCTAGGACGTTCACATTGGGGACCACGGCGTGATGGGCCACGCCTTCCAATGCCTTGTCGCTGAAGTGGCCGGATTTGCCGCGCCGGATCACCGGCTTGTCAATTTCTAGATGAGAAAAGCCCCGCAGCCCGAGGAGGGGGCCGATAATCGCCGGGACATCCCCGATCTGGTTTTCTGACAGGTATCGGGCTTCTGCACGTGGATAGGTAATCAATTTCTTGCCGTCGCCATCGTATAGCTCCTGCGCCACCGACAATGTCTTGTCGGCATTCCATCCCCAGCGCTGACCACAGGTTTTCTGCAAGGCTGGTAAATCGAATAAACGAGGCGGACCCTGTCGCCGATGTTTTACGGATACGGAGAGGGGACCGCTGTGGTCGACCGCCGCACGGGCGATTGCCTCGGCTCGATCTCTGCTGGTGATCCGATGCTTGGCTGCCGGGGCATGGCGCATGGAGAAAGTGCCCGATTCCACTGCTGCCGTTGCCACGATCTCAAAATAATCTTCTGGGCGAAAATTACGGATTTCCAGTTCGCGCTGACAAACGATCCCGAGAGTTGGTGTTTTGACGCGACCGATCCCGAGTACACCACGCACACCTGGAGTTATGAGCGTCTTTGTTGCGGTGCGGGTCAGGGACAGATTGAAGATTTGGTCGGCTTGCTGGCGGGCAACTGCGGCATCATAAAGGGGGCGCAGCTCGGCGTTCGGCTTTAGCTTTGCGAATGCTTGTTGAAGAGTTTTTGGGTCCTGGGCCGTGAACAATGCCCGTTGTACCGAACCGCGATAGCGGAAATGGTCGAGGATTTCCTGGCCGATGAGCTGCCCCTCACGGTCACAATCCGTCGCCAGGATTACCTGATCGCAGGTTTTGAGTGCCGTCTTGATTGCCTTTAGCTTCGCAGCCTTGTTGCCACCGGTGGCAGGCTTCGTCGGATAGAGACCATCGGGTTTCAGAAGGGTGCATGACCAGCGCTTCCAATCGGCATTGACCTCGTCAGGTTCGGCCAGACGCAGGAGGTGTCCCTCGGCGGGTAGGATTTGCCCAAATTTGCTGCCAATGGCTGCCCTCAGGTCTTTTGCCTGACTGTATTTCTCCGTGATGATCAGGGTTTTCATCGCTACCGACCGTGCTCTGTTCGACAACTGGGAGGATAACCGCAATAGAACAAAAAGAGAACTATTTTTATGCCGGGCATTCGTAATGACTTCTTGGGGCAATGGCATTTGACGAGTGATCATCCAGCATGACCGAATTTGTCACAGTTGCAGACTAAATATTCTCCAGCCAGTCAAGGAGACACTGCAATGAGCATCATCCAAGAATTACTGAAGACGATCGAAATCGGAAGCTCCACCACCTTTGAAAACCTGACCATGTATCCGCTGCTCGGCACCTCTGAGCAGAAGTTGGAATACATCACATTGGACGAGGCGCTTGCCGCTAAAACCGCTTCAGTGACGGAGGTGTCCGAATCCGGGAGCGTGCCGGATCTGCTATTTCGTAACGACGGTGACATCCCCGTTTTGCTTCTGGACGGCGAGGAACTGATCGGTGCCAAGCAGAACCGGGTGTTGAACCTCAGCATTCTGGCGCCGGCCAACAAGACGATCACAATTCCAGTGTCCTGCGTGGAGGCTGGTCGGTGGTCGCGGCGGACGCCTGAATTCCAATCTTCCGGCCGCTCGATGTATGCCCGTGGCCGGGCTGCCAAAGTTGCACAGGTTTCAATGTCCATGCGGTCTGGGCACAGCCGGTCTAACCAAAGTGAGGTTTGGCGAGATATTTCCGAAAAGGCGGAACGCATGTCCGTGGCCTCTGATATCTGCGTTATCTGCGGGGCCGATCACGGTTCAGCATATATTGAGCGTCGATCTCACCAAAGTCACGAAATCGCCTAACTCTTCCCATCAAGAAGACATAATCCCCTGGCACCTTGCAATCATGAATAGGCCGGTCGACTGCTCAGCAGCACCCCAGCGAACTCGTGAATGGTTTGGAAGATGTCATGGAATTGAATCTCGATCGTTGCGTCGAAAAGCAATTGCAGCGAGGCGGCATACCGCTTGGCATCATCGAACTGATTATACGTTTCGGTGAACTTGAGCACAGGTGCGGCACCGAGCGCTACTCCCTGACCAAGAAGACTTTCAAACGTATCAGATCCCATCTAGGCCCTGAAAGCGGGCACGTCCTTGAGCGTTACGCGGGCCTTTACGCCATCACCATAGAAAACCGGGTCGTCACCGTTGCTCGACACGACCGCCCCTCACGGAGAACATTCTATGATCAATAAACTCATCGCGAAGAAGCAAGACACAGGGTCTGAATTGCAGGAGCAAATAGACGCTCTGAAGATGGTTGCCACAGAAGGACCCACGACAGTGTTGGAAAACAAACCTGACTTTCATGTCTCCCGGCTGAACGACATGATGAATGCGGGCCCCTCTTCACCACAGCCAACGGCATCCAGCGTGGAGAAGCGCTCCGTCTTGATCGGTCCTGGCGTTGAGTTTGAAGGATCACTTGGGAACTGTGATGAGGTGATCATTGAAGGCACTGTGAAGGCAACCATTACAGCGACCCATCTCCTGGTGAAAGGGGGCGGAGTTTTCTCAGGCAGTGCCGAAGTTGCGAAGGCTGAGATCGATGGGGAATATGATGGCTCCCTCATTGCCAGTTCAATGCTGCAGATCCATCAAACCGGCAGGGTTACAGGTGACATCAACTATGCCCAGCTGGAAGTTGCCTCTGGAGGAATCCTGACTGGTACGGTCAGCGTATCCCAGGACGAGGCTGGCTAGCAGGCCTCAGTGAATACCTCTTCTAGCCAGCTTGGTCGTTTTTGTACGAATAGGATACGCTACACATTGCTAGCAATTTGGGAAGTCTGACCATGCGGAATTTGAGGCCTATTTTGAAAGTTGCCATCATCTGCACCGGGGCGGCCTTTCCATTCGTCGCTGTGCAGGCTGATGAGGGCCCTACTAGAGAATGCACAAAAATTGAGGACCGGATTGGCCGACAAACTTGCAAGCTGGAGGCTTTGCTTAAGGGGTGTGTTCCGACGACTGCCGTATCGCATAAAGGACCGGGCTTGGTGGTATTCACCATGCAACTGGATACG
Organism: uncultured Rhodospirillaceae bacterium; assembly: GCA_964462145.1. GTDB lineage: Bacteria > Pseudomonadota > Alphaproteobacteria. Next base: position 13,087 of record CAYWYB010000130.1, read on the forward strand.
GAGAGCGAGGATGAACTTCTTTGCCTCTCATCTCGAGTTGTGACCCCAAAACGCGTTAGGAATTTTCACAGTTCCCGTGGACAAGCAGCCGGGATTGTTCCTTCGCCATCCAATGTCGTTTTCAGCATGCAAACTGGTGAGGCATCGCCAATGGACGAGTTGATCGTCCGAGTTGGGCGAACAGTTTTTTATATCTCGGCACCAAACAGTGACTATGGCTGTCCGTCATCAAAACATTTGGGACATTTGATCCTGTTTCCAATGGGAGGAT
>CAYWYB010000131.1:0-13331 GCA_964462145.1 uncultured Rhodospirillaceae bacterium
AGATCCTCCCATTGGAAACAGGATCAAATGTCCCAAATGTTTTGATGACGGACAAGTCCTTGAACCGCGCCTCGCTATCCCGCAATGCGGCGGATGCTTGCTAATGCTCTGTTACGTCCGTGTAGGTGATCACCAAGCCGCCATCTTCGAGGTGCTGGAATAGACTTTCGTAAGTCCTATCGCCCTGAACAGTGATCTCGCCACGCAATGCTTCGCCGCTTTGAAGCGCTTTCATTCGCCGTTCAACAAGTGCCTCGGGATCCCCGTCGCCATAGTCTCCGCGCTCGGCCAGATAGAGCCCAAATTCACGGAGCGTCGTGCCGGTTCTTACTAGTTCATCAGGTAGCTGTAATGCCGTCTGGCACTGCTTATTCCAATACACAAGGGTATGCCCAGGATCGAACAGTGCCACGCCTTGGGCAATACTATTTAGGATATTGGATACGGCGCGCGTATCGGCACTTCCGCTGCTATCCCCATTTCGCATCCCTGGATTCCGAATTTTTACTAAACGCGTCTCTATTCTAAACCTTTGAAAGTATGTCCAGAAAAATGTTTCAAACTTACTAACGTGACTTGGCGTGATCGATCTAAATGGGATCTTTGCCTGGCACATCCTGTGGCTGCGATCCGCCGCCACTCTCCAATCCAGCTCTGCCCGGCGCGCCTGTCTCTTGCCGAAAAATGGTCACCTGCTGGCTTGACCCAAATCAACGCTGTTTACACCGCATTGCAGCATAATCGCCGCCGCTTGGCCCATCGCCCAATCGGGTGGCGGGCCGTTCAGCTTAAATGGGACCAGGAAAGCATGGGACCCGGAAAGCATGAGACCAAAAAACACGGGGACGGCAATATGAATAAACCGGAAGCGGTACAGCTCAGCGATCGGACGGAGAACCAGCCGCATCCAATGACGGGCAACGAGGCGATCGCGCGGGGCGCGTGGGAGGCTGGGGTGAAGGTTGCCTCGGCCTATCCTGGCACCCCCAGCACGGAGATCCTGGAAAGCCTGTCGGAATATGACGCCGCGGATGTTGATGCGGAATGGTCGACCAACGAAAAGGTCGCCGTGGACGTGGCCATCGGCGCTTGCTTCCAGGGTGTCCGCGCCCTGGCCGTCATGAAACATGTGGGCTTGAATGTCGCCGCCGATCCCGTGATGTCGCAAACCTACGTGGGCGTTAACGGCGGTCTGGTCCTTGCCGTCTGTGACGATCCCGGCATTCATAGCTCGCAAAATGAACAGGACACGCGGTTGTTTTGCCGTCTGGCCAATATCCCAGTGCTGGAACCCTCCGATGCCCAGGAAGCGCTGGATTTTACCCGACTGGCCTATGATATTTCCGAGGAGTTCGACACCCCCGTCATCCTGCGCGCCACCACCCGGCTGTCGCACACCAGAAGCCCGGTTTTCACCGGCCCCAGGGAAACACCGGAAGACAAGCCTTTCGTCGATGATCCCGGCAAGAACGTGGTGCTGCCCGCCGTTGCCCGCGTCCGCCATCCCTTCGTCATCGAGCGCGAGGCGCGCCTGCAGGAATATTTCGAGAATTCACCCCTGACCCGCTGGGAAAAGGGCGAGACCTCGTACGGCATCATCACCAACGGCACCTCCTATCCTTACGTGAAGGAAGTGGTGCCCAATGCCTCGATCCTGAAGCTGGCCTCTTCATATCCCCTGGCCAAGAAGAACGTGCGGGAATTTTGCGACAGCGTCGACCGGGTGCTGGTGGTCGAGGAATTGGAGCCGTTTCTGGAGACTGAAATCCTGGCCATGGGCATCAAGGTGGAAGGCAAGGAATTCTTTTCCCGTTGCGGCGAGTTTTCGCCCGAAGTGGTCCGCGCCGGACTGGCCAAGGCGGGCCTGGTCGAGGCGGCGGCGGAGAACCATGACTGGAACGTCACGCCGATCGTGCGGCCGCCCGTGCTATGCGCCGGCTGCCCCCACACCGGCGGCTACATGTCCCTGCGCGCCATCGATGCGCGGGTTACCGGCGATATCGGCTGCTATACCCTGGCCGCGGTGGAGCCCCTGCGCGCCATCGATACCAACGTCTGCATGGGCGCCTCCATCGGCAACGCGGTGGGCATGGCCAAGGCAGGGACGGAGACGAAGCCCATCGTCGCTACCATCGGCGATTCAACGTTCCTGCATTCCGGCATTCCGCCGCTGATTGACGCGGTCTATTCCGATGTCGATATCACGGTGCTGATCCTGGATAACAAGATTACCGCCATGACCGGCGGCCAGGACCATCCCGGTACCGGCAAGAACCTGCGTGGCGAGGATGCCCATCAGGTGAATTTCGAGGAAATCTGTCGCGCCGTCGGCGTCACCTGGGTGCGCAAGGTGGATAGTTATGACCTTGGCACCCTGTATCAGACCATGCGCGAGGCGGCCGCCTATCGAGGTGTTGCCGTGGTGATCTCCGATCGGCCCTGCGTGCTGGACCCGGTCAAGATCAAGGGACCGGCCCTGCGGGTGGAGGCAAAGGACTGCGTCGCCTGCCAGGCCTGCATGAACCTGGGCTGTCCGGCGATCACCTGGTCGGACGAAATGCACGACGGCCATCACAGGGTCAAGATCGATGAAGTCGCCTGCATTGGCTGCACCCTGTGCGCCCAGGTCTGCGCTTCGGGCTGCATTCAACCGGTGCCGCAATGAGTATTGAAACCGCGAACACCGAACCATCCACCGCCGCCGTTGCGGAGGGAGGTACACGCAACGTCCTGATCGTCGGCGTCGGCGGCCAGGGCGTGGTGATGATTTCCAAGGTCCTGGCATTGCTGTGCCAGACCCAGGGCCTGCAGGTCAAACAGTCCGAGGTCCATGGCATGGCCAAGCGCGGCGGCGTGGTCTTCAGCCATGTGCGCTATGGCGAGGAAGTCTGGTCGCCGACCATCCCCATGGGCGAGGCGGATGTGCTGATCGCCATGGAATGGGCCGAAGGCGTGCGCTGGCTGCCGTTCCTGCGCCCCGATACCGGCGTCTTCATCGCCGATACGCAACAGGTGATCCCGCCATTTGCCTGCCGCAACCGGGAATTTAACGCCAATCCCGCCTATGCCACAGAAACCCCGGCCGAGATCATCGACATGGTATCCGACGGTTTCGCCCTGGATGCCGGGCGCATGGCGGAGGAACTGGGCAACGCGCGGGCGGCCAATACCATTCTGCTGGGTACCTTGTCGGCGGCGATGGACTTTCCCCTGGACGAATGGCTGTCGGTGCTGAGCCAGTTCGTGCCCAAGGGTACCGAAGAGATCAACCGTCAGGCCTTCCTTTTGGGCCGCGAGTGGATTGAGAAGACCCGCGAAGACCCCAAGCAAGCGGTTGCCGCGCCGGTATTGAAACAACCGCCTGCACGGCCCGATATCAATGTGCGGCTGGAGATTACGCGGGAATGGTGCAAGAGCTGCGACATCTGCGTCAAGCTGTGTCCGGAACGCTGTCTGGACCTGGATGAACAGCAGATTGTCCGCCTGCAGGATCCCGCCGCTTGTACCGGCTGCCGTATTTGCGAATGGCTATGTCCGGATTTCGCCATCGCGGTACATCACGAAACGGCTGAACATACGGAAGCGACCGCGTAAATGACCGCCACTCTACAGAACCTACATGGCAACCACGCCTGCGCCATGGGCGCGATCGCGGCGGGCTGCCGGTTTTTTGCCGGCTATCCCATTACGCCATCATCAGAAATCGCCGAACGCATGTCGCGGGAGCTGCCCCTGGTCGGCGGCACATTCGTGCAGATGGAGGATGAAATCGCCTCAATCGCCGCCATTCTGGGCGCCTCGTCCGGCGGCATCAAATCCATGACCGCCACTTCCGGGCCGGGTTTTTCCCTGAAGCAGGAGAACATCGGCCTAGCGGCGGCGGCGGAAATCCCCTGTGTCATCGCCAATGTGATGCGCGGCGGACCTTCCACGGGCACGCCGACCCGCCCAGCCCAGGGCGATATCATGCAGGCCCGTTGGGGCAGCCATGGCGACCGGCCCGTGATTGCGCTGACACCGGCTTCGGTCAAGGAGGTCTATGACCAGACCATCCGCGCCTTCAACCTGTCCGAACGCTACCGCACACCGGTGGTATTGCTGTTCGATCAGGTCATCTCGCATTTGCTGGAGCCGATCCAACTGGCTGATAGCGCCAGCCTGCATCTGGTGGAGCGGCAATGGGCCACGGGCTCCAGCGCTGATTTTGCGCCCTATGCCAGCACCACGGACGGCGTACCGCCCATGCCCCGGCCCGGCGACGGCTACCGCACCCATACCACCGGCCTGACCCACGGCGAGGACGGCTTCCCAAGCCAGGATCCGACGATTGTCACCCAGGCCACGCAACGACTGTTGGACAAGATCGAAAACCACCGCGACGATATCGAGGCTTATGAATGCCACGACACCGATGATGCCGAGGTCCTGGTGGTGGCTTATGGTATTTCGGCCCGCGCCGCCCGGGCGGCGGTGCGCGAAGCCCGCGCCAAGGGTATTGCCGCGGGCCTGTTCCGGCCCATTACTGTTTGGCCCTTCCCCGAGGAAGCTCTGAAGACCGCCGCCGCCAAGGCCAAGGTGATCCTGGTGCCGGAAATGAATGCCGGCCAGTTGTGCCTGGAGATCGAGCGTCTCTGTGACGGTGACGTGAAGGTCGAGGGCTTGAACCGGATTGACGGCCAAGCCATTGATCCGGCGCAGATTACTAACCGGATTAAGGAGCTGGCCGGCAAATGAACGAAATGAAGACAAAGGCCGGCGGTGATTTCGAAATCCGCGACTATCTGCGCCTGGATCTGATGCCCCATTTCATGTGCCCTGGCTGTGGCCATGGCATTGCGTTGCGCGCGCTTCTCTGGGCCGTGCATGAGCTGGGTATCGAGAAGGACAATCTGGCGATTGTCTCCGGCATTGGCTGTTCGGGCCGGGTCGGGGCTTATATCGATGCCAACACCTATCACGTTACCCATGGCCGGCCATTGGCATTCGCCACCGGCCTGAAACTGGCCCTTCCGGACTTGAAGGTTATCGTGATCACCGGCGACGGCGACTGCCTGGCGATCGGCGGCAATCATCTGATCCACGCCTGCCGGCGTAATCTGGACATCACCTGCTTGATGCTCAACAACGAGGTTTACGGCATGACCGGCGGCCAGGTCTCGCCCACCACCGCCGAGACCCGGCTGACAACGACGACACCGTCGGGCAACAGCGAGCCGGCCTTTGATGCCTGCAAGCTGGCGGAAGCGGCGGGCGCCGGCTTGGTCGGGCGCGAGGTCACCATGCAGACGCCGGCCTTGCGGACTTTGATCAAGGCGGGCCTGGAGTTTGATGGCTTTTCATTTCTTGAAGTAATGTCCGATTGCACCGAGATCTATGGCCGCAAGAACGACCTGGGCGAATCCGCTGAGATGATCATGGCGCAGAAAAGTGATATGCGCCCTGAGGCCTATACCACGATCACGGATCAACCGTTCCGTCCGAACCGCCTTGTTACGGGCATCTTGGCGCAAAACGACCGCCCCGAGTATGGCGCGACTTACCGCCGTCAGGCCGCCGCTCTACGTGGTGAAAACGCGGGTGGTGAAACATCATGAGCAACATGGAAATTCGTTTCGGCGGCAGCGGCGGCCAGGGCCTGATCCTGAGCGGCCGGCTATTGTTCCAGGCATTTGTCGATGACGGCAAGCATGCGGCGCAATCACAAAGTTACGAGCCCACATCGCGGGGTGGTTTCTGCAATGCGGACCTGGTGGTCAGCGAGGGCGATGTCGACTATCCCCTGGTTTCGTCCATCGATTATCTGGTGCTGCTCGATCAGATCGGCGTCGCGCCCTCCGCCGCCATGATCAAGCCCGGTGCCCTGGTCCTGATCGATAGCCGTCTGGTGCCCAACCCGCCCGCTGGTGATTTCACCCTGCATTCGGCCCCCTTCACCGACGAGGCCATCGCGCTGGGCAGTCACCGGGCGGCCAACGTGGTTGCTCTGGGCAGTCTGGTTGCTCTGTCCGGTATCTGTGACCGGGATACCGTCGCCGAAGCCGTGCGCGCCGGCACCCCGAAAGCTTATCTAGACCTCAACCTTGATGCCCTGCAAAGAGGTTTTGAGATCGCGGATGCAATGGAAGCCGCGGATACTGGCGCCAAGGTGGTCCAACTGTAGCTGGCAACAAGGCCCCTAGCCTGACAATATTAGGGTCTGCTTTCGCTTAAAGAGGCCGGACCTCGTATGGATCTGTTTTTTATCCTGCTCGTATTGTTGGTGGCGACGCGGACCTTTGGTGAAGCCGCCGAACGCCTGGGCCAGCCGGCCCTGGTCGGTGAGCTTGTCGCGGGTATCACGCTGGGCGCGATCATTGCGGAATACCCGGTTACCTTTCCCACCTTGGTGGATTTGAGCCACAACGAAGTTTTCGTATCAATCACCGATCTGGGTATGTTTTTCCTGATGCTGTTCGCCGGTGTCGAGATGCGACCGGGCAAGATCATGCAGTATTCCGGTGCTGCCATGGCGGTGGCGGTCGGCGGCATGATTTTGCCGTTGGCGCTGGGCCTGGGGCTGGGCTGGATGTTCCTGCCCGCGACAGATCTGTTGGCGGCGCAGTGCCTGTTTATCGGAACCGCGCTGGCCATCACGGCGGTGCCGGCGACTGTGCGTATTCTCATGGATCTTGGCCAATTAGACACGCGGATTGGCCAGACCATTGTTTCCGCAGCGGTGTTCGATGATATTTTCTCGCTGATGTTGCTGGCCTGGATGACCGGCCTGCTTGCCATGGGCGAGCCACCCGGTCTGGCGGACCTGGCATTGCTGTTGGGCAAGATCGCGCTGTTTTTTGCCGTTACGGGCGTTGTCGGATTTTATCTGTTCCCCTGGGGCGGGCGCCTGATGCATCACCTGCGCGCCAAGGAATTGGAAATCAGCGCTATTTTGGTGGCTGCTTTCGCCTTCGCGGTTCTGGCCCATATGCTGGCCCTGCATTTCATCGTCGGCGCCTTCGTGGCGGGGCTGTTTTTCGGCCGCAAAACCATCAACGAAGCCAGCTACGAACGGGTCAAGAATACGATTTCCGCCATGACCTTCGGCTTTCTGGCGCCGATCTTTTTTGCCTCCATCGGCCTTAATCTGGACATCGGCGCACTGACGGGGGCGCCTTTGTTCGCCGTGCTGCTGGTGATCGCCGCGTTCATCGGCAAGATTGCCGGTGCCGGCGGCGCGGCACGGAGCATTGGGTTTGGCAAACGGGAGGCGGTCGCCATCGGCGTTGGCATGAGCCCACGGGGCGCTGTCGAACTGGTCATCGCGGGCATCGCGCTCAAGGCCGGGTTGTTCGCGACCACTGGCCCGGTGGACCCGGTGGTGGAAAACCTGTTCTCCGCCGTGGTCGTCATGGCGGTCGTCACCACCGTGCTTAGTCCGATCATCCTGAAGCGGGTGTTTTCTAGCTCGGAGCAATAATTCAGCACCAGTAACCCAGCGCCAGAAGGGCTTGGCGATTTCCTGGCGCCTATCGGCTTCCGAAATGCCCACATCATCAAGCAGCCGGTTATCCAACTGCCGAAGGGCATGGCGCTGCCGGCTGCGTTCGATCCAGGTGGCGATTATCCAGAGCCAACCGGCGGGCTTCGCGGAACGCGTTTGGTGCCGTGGTGCGGCCAGAGGTTGCATTAACATTTCTACGTCTCCATTTATGTCGTCGGTGGATGCAGTTGCTAGTTCTGCATAGATGCGTGGATAATGCCTTGCCCGCAAAGCATGCTTTCTCTACCTTGCCTGAGAATATTTGGGGCTAGGAGAATTCCATGGTCCGGCAATTGCCAAACCTGAATGGTTTGAAGGCGTTTGAAGCAGCGGCCCGGCATGAAAGCTTCACCAAGGCGGCGGAGGAGCTTTGCGTCACGCAGGGCGCGGTCAGCCATCAGGTCAAGGCGCTGGAGGCTGAACTTGGGCTGAAATTCTTTAACCGGGAGCCAAAGCGGCTGGTGATCACCGAGGCCGGGCGCGGCTATTTAGAGGTCGTGCGCGATGCCCTGGACCGCATCGCGGTAGGCACCGACAGGTTGTTGCAAAGGCAAAACAGCGGCGTTCTGACCGTCAGCACCTCGCCCAACTTTGCCTCGAAATGGCTTGTCCATCGGCTGGGCCGTTTTGCTGAGGCCCATCCAAGCATTGATTTGCGGGTCAGCGCCGCATTGCATCATGTGGATTTCGCCCGCGAGGACATCGATATGGCGGTTCGCCACGGTGACGGCAGCGATTTGGGCCTGGATATTACCCGGCTTTATACCGAGGAGTTGTTGCCGGTTTGCAGCCCCGCCTTGCTGCGCGGCCCGCACCCACTGCGGCAACCGGCAGATTTGGCGCATCATACCCTGCTGCACATGGATCATCGCCAGGATTGGTCGAAATGGCTGGATGCCGCTGGCGTCACGAACGTAGATTTGTCACGCGGCCCTGTTTTCAACCAGGCGAGCATCGGCATTGATGCGGCGGTCGATGGCCAGGGCGTCGCCCTGGCTCGAACCGGACTTGCCGCCCATGATCTGATCATGGGGCGCCTGGTCCGCCCCTTCGACCTGGCGTTGCCGGTCGCCTATGCCTATTGGATCGTCTGCCCCAAGGCCACGGCCAATCTGCCCAAAATCACCACGTTCCGCGACTGGCTGCTCGCCGAGGCCGCCGAGGACATCAGGCGCCTTAAGCAAATTGGAGAATAGGGGCGGAATTTTACTATTCGAAAAGAAAATGATTACACTTTTATTCAGTGCCCGTTAAAGTAGGTAGCGTTTTGGAACTAGAAGAAAATTGGGCAATGCCTCGCTATGGCATACGAAGTTGTGAGGGAACCGCGTGGTGTGTATTGCCGATTTATGGGCGTGGCGTCCGACGATGATCTTCGGCAGGTGAACCTGGCTATTGTCGGTGATCCCGGTTTTGAGAGCCTCGAATATCAGATTGCCGATTTCACGGATGCGGACAAGTTGGCTTTCTCGTCCGAGGCGATACGGTTGGCTGCCGCTACCGACCGCGATTCATCGATGCGGAACAGCAAAATGCGTGTCGCCATTGTAGGCCCGCAGAAAATGCTGCTGGGTCTTGCCAATATGTACCGCGCCCACTTCGACCTAAAAGGCGGCAAATGGGAACAGGGACATTTCGATACCTTGGATGAAGCCAGGGCCTGGCTAGGCCTTGGTGACTAGTGTCCTGTATTAGGGCTGTTTCAACGCCCCCAACCAGGTGCGGACACGGGTTTCGTTGACGCCGAAGTCGCTGCGGCCGTAGTGGGAGCGGCTGTAAATTGCCAGGGTTGAACTGTCGGGCGTTAGGGGAATAAAGCGCACGGTGATGCTGTCGGGAAAACTCATTAGCCCTGAGCGTTGAATATAGTCGTATTGCATGGCCGTTTCGTCCGCCGCGCCGTTTTCGATGCGCGGCTGGGCGGCCAGCATCTGCATCCAGCGCCGCTTCAGAGCGTCAGCAGAGCCGGCGAAGGTCGGGCTCAACATATGCGGCTTGGCGGCGCAAAAACCGGGCGGGCAGACCAGAAACTGGTTCGATTTCGGCGTCAATTCCAGGCTGGCAAACGCGACCGTTTTAACCTCGTAGGTACCGAAAACCGACTGCAGGAATTTCTCCCGCCCCATGACGATGACCAGCAACGCCAACAGTACGATCAGGGCGATGATCGCCTTGGCGGAATTGAGCAGCTGTTTGTCCATGGGCTGATCCTAGGGGCTATGGCAGATCCTCGACCGGCACGAATGGCTCTGTCAGACCGAATCCCACCGGGCCGAAAACCGCCAGGGCGGCGTCCGTGCGCATAATGGCCGGGGCGGAAACAGCCATCACCGTGACCCGCTGGCCATAGCGCAGGCGCTCGGTGGTGATGGGTTGGGCCATCTCGCTATCCAGGATACAGATCAGGTCGGGGACAATGGCGCGCAGCTTGCCATCCTGGCGGGCGACCAGGAATTCATTCTGGAATTCAACTTCCAATGAGGCGCCATGCTGATCGGTGATGACGACCTTGCCGATGGCCCAGCCATCGCGGGTTTCCCGGATCAAATCCGTGACCTTGCCTTTGAACAATCGCTTGGCGTGGCCGTAGTGGGTGCCGGCCAGCATCTCGATCAAGGCCCCAAAAGGTTCCCGGTTTTCGGCCCGCGACTGCCGCAGATTGGCGCCGATGGCCTGGCACAGCGACGTTGTGCCGGGGATGGCGACACGCCGGGCGGTCTTGCCGTCCATAGGAAAGGAGGCCTTGGCCGAACGCGCACCCATGCGAATAACAATGCCGCGCCCGAGGTATTCGGCCCGCTTGTCGTTGCTGATATCGAGAATGGTCGTATCGCCATGTTCAGAGGCCAGTGCGAAGGGCGAGCCCGAGGCGCCATAGACCGAGAAAGTAACCATCTGCATTTCCGGAAAGGCCCGGCCCATGCCGTCCGCATCCACCATGGGCTTGCCCAGCATGGCGGCGTTATAGATCGGCATCATGGAATTCGAACCGCCGGCCTCGAACGCCATCAGAACATCCGCCTTACGGCCCAGATGCGCCTCCAGGGCCAGGACGGCGGCGGGGGGCTGATCGGCGCCCATGATTTTTTCGATCGCCACCGTGGGCGCGCCCATGTTGCCGCAGGCGAAGACCAGGGCGTCATCATCCACCTCGTCCAGGGACAACATGGTGACGGGGCCGTTTTCCTCGATCGCGCGCCGGGTCATCAGGCTGGCGATATAGGGATCGCCGCCGCCGCCCGTGCCCAGGAATGTCGCGCCCAGGGCGATGTCGTCGAGATCTTCAAGGCCAATCGTGATCATGCCCCAATCTCCATGCCCGCGCCCATGCCCGAATTCATGCTCGCACCTTGCAGGTCGCCGACAACCTTGACCCGCAGCCGGGTGGCGTTGCCAGGCAGATAGCTAAGTGGGATTTCGTCCATTTCGACAATCCGGATGCTGTCTGCCTCGGCCCCGGCTTCCACGGCCTGGGCCTTGGCCTCGTCCTTGGCCGCCGCCACCGCGTCCTCGCGGCTGATGCCGTCGAGGGAGAAGATGCGGTCGCACTCGCCGCCAACCATGGCGATGGAGGCGCCGATGGCGTTGGCCACCTGGCCATGGCCGGGGCGCAGGATCTCGCCGCCGCCGATATGCTCCCCCGCCAATATGGGCGCGCCGCCGCCGACCAGGATGACCGGCAGGCTGGCGGCGCTGGGGCGCACCCGGTCCAGGCCTTCCGCAATCATCTCCGCGGCGCGGGCGATGGCCGTTTCCACGGCCCCCAAATCAGATATGCCGGCGCGATCACCAAGCTGCATCTGCCCGGCGGCCACGGCGATATCGCTCATGGTCAGGCTGTCACCGCCGAACACCAGGGCCCGCTGTTCAAGCTCGAAGCCTACGGAGTCGGGCCCGATACGTTTGCCGCCGTCGCGCACCAGACTGCCGCCGCCCAGGCCCAGGGCCAGCAGATCGGGCATGCGGAAGTTGGTGCGTACGCCGCCGACTTCCACGGTCATGGCCGCCTCTCTCGGAAAGCCATCCAGCAGCAGGCCAATATCCGTCGTGGTGCCGCCGATGTCCGCCACCAGGGCGTCATTCAGGCCCGATAGTACCGCCGCGCCGCGCATGGAATTGGTCGGGCCGGAGGCGAAGGTCAAAACCGGATAGCGCGCCGCATGTTCCGCCGTCATCAAGGTGCCGTCGTTCTGGGAGATATACAGCGGTGCGGTTAGACCCAGGTCGCTGATGGCCTTACTGAAAGCGTCCAGCACGCGCGCCGCCAGATCGGACAGCGCGGCATTCAGGATCGCCGCGTTTTCCCGCTCCAACAGGCCAATGCGGCCGATGCGGTGGGATTGGGTAATGGCGGCATCAGGCAGCTCCTGGCGGACAATCGCCTCGGCCCGATGCTCCATATCCGCATCCAAAGGCGAAAACACCGACGTTATTGCGACCGCGTTGATGCCCAGTTCACGGATTTCCCTGGCCGCCGCCAGAATTTCGGCCTCGTCCAGGGACGAAATTTCCCGGCCGTCGAATTCCAGGCCGCCGTGCAGCAGGTAATGGCCGCCGTCCACGACCGCCCTCAGATCCTCGGGCCAGTCGGACATGGGCGGTACGGCGGTAGTGGCGGGGGCGGCCAGGCGCAATACCGCCACCTTGTTCAGACGGCGCCGCTCTATCACGGCATTGGTAAATTGGGTGGTGCCCAGCATGACGGCGAAAACCTGGTCGGGTGCGGCGTTGCCCTGTTCCAACACGGCGCCGGCAGCGATGACGATGGCATCGGTGATGCGTACCCCCGTTGCCACCTTGTGCCAGGCCAGGACCTTGTCGCCATCCATCAACACCGCATCGGTGTTGGTGCCGCCGACATCAATGCCCAATCTTAGTTTGGGCCGTAATGGCGCGCCCGCGCCGCTCATGCCGCTGATTTCCGGTTGGCTTTTGGCTTGCTCTTCGCCTTTGCTTTCGGTTTGGCCTCCGTCTTTTGGGCTTCGGTCTTTTTGGGTGCGGGAAGCGCCTGTTTGCGGCCCAACAATTCAGCCAGATATTGTCCGGTGTAACTTTCAGCGACCTTGGCGACATCTTCCGGCGTGCCTTCGGCCACGATACGACCGCCGCCCGAGCCGCCCTCGGGGCCCAGATCGATGACCCAGTCGGCGGTCTTGATGACTTCCAGATTATGTTCGATCACCACCATGGTGTTGCCGGATTCAACCAGTGTATGCAGCACCTCCAGCAGCTTGCGGACATCGTCGAAATGCAGGCCCGTGGTCGGCTCGTCCAGGATGTACAGCGTCCGCCCCGTGGCCCGCCGGGCCAGTTCCTTGGCCAGTTTGACCCGCTGTGCCTCGCCACCCGACAAGGTGGTGGCCTGCTGGCCTACGTGGATATAGCCCAGGCCGACCCGTTGCAGGGTGGTCATCTTGTCCCGCACCAGGGGCACTGCCTTGAAGAATTCGGCGCCCTCGTCCACGGTCATGTCCAGCACATCGGCGATGGATTTGCCGCGGAACTGGATCTCCAGCGTCTCACGGTTATAGCGGCGGCCCTGACAGACATCGCATTGCACATAGACGTCGGGCAGAAAGTGCATTTCGATCTTCACCAGGCCATCGCCCTGGCAGGCCTCGCAGCGCCCGCCCTTGACGTTGAAGGAAAACCGTCCCGGCTTGTAACCCCGGGCCATGGCCTCGGGCAGGGCGGCGAACCATTCGCGGATCGGGGTGAAGGCGCCGGTATAGGTGGCCGGGTTGGAACGGGGCGTGCGGCCGATGGGGGACTGGTCGATATCGACCACCTTGTCGATCCTCTCGAGCCCGTC
>CAYWYB010000132.1:0-13246 GCA_964462145.1 uncultured Rhodospirillaceae bacterium
ATCGCCAGGCGCTTGCCCGTGCTCATGTCATGCGTTGCCGGAGGGGGAGACATTATGCGATATCAGTTACTATTACTCATGGGCGGCGACTTTTTCTGGGCCCGAATGTCACGAGGGATATATGTCAGTCAATCCATTTAGCACAATTCTAGCCCAAAGTGGCGCCCCTGGTTCGACAACGGCCTGCTGGAAGGGTGTGGCCAGTTTGTATCACGCCTATTTTACCGGTTTGATGCTGATGATTGCCTCGCGAAAAGGCGGAGACGCCGCCGGAGAATGGATATTTCGTACCTTCCGTCGGCAACATCACGAAAAATTCCTCTCCTCCTTCAATAAGCTAGGTTTGGAGAAGCTGCCCGACGCGGTGGCAGCGGCGCAATACCACTACTTATCCAACTCTGTCGGCGGGGCGGAGGTGGAATATATGTACGAGGCGGACGACAAGGCCTGGGTGCATTTCCGCCACCCCCGCTGGATGTACGACGGCACCGCGCTGTGCGGCGCGCCATTACAGGTCAGCCATGGTTTCCTGCGCGGCTGGTACGGCTACAACGGTGTCTCCCTTGGCAATCCCCGCCTGGGTTTTGTCTGCACCTCTCAGGATATGACGGCGGAATACGGCCTGGCCGGATATTTCAAGGAATATGATCACGATCTGGCGGCGGAGGAGCGCCTGCAATTCGCGTCCGGCGAAATGGCGCCGCCCTTTGATCCTGATGCCGCGCCCCAGTTGAATGCGGATGCCTGGCCCGTGGAGCGCCTGCACAAGGCGAACCGCAACTATGCCATGGAATATATCAAGACCGGACTGCCCGAATTGATCGCCACCCTGGGACCGGGCGAGGCCGGCGCCCTGGGCAATCTGGCGGGCAACATCATTGGCCGGCAGTATTACGACGAGGTGCGCGGCTTAATGAATACCACGGGCGAAAGCGCCCTGGATTTCGCCAACTTCATGGCCGCCATGGCCACTGCCCAGGATAACGAGGCCCAGGTCGGCGGCACCGGCGATGACGCCACAGTCCGTATCAGCGGCTGGCGTCTGATGCGTGGCCGCGACAATCTCCACCCGGCGGTGTTCGAGGCTTGGAACGGCCTGTGGCAGGGCTGTCTGGCGGAGCATAACCGTTTTCTGGCCCTGCAAATCGGTGATCGCATGGACTATGGCGACGATGCCTTCGAATGGCGCATCCGCAAGGTGCGCTGACACACTCTAAAAATCCTTGCACAGCCTCAGGGCATCATAGACCGCGGCATGAATGTTGCGGGAGGCGACGGCATCGCCGATGCGGAACAGCTGGAATGTGCCCGCCATGTTGGCCGCGATGGCCTGTGGCTGGCCGGCCAGCAGGGCATCGTAATCCACCGCGCCCAGATTGACCGAGGCCGGCTTCAAATCGAAATACAGCCGGTCCAGGGGCAGGGTACCGTGTTCCACCACGACTTGATCCACGTCCCGGCTCTCCGCCATGCTCTCGGCAAATTCGCTGGATAGATGAGCCGTCAACTTGTTGCCATTGCGCTCCACCCGCTGCAACCGGCTGTTGATGGTTATGCGGGTGCCGCATTCCTGAAAGGCCTGGGCAAACGGCACATGGTTCATGCCGCCGATCTCGGGCGCCAGGACACGCTCGGGCGTCACCAGTTCCAGTTCGGCGCCGGCGCGGGCGATGAATTCGGCGGCCTGCATGCCGGGATAGGCACCATTGTCGTCAAACAGCAGGACGTTCTCGCCGGGCGCGACATCGCCTGACAGGATGTCCCAGGTGGTGACCACATGCTCCGCCCCGGAGGCCATGATATCTGTATTGGGCAGACCGCCCGTGGCGACCAGTACGATGTCGGGGTTCTCAGCATTGATATCCGCCGCCTCGGCATAACGGTTATAGCGGATATCGACGCCCAGGCGTTCGCATTCGGCGACCCGCCAGTCGACAATGCCGATCAGCTCGGCCCGCCGCTGCATACGCGCGGCCAGAAGAACCTGCCCGCCAGCCCTGTTGGCTGCTTCGAACAGCACCACGTCATGGCCACGTTCGGCACAGACTCGGGCCGCTTCCAGGCCGGCGGGGCCGGCCCCGGCGATCACCACCCGTTTACGCCGGCCCGTGGTTGCCGCGATCTCCTGGGGCATGAATTCCTCGCGCCCGGTGGCCGCATTATGGATGCAGTGGGCATCGCGCCCTTCATAGATACGGTCGAGACAATAGGTGGCGCCGACGCAAGGCCGGATGCGGTCTTCCTGGCCTGCCTCGATCTTGCGCACGATATGCGGATCGGTCATGTGCGGGCGGGTCATGCCGACCATGTCCAGCTTGCCTTCCGCGATGGCATGGCGGGCCGTGGCGACGTCGGCGATACGGGCGGCATGAAAGATCGGGAAATTGGTTGCCTGGCGGATTTCGCCGGAGAATTCCAGATGCGGCGCTGTGGCCATACCCTGGATCGGGATGACCTTGGTCAGGCCCGCATCATGATCAATATGGCCCCGTATGATATTGAGAAAATCAACCTGTCCGGATCCTTTTAGACGCTGGGCGATTTCCAGGCCCTCCGCCGCTTCCAGCCCCCCGGCCCAGTCTTCATCCGCCACCATGCGCAGACCGACAATGAAGTCCGGGCCGACCGCCTTTCGGATCGCGGTCAAAACTTCGAAGGTAAAGCGCATGCGGTTATCCAGGCTGCCATTGTATTCGTCATCGCGGTGGTTGGTGGCCGGCGACCAGAAGGCGTCGATCAGATGGCCATAGGCTTCAAGCTCGATGCCATCCAGGCCTGCCGCCTGCATGCGCTGGGCGGTGGCGGCATAGTCGTCGAGAACGCGGGCGATATCCCAATCCTCCATGACCTTTGGAAAGGATCGGTGTGCCGGCTCCCGCACCATGGAAGGGGAGACAACCGGCAGCCAGTCGTGGTGGTTCCAACCCGTGCGCCGGCCCAGATGGGTGATCTGGATCATCACCGCGCAGCCATGTTCGTGGCAGGCATCCGTCAGATCCCGCATATGCGGGACGATTTCGTCCCTGTAGGCGTGCAGGTTGCCGAATGAAGCCGGCGAATCCGGGCTGACGACCGCCGAACCGGCAGTCATGGTCAGGGCCAGGCCGCCCTTGGCCTTTTCCTCGTGATAGAGGCGATAGCGTTTCGTGGGCAAACCATTTTCGGAAAAATTCGGCTCATGCCCTGTGGACATCAGGCGATTGCGCAATGTCAGATGCTTCAATTGATAGGGCTGCAGCAGGGGATCGTTGGCACGCTGGCTGTCGGTCATGACGTCCTCGCTTACTTTATACCATGCCACGATGCAGTATATTTTCCGCCATATCAATGTCCGCGGCGCATTCCAGGATTGCATTGCCTGATAGCAGCAAAATAATAT
Organism: uncultured Rhodospirillaceae bacterium; assembly: GCA_964462145.1. GTDB lineage: Bacteria > Pseudomonadota > Alphaproteobacteria. Next base: position 3,380 of record CAYWYB010000132.1, read on the forward strand.
GGTCAGGGCGATTTCAGATCAGTTTTGAAGTTTCGGTAAGGTGGAGGCGGCATGAATTTCGATTTTTCAGAAGAACAGTATTTGCTGCGCGATCAGGCGAAGAGATTCCTGGGCGACAGATCAACGCCGGCCGCCGTGCGCGCGGTTCTTGAAGACGACGCAATATCTTATGACGAGGAACTTTGGCGCGGCATGGCCGAGCTCGGTTGGATCGGGACCGCCATTCCCGAAGAATACGGTGGTGCCGGTCTGAGCGGCGAGGATTTATGCGTTATCGCCGAGGAATTGGGACGAAGCCTGGCGCCGACACCGTTTTCCTCCTCCGTCTATATGGCGGCGGAGGCATTGTTGATAGCGGGCAGCGAAGACCAGAAGCAGGCGTATCTGCCGGCCCTTGCAATGGGCGAACGGATTGGCTGCATGGCCGTGGCGGTAGGCATTGGCCTTGCTAACGCGGCATCGACAAAAACCCACGCAAGCGGCGGTGTGATCGAGGGGATGAAAGTCCCGGTGGCGGACGGTGATGTCGCCGATTTTGCCGTCGTCCTGGCGAATACGGAAAGCGGCAACGAGCCATCGCTTTTCCTCGTCGATCTCGAAGGCGATGGCGTCAGCCGCAAGCCGGTGGAGATGATCGATCCAACCAGATCGCACGCGGAGATTACCTTCGCTGGGGCGGCGGCCGAGCTGCTTGGAGAGCCCGGCGAGGGCTGGACGATCACGAGGGCGGTTTTCGACCGCGCCGCGATCCTGATGGCGTTTGAGCAGGTTGGCGGTGCCCAGGCATGCCTCGATATGGCGGCGGACTATGCCAGGAACCGTTTCGCCTTTGGACGCGCGATCGGTTCGTACCAGGCAATCAAGCACAAACTGGCGGATATCTACGTTGCAACGGAACTGGCCCGCGCCAATGCCTATTACGGCGCCTGGGCGCTTGCGGCGGATGCACCGGATCTGCCAACGGCGGCGGCGGCGGCGCGTGTCGCGGCCAGCGAGGCCTATAATTTGGCGGCCCGGGAGAATATTCAAACCCATGGCGGCATGGGCTTCACCTGGGAGTTCGACTGTCACCTCTACTATCGGCGGGCTAAATTGCTTTCCCTTGCCTTGGGCGGCGAACGGGTTTGGAAAGACCGGCTGATCAGCCAACTTGAAGCTCGCAACAGCAGCAACAGTAACAGTGGGGGCGAGGAGTAAGGGCGATGGATTTCAACGATACACCACAAGAAGCTGAATTTCGTGCCGAGGCCCGCGCCTGGCTGGAAAACAATGCCGAGCGCAAAGCGCCCGGCAAGGTTTACAAATATAAGCGCGGCGAGCCTGAGTTGACCCCGGCGGCGAAGGCCTGGGAGGCGACAAAATTCGCCGGCGGGTTTTCCGGCATCGCCTTGCCAAAGGAATATGGCGGCCGTGGCGGAACACGGCTGCAGCAGATTATTTTTGCCGAGGAAGAAACCAATTATCTGATCCCGCCACCCATCTTCAGCATCAGCCACGGCATGGCAGTGCCGACCCTGTTGACCTACGCAACCGAGGAACAGAAACAACGTTACGTGCCGGCGACCCTGCGCGGCGATGAAATCTGGTGTCAGATGTTTTCCGAACCCGCCGGCGGCTCCGACCTTGCCGGCCTGCGCACCCGTTCCGTGCGCGATGGTGATGACTGGATTATCAATGGTCACAAGATCTGGACCTCGGGTGCCCATTACGCGGATATGGCGATTTTGGTCACGCGCAGCGATCCGGATGCTCCCAAGCACAAGGGCCTGACTTATTTCTTCCTCGACATGAAATCACCGGGCATAGAAGTCCGACCGATCCGACAGATTTCGGGCTATTCGAATTTCAACGAGGTCTTCATGACCGATCTGCGTATCCCCGACACCCAGCGCCTTGGCGATGTGGGACAGGGGTGGCAGGTCGCCATCACAACCTTGATGAACGAACGGGTCAGCTCCGGCGTCCGTCCGGCGCCCAATTTCGAGGAGATTTTCGATCTGGTCCGGATGACCGAGTTGGAAAACGGCCCGGCGATCGCCGATGGGTCGATCCGTGAAAAGCTTGCCGATTGGTATATCAAGGAACAGGGCGTGAAATTGATCCGGGCGCGCCTGATGACGGCGTTGTCGCGGGGCGAGCGGCCGGGGCCGGAGAATTCCGTCTCCAAGCTGGTTACCAGCTTCCGCCGGCAGGAGATCGCCCATTTCGGCATGGATCTTCTGGATATGGGCGGCGGCATGATGGACCCTGATATGGCGCCGATGCGGGCCATGTATCAACAGGCCCTGCTGGATGCGCCGGGCGGCCGGATCGCGGCGGGCTCGGACGAAATTCTGCGCAATATCATCTCCGAACGGGTGCTCGGCCTGCCCGCCGATGTCCGGGTCGACAAGGAATTGCCCTTTAGTCAGCTTCCAAGCGGCAGCTAACCGCGCGCACTTAGGACAACGCCGCCTTTAACCGCTTGGCCGCCAAGGCCTGGGCCGCGATGGAATCATCCAGCAGCGGCGCCATGGAAAAGAAGGCATGGATCATGCCTTCGAAATCCACATGTTCGCAGGCGACCCCCTCGGCATTCAGGCGTTCGGCGCATTCACGGCCTTCATGGGCCAGGATATCGCATTGTGCCGAGATCAGCAGGGTCGGCGGCAGACCAGCGAAAGACTCGGCCCTGCCGGGCGAGGCGCGCCAATCCGCCAGGTCCTCGTTGGAGCTAAGGTAATGTTTTCGGAACCAGGGAACGGAATCCGCCATCAGCGGCCCGTAGCCGTTGCCATAGGTCTCGTAGCTCGGCGTGCCGCCGGTGTAGTCCATCACCGGATAGACCAGCAACTGATAGGCGATGCTCAAGCCATCATCGCTGTCACGAGACATCAGGGACACCACCAATGCCAGGTTGCCCCCCGCGCTGTCGCCGCCCACCGCGATGCGGTCGGCCCGGACGCCCATGCTTTCGGCGTTGTCCGACAGCCATTTGGTGGCGGCATAGCAATCATCGACGGCGGCGGGGAATTTCGCCTCCGGTCCCATGCGGTAGTCCACGGACATCACCACGATGCCCGCATCCCGGCAGATCGCCTGGCAGGCGTAGTCATGGGTATCCATGCTGCCGATCACATGGCCGCCGCCATGGTAATAAACCAGGGCGCCGACGGATCCGGTCGCGCCTTTGGGGCGATAGACTCGCACCGGGATATCGCCGGCGGGGCCGGGAATGCTTTGTTCTTCGATACTGCCAAGCTCAAGGGGCGGATTGTTGCGGGCGCGGACGCCGGCTTCCATCTGCTCGCGGGCGTCAACCGGGCTCAACTCGTGCATGGGCTTGAGGCCCAGGGCCTTCATCGCTTCCAATAACTCAACCAACTGCGGTTTCATGGCCATGGCCTTGTTCCTCTCTACGGATAACGGTTCGATTAATATTGCACGCTGGGTGTCAGGCCGCCGTCGACCAAAAGATTACTGCCGACAATATAGCTGGCCAGGGGGCTGCAGAGAAAGACCGTGGCATCGGCGACTTCCTGTGGCGTGCCCATGCGGCCCATGGGGATCTTCTCCAGGACGGATTTGAACAGCTCCGGCGTTTCTACTTCGCGCTGATGCTGTACCCCGCCCTCGAAATAGATCGTGCCAGGAGAGATCGTATTGACGCGGATGCCCTTGGGCGCCAGTTCATGGGCCAGATTGGACAGATAGTTGATCAAGGCCATTTTCATGGCGTTGTAGGCGCGCACGCCGCCGAAATGAAATAGAGCGGAGACGGTGCTGATGCCAACGATGGCGCCGGCGTCTGATTTTTCCAAATACGGCAATGCCGCATCAACCGTATGTATGGTGCCCATGATGTCGACCTCAAAGGCGCCGCGCCAGGCCTCGTCGCTATTGCCGACGACGATGGCGGAAACATTCGGCACCAGCACATCCAGGCCGCCCAGTTCGTTTGCCGCGTTGTCGATCCAGGCCCGCAGGGCCGCTTCATCGCCCACATCGACGGCAGCACCGGTGGCCCGTACGCCCATGTCTTGCAAGGCGGCAACGGTCTCGGCGACATCGTCGCCGTTGCGGGCACAGACCGCCAGATCAGCGCCTTCCATTGCCAGGCGTTCCGCGATGGCCCGGCCGATGCCCTTGGTGGCGCCGGTAACCATGGCCTTTCGGCCTTTTAGCCTCAGGTCCATGTTGATCAGTACTGCACGCTGGGCGTCATGGCGCCGTCGACCAACAGATTGCTGCCCGATATGAAACTCGCCATGGGGCTGCACAAAAAGACCGTGGCGTTGGCGACTTCTTCCGGCGTGCCCATGCGGCCCATGGGGTTCATGGCCAGGGCGCCCTTGTAAATCTCCGGCGTTTCGACCTCGCGCGTGTGCCAGACGCCGCCCTTGAAATAGATTGTACCCGGTGAGACCGAGTTGACGCGAATGCCCTTGGGCGCCAATTGGTGGGCCAGGTTCGACATATGGTTGACCAGGGCGGCCTTCAGTGTGTTGTACGGACGCACACCGCCGAAATATTGCAGGGCGGCGACGGAATTGATGGTGACGATGGCGCCCGCATCCGATTTTTCCAGATAGGGCAGGGCCGCGTCGACCGTATTTATGGTGCCCATGATGTCGATTTCGAAAGCACCGCGCCAGGCCTCCTCGGTATGTTCGCCGGCCATGGCGGAGACATTCGGCACCAGAATATCCAGGCCGCCCAGCTCATTTGCAGCGCTGTCGATCCAGGCTTTCAAGGCCGGGCCGTCGCTGACGTCGACGGCGCTGCCGGTGGCCTGCACGCCCATGCCTTGCAGGGCAGCCACGGCTTCGGCGACTTCATCGCCATTGCGGGCACAGATCGCAACGTCGGCGCCTTCCATGGCCAGCCGGTTGGCGATGGCCCGGCCAATACCCCGGCTGCCGCCGGTGATCATGGCTCGTCTGCCCTTCAATCCTAAGTCCATCTTGATATCTACCTATGTTTCGGAATCAGTCGCGGAGACTAACACTACCCTTCAGCGTTCGAACAGGGTGAGAAATTTCACCACGTTAACGACGCCGCCCGTTACCGCCATTTCGTCACTGGCAAAGGCCAGGGCCGGATTGCGCTGTTTGGTGACGATGCGTTTCCAGGTCCGCGCCGTGGTCCGGATATGAATATCCGGGTTCGGCGTGGCGACCTCCCTCAGCGCAGCGACGCCCCGGCGGATATGCATCGAGAATACCCGCTCCTCGTCGGTGAATTCAAAACGGGCCAGCAGGTCCGTCTGCAAGGCATCCTCCGCCTTCAGGCGCGTTGGCATGCCCGCCATGAAGGGGCCGATGGGTAGGCTATCAAGCATATCGGACGGCAACTGGGACGGATCGGGCTTGCCGATGACCAAGGTGCCGCGCAGCTCCTGGGCCTGGGTCAGATACCAGCTGCGGGCATTGGGATTGCCGCTGCTTTCCGCCATGGCCGTCAGGGCCGCCGCCATGGTTTCGCGCGCGGCTTCTGATTTTGGTTCGATCTGCAACCAATGGCGGGACAATTCGCCGGCCCATTGATAATCCCCCGAGGCCAGGGCCGCCCGTGCCTGATCAGCCATCGGCTTGCCATCGGCGAAGGCCACTTGCAGACGTTGGGCCCGCTGCCCTGGCGGCAAAGGATCCAGATCGACCGCATCGCCGCTGAACCAGCCCAGATAACCGTTGAAGACGGCGCGGACGGACCAGCGCACCGTACCGTAATGTTCTACCAGCCAGGGGTGTTCGGCCAGGTGTTTGGGCAGATGGACGAAACCCACCAATTCCTCCGGCCCCATCCCTAGGTTCATGCCGCGCACGGTCTGATCATGCACGTATTGCATGGCGTCCCGGTAGGCGGTCAGGGTCTCCGCTATTTGCTCCCGGCCCACAAGGGGGCGGGTGTGCGATGGGATCAAGGCTTCCGCGCCCAGATCCCGCATCATGTCCAGGCTGTGGACCCACTGCATGACATCCCGGTGCCTGGTGCCGCGGATGGTGTAGAGGTTGGGAAAGGTCTGATAGATGTTGTCGCCGGGCAGCAGGATCTTCCGCTCCGGCAGCCAGACCAGCAATTGATCGTCGGTCTCGCCCGGCGCATGACGCAGTTGCAGCTTCACGCCGGCAATAGTGACGTCGAGACGTTTATCGAAGGTCTTGGTCGGACGCAGCAGGGCAAGCTCTTCCGTGACCGTTTTCAGATCGGGGCCGATGCCGGCGTTCAGCACCTGGCCCTTGGGCAGCAGTTGCCCGAACATGGCCATGCTGCGGCGGTAGATGGTGTTGACCAGAACATTGATGATGCGGTCGATATGGGCCGAGGTGCTGCGGTGGGCGTAGACGGGTATGTCCCTGCCGCCGGCGAAAACCTGGGCACCATAGATATGGTCGGCGTGGTTATGGGTCAGGATGATCGCCTGGACCGGTTTGGCGCTGACCTTGCGCAAGGCCGCCAGGGCCTCTGCCGCGCGGCTCCGGCTCTCCAGGGTATCGACGATGATGACGCCGTCATCACCCTCGATCATGATGACGTTGGCCAGGCCGTAACCGACCGCCACATGGATGCCGGGCAGAGGCGTCAGGACCTCCTTGGTGAACAGCTTACCGTGTGCCTTGAGCTCGGCGGAGCCTTTTACCGCGGCTTGCTCGGGTGCTTCATCGCAAGCCGCCAGCAATACCGTCAGAGCAAGCGCTAAAAGTACTCTAAGCATCAGGGTCGAGCAGGATCTTGCATTGATGGGAGGGCGTTTTTAGATCTTCAAAGGCGGCGGAAAAGGCATCGAAGCCGACCACGTCGGTGACCATGGCGCCGCCGTCGATGCGGCCCCGGTCCAGCATCTCCAGGGCCAGCTCGAAATCCCGCCGCTCGTACATATAGACGTACCGCACGTTGAGTTCCTTGGTGATGGCCTTGACCGGCATGATGTTGTCGGGACGCATGCAGACGCCGGCCACCACCAGACGCCCGTTCATGGGCGCATAGTCCATGGCCAGTTGCTGGCTGCCCGGCACGCCGACGCAATCGAACACCACGTCGGGGCGATTGCCGGCGATTTGCTTGTAGCGGCCAATGACATTCTCGCTGCTGGCATCAATGCCGTCGGTCGCGCCCATGGCGGCGGCCTTGTCCAAACGGCCCGCCAGCAGATCCGAGATCACCACATGGCGGGCGCCAAAGAATCTGCACCACAGCGCCACCGCCAAACCAATAGGCCCGGCCCCAACGATCAATACGGCGTCTCCCGGACTCAGTTGTGCCGCGCGTACCGCATGCAGACCTACCGACAGCGGTTCCACCAGGGCACCGGCCTGATAGTCAACGCCGCTGGGCAGGGCAAGCGCTTCCGCGCCGCCGACCCGGACATAGTCGGCATAGGCGCCGCCCAACTGACCCAGGCCGCCGAAGATGGCATCGCGGCAGCGGTGGCCGCGTCCGTCCAGGCATTCCAGGCAGTGGCCGCAGGCGATGTAGGGCAGGGCGCAGATACGGTCGCCCTCGTGCCAGCCGCCGGGCGCCTGGGCGCCGACCTCGACCACCTCGCCGCAGAATTCGTGGCCCATGATGGCGCCCGCATCCAGGGGCGCCATGCCGCCCGAGCGGTCGGTCACGGCGGAAAGATGCAGGTCGGTGCCGCAGATGCCGCAATTCTTGACCTTGACCAGCAGATCGGTCGGTAGCGGTTTGGGTGTCTCGACCTCGCCAATGAGCAAGGGTTGGCCCGGCGCCTCGAATATAGCTGCACGCATTGCATCTCTTCCCGTCGCTGTTAGGTTAGCGCTATTGTCCGAGTGCCCGAGCCTGAACGCAAGATGGAATAAATGAACGAGATACTGAAACCCGCGGACTTTCCAACCGGTTTTGCCGACGCGGCGGCATTGGAAGAATTCATGACCCGGCCGTCCCAGGCCCTGATCGACGACATGGCGGCCCTGGATGGCGACATCATGGTCCTGGGTGTCGGCGGCAAGATGGGGCCGACGTTGGCGCGCCTGGCCAAACGCGCCGCGCCTGATAAGCGCATCATTGGCGTCGCCAGATTTTCCGAGGCCGGTGTGGCCGAGGATCTGCAGGGCCATGGTATTGAAACCATCACCTGTGACCTGCTGGACCGGGACGCGGTGGCTGCCCTGCCCGAAATCGCCAACATCGTCTTCATGGCCGGGCGCAAGTTCGGCTCCGCCGGGGCGGAGGAGCTGACCTGGGCCATGAACGTGCATGTTCCGGCCATCGTGGCGGAGCGGTTCTGCAATTCGCGGATCGTCAGCTTTTCGACCGCCTGCGTTTACCCTTTCGTCTCCATCCATTCCCAGGGCGCCGACGAAGACATGGCGGCCACGCCGCCGCCGGGGGACTATGCGAATTCCTGCGTGGGCAGGGAGCGGATGTTCGAATATTTCTCCAGCCAGCACGATACGCCGGGCCGCAGCATCCGCCTCAGCTATGCCATCGATATGCGTTACGGCGTGCTCTACGACGTCGCGGCCAAGGTCTGGTCCGGCGCGGAAATCGATCTGACCATGGGGCACGCTAACGTCATTTGGCAGGGCGATGCCAATGCCCAGGTGCTGCGTGCCTTGCACCATTGCACGACGCCGCCCAGTCCCCTGAATGTAACCGGGCCGGAAGTGGTCGCCATCGACTGGCTGGCACGGGAATTCGGCAAACGCTTTGGCCTGGAGGCCAAATTGACGGGGGAGCCAGCACAGGAAGCCTGGTTGATCAACACCGCGCGGGCCGAAAAACTGTTTGGCTATCCCATGGTGTCATTGCACAGCATGGTTGACTGGGTCGCCGATTGGGTGGCGCGGGACGGCGGCAGTCTGGGCAAACCGACACATTTCGAAGTGCGTGATGGCAACTATTGAAAATCTGACCTGGCGCGACCTTACCGCCGCCGAGGCGGACGAGGCCGTGGCCCTGAATGTAGAGGCGGGCTGGAACCAGAACGCCGCCGATTGGCGGTTCATGCTGGAACTGGGCGAGGGCACCGGGGTCCGGGAAGAAGAGCTGGTAGCCAGTTCCATGCTGCTGCCCTACGGCGACCGGTTCGGTTGGATCGCTATGATTTTGGTCACCGTGCGTTGGCAGCGCAAGGGCCTGGCCAGCCAGTTGATGCGCCGGTGTATCGCCCGGACTGAGGCCCTGAATTTGGTCGCCGGCCTGGATGCCACCGAGGCCGGGCGCAAGGTCTATCTGCCCCTGGGCTTTCAGGACATCTATTCCCTGACTCGCTGGCAGGCCGATAGCCCCGATGTGGCTGTTCCAGATGGCGTGCGGTCCATGCTGGCCGAGGATCTGGCGGCGGTGGCGGCCTGGGACGAAGGGGTCTTCGGCGCCCGGCGCGCCGGCCTGTTGGCCCATCTGCACGGCCGTTGTTCCGAACGTGCCTATGTGCTGGAGCGTGACGGTGCCCTGCAAGGATTTGTCCTCGCCCGTGACGGCCGCCAGGCGACCCAGATCGGGCCACTATCGGCGGAGACAGAGGCGGATGCGCTGGTTCTGTTGCAGGCCGCCCTGGCGAACCAATCGGGGCCGGTTTTTCTCGATGCCGCCGATCATCACAAGGGGTTGGCGGCCTGGCTGGCGGAGGCCGGATTTTCCAAACAGCGCGGCTATATGCGCATGCTATTGGGAACCGATAAGCCTATCGATGACCCATCGCGGGTCTTTCTGATTGCCGGGCCTGAACTGGGCTAGAGCGTGTCGCGGCTAATCAGAACCATTTGACCGGTCCTCCAGGTCCCGTGGGTAGGAGCGGTTCGCCGAGCGATGTGGGACATCGGGCAAGAACTGCGACGCCGCCACGGGACCTGGAGGGCCGGCCTGCGGTGGCAGTACCAAGCCCTTGGGCGGCGTTGCGCGGCTTGCCCGATGTCCCACATC
>CAYWYB010000133.1:0-13202 GCA_964462145.1 uncultured Rhodospirillaceae bacterium
CGCGGGAGCAGCATATCCGGCGGGAGAAGGCGACGTCGAATATCTGCACCAATTCGGGCCTTTGCGCCTTGGCTTTCTGTATCCATCTATCCTTGCTGGGCGAAACGGGTTTGCGCCAGCTGGCCCAGATCAACCATGGCCGCGCGGTATGTCTGGCCGATCATTTGGCGGATCTGGACGGGGTCGAAGTGCTGAACGACAGTTTCTTCAACGAATTTACCCTGCGCCTGCCCAGGCCGGCGGCGGGGGTGGTCGAGGATCTGGTGCCGCGCGGCATTCTTGCCGGCGTGCCGCTCAGCCGGCTTTATCCCGATAATCCCGCGATGGCGGATCTATTGCTGGTCGCGACCACCGAAACCAACACGGATGAGGACGTCGCCGCCTTGATCAATACCCTGCGGGAGGTGCTGTAATGGCCGGCCCCGAGACGATTACCACCAACAGCGGCCACCGCGGCCTGGATCTGGCCGAGCCGCTGATCTTTGAACTTGATAGTCCCGGCCGTTGCGGTGTCGATCTGCCCGAGGCACCGGATGTGCCGAACCGCCTGGGCGGGCTGGAGCGCGCCGCGCCCATCGGGCTGCCTGGTCTGTCAGAGCCCCAGGTGATCCGCCACTTCGTGCGTCTGTCGCGCAACAACTTTGCCATCGATGCCGGGCTCTATCCCTTGGGCTCCTGCACCATGAAGCATAATCCGCGCCTGAACGAGAAAATGGCGCGGCTGCCGGGCTTCGCCGATCTGCATCCCCTGCAACCGGTGGAAACCGTGCAAGGCGCCCTGGAACTGATCGATACCCTGGCGGAATGGCTGATCACCCTGACCGGCATGCCGGCGGTCGCCATGTCGCCCGCCGCCGGCGCCCATGGCGAACTTTGCGGTCTGATGACCATTCGGGCCGCATTGGAGGCCAAGGGCGATGCCCGCGAGGTGGTACTGGTGCCCACATCGGCCCACGGCACCAATCCCGCCACCGCCGCCATCTGCGGATACCGGATCGAGCAGATCCCTGCCGACGAGCGGGGCCGGGTCGATGTCGCGGCCTTGAAGGAAGAACTGGGACCGCATGTGGCGGCGATCATGCTGACCAACCCCAATACCTGCGGTCTGTTCGAAAACCAGATCATCGAGATTGCCGAGGCGGTGCACGCCGCCGGCGCCTATTTCTATTGTGACGGCGCCAACTTCAACGCCATCGTGGGCAAGGTGCGGCCCGGTGATCTGGGCATCGATTGCATGCATCTGAACCTGCACAAGACATTTTCGACCCCTCATGGCGGCGGCGGTCCGGGCAGTGGCCCCGTGGTCCTGGCCGAGGCCCTGGCGCCATTTGCACCCTTGCCCATGGTTGTCCGTGACGGCGATGGCCTGACCCTGGTGGAACGAAAATCGGACGATCTGGGCACGGTCGACAGTTTTGGCCGCTTGAAGGGCTTCCATGGGCAGATGGGCATGTTCGTCCGCGCCCTGGCCTTTATCCTCAGCCATGGCGCCGACGGCCTGCGCCAGGCCTCGGAAGATGCGGTGTTGAACGCCAATTATATTCTGGCCCGCCTACAGGATCTGTTTTCGCCCTCGTACCCCGGCCCCTGCATGCACGAGGCCCTTTTCGATGACAGCTTCCTCAAGGACACGGGCGTTTCGACCCTGGATTTCGCCAAGGCCATGATCGATGAAGGCTTCCATCCCATGACCATGTATTTCCCCCTGGTGGTTTCGGGGGCGATGTTGATGGAGCCGACCGAATCTGAATCCAAGGCCAGCCTGGACCAGTTCATTGCCTCCATGCGGCATTTGGGGGAACGGGCCCTGGCTGGCGACAGCGAATTTTTCGCTGGCGCGCCTTATCTGGCACCCTATCGCCGGCTGGATGAAACCCAGGCCGCGCGCAAACCGGTTCTGCGCTGGCAGCCGGAAGCAAAAGATGCGGCTGAGTAATAGTCCATGTCCGAAGATTATTTTCGCCAGCAACCGGCGCCGGCGCAAATCGAGGCGCGGATGGCCGAGTTGGGCGCCTGGTTCGAGATCGACCTGGATGACATCGCGTTTAATCTGAAGACGGTCCGCGATCGTGTCGGCCCTGGGGTCGAGATCATGCCGGTGGTCAAGAATGATGCCTATGGCCATGGCCTGCTGCCCGTGGTGGCGGCTTTGGCGGGGGAGGGCATCAACTGGTTCATGGTGGCGCGCACTGTCGAGGCTCTGGCGATCAGAGCTTCAGGCATTGCCTGCGGCGTGATGAACATGGATGCGCTGTATACGGATGGGCAATACCAGCAGGCGGTGGCGCAGGACATCAGCCAGGTGGTTTATACCCTCGCCGCGGCGGAAAAGCTGAATGCGGCGGCGGCAACGCTGGGACGGAAAGCCGGCGTCTTCGTCAAGGTCGATACTGGATTGCGCCGGGTCGGCGTGCCCCATGACGAGGCCGTGCCGTTCATGGAAAAGATCGCGGCGCTGCCCAATCTGGAAATCCGCGGCATGTTCTCCACCTTCATGCTGCATCCGGAGCAGGACCGGGATGTCCTTGTGCGTTTTCGGGCCATCATGGATGGGCTAAAGCAAAAAGGTATCGATCCAGGCCTATGCAGCCTTGCCGCCAGCTATGGCATTTTTCATCGCCCCGATGCCTGGCTTGATATGGTCCGCCCCGCCATGACGCTGTTTGGGGTCTATCTCGACAATGACGACAGGGACAGCGGTTTGCCATTGCGTCAGGCGCTCTGCTTCAAGGCGCGTATCGAGCATCTGAAATGGATCGAGGCGGGAGATTCCGTGACTTACTTTGGCCGCTTTACCGCCCCCCAACGCATGCGCGTTGGAACCCTGCATGTGGGGTTTTATGACGCGGTTCCGCGTGAGCTTTCCAACACGGGAAAAATTCTGGTCGATGGCGTTCTACGGCCCGGCATCGGTTCGGTTTCCCTGAACCATTATCTGTTCGACGCCACTGATTTGAACGTCCAGGAGGGCGATGTGGTCGAAGTTTACAGCCGTGCGGGCGAGAACGATGTCGCCGGGGTCTCGGAAACGGCCGGTTGGATGCCCTATAGCCTGTTAAATCACCTGAACCCCTTCATTCCGCGGATCTACTATCGCGGCAAGACACCGGTGGCGATCCTGGAACGGGATGTTGCGGGTTAGCCGGTGATAACGGCCACGCGGTTGTCATCTCCAAGCAAGACCTGCTCCGTCATGCCGCAAAACAAACCGTGTTCGACCACGCCGGGCCAGGTGGACAGGGATTGCGCCAGGCCGGCTGGATCGGCGATCGATGGGCCAAAGGCACAATCCAGGATCCAGTGGTTTTCATCGGTCCGAAAAGGTTCGCCGTCCGCCGTCTGGCGCAGTGTTACCACCGCACCCAAATCCGACAGACGGCCGCTTAACGGCTGTCTGGCCATGGGAATGATTTCAACGGGTAGCGGAAAAGCCCCCAACACGGCGACCTGCTTGGAGGCATCGGCGATGACGACAAAACGCTTCGCCGCGCCGGCGACGATTTTTTCCCGCAGCAGCGCGCCGCCGCCGCCCTTGATCAGATTAAGCGCTCCGTCGAATTCGTCCGCGCCATCGATGGCCAAATCGAGAACCGGTGTTTCGTCCAAATTCGTCAGCGAGATACCCAACTCCTGGCATAGTTCGGCGCTGCGTTCGGACGTTGCGACACCGGAGACCGACAGCCCGTCACGGACCCGCTGGCCAAGCTGCCGGATGAAATGCTCCGCCGTGGAGCCGGTGCCGATGCCGAGGCGCATTCCGTCTTCAACCAGCTCCGCCGCCGCGCCGGCGGCCAGTTGTTTTGCTTTATCACTCATGCGGGCAACCTTTTTTCATATCCGTCGTCAGTTTCGTTTCAGTTCACTACAATCCAGGTTATATGTTCGCCATGTCAAATTCCGTAACTAATACCTCCGCCCCAAATCCGCTTCTCAAGCTCGCCTTGGAAATCGGTCCCCTGGCTCTGTTTTTCGTGACCAACGGGAAAGCTGGGATATTCTGGGCGACGGGCGTCTTCATGGTGGCGATCCTGATTTCGTTGACGCTTACCTGGCTGTTGGAGCGGCGCCTGCCAATACTGCCACTGGTTACCGGCGTTGTCGTTTTGGTTTTTGGCGGCCTGACCCTGATTCTGCAGGACGAACTGTTCATCAAGCTGAAGCCCACCATCGTCAACACATTGTTCGCGGCAATCCTCTTTGGCGGTCTTTTCTGGGGCAAGTCATTTTTAAAAAGCCTGATGGGCAGCATGTTCCGGATGACGGACCAGGGATGGCGGTTGTTGACGATTCGATGGGCCATATTCTTTATCGTGCTGGCGGTCTTGAACGAAATTGTCTGGCGCAACACCTCCACTGACACCTGGGTCAGCTTCAAAGTCTTTGGCATCATGCCCCTGACGATTTTGTTTTCCCTCTCGCAGTTGCCGGCGATGAACCGCCACCAGCTACCAAACGACGAGTCTGGCAGCGAGCCAGATAACAAGGATGTGGCCTGATGTTCCAAGGGCGGGATGTCGCGTGTGACCGGGGCGAGCGGCGGATTTTCTCCGGCCTCGATTTTCAGGTCTCGCCCGGCCAGGCGCTTGTTCTGCGCGGCCCCAATGGCTGTGGCAAGACGACTTTATTGCGGACGGCTGCGACATTGCTGAAAGCGGCGGCGGGAACGTTGAGCTGGAATGGCGCCGACATTGCCGACGACCCCGAGGAACATCGCGCACGGCTGCATTTCATCGGGCATCAGGATGCCGTCAAGGGCGCCTTGACCGTGCGTGAAAATATTGCCGTTTGGGCGAAGGTGCGCGGCGCCGGCGAAGACCGGATCGAGGATGCCATGTCGGCCTTTGACATCGCCCATCTAACGGACACGCCGGCGCAATATCTTTCCGCCGGCCAGCACAGGCGGACCGCGCTGGCACGATTGGTGGCTTCGCCCGCCTCCCTGTGGTTGCTTGACGAACCCACGGTATCATTGGATGCCGACGGCACCGCCTGTTTGCAGCGGGCGATTGCCGCGCACCGGGCGGACAATGGAATGGTCATGGCCGCGACCCACATCGAACTGGGCCTGGACGATGCGGAAATTCTGCGGTTGAAACCCCAATGAGAGCATTTCAGGCAATCATCGCCCGCGACCTGCTGCTCGCCGTGCGCCAGGGGGGCGCCACGTTCCTGGCCTTGGTGTTCTTTTTGCTGACGGTGACATTGTTTCCCCTCGGCATCGGGCCGGAGCCGGCGATCCTGGCCCGTGTCGCGCCGGGTGTGCTTTGGGTCGCTGCCCTGTTGGCGGCCATGTTATCGCTCGACCGGCTGTTTCAGGCCGATTTCGAGGATGGCAGCCTGGAACAGCTGACCCTATCCGGTCTGCCCGTTGGCTTTATCGTTCTGGCCAAGATTATCACCCATTGGCTGACCACGGGGTTGCCGCTGTTGCTGGCGTCGCCGGTGTTGGCGGTCTTGCTGAATATGAACAGCGAAGGCTTCGCGGCCCTGATGCTGACAATGTTGATCGGCACCCCGGCGTTGAGCCTGATTGGCGCCATTGGCGCCGCGCTGACCCTGACGGTCCGCAGGGGCGGCGTTCTGTTGTCGTTGCTGGTCCTGCCGCTATACATACCGGTGTTGATTTTCGGCGTTTCGGCCATTGATGCTGCGGTGCACGGGTTGAATGCCAAACCGCATGTTCTGCTTCTGGCGGCCTTGACCGTGGCGGCGATCCCACTGTGCCCATGGGCGGCGGCGGCGGCGGTAAAGCTGTCGCTGGAATAGTGAAAAGGAACCTCACCATACCGCGACAATTTGTTACCCAACAGGTGCTTGCGCCCATGGCCCGGGGGGGCTAAACCTCCACCCATGTCAATGCACTATTTTGCCAATCCAGCGCGTTTTACGCGCCTCGCCGCGCGTATACAGCCGTGGGCTTCGGGGCTGGCCGCGGTCTTGCTGCTGGTTGGTCTATATCTGGCTCTTGTGGTCGTGCCGGCGGACTATCAACAGGGTGATACGGTACGCATCATGTTCGTGCATGTGCCGTCCGCATGGATGGCCATGTTTTGCTATACTTTCCTGGCGGTGGCCAGTGCGGTCGGCTTGATCTGGAAGCATCCGCTGGCTGATCTGGCGGCCAAGGCATCGGCGCCTATCGGTGCTGGCTTCACCTTTCTGGCGCTGGTCACGGGCTCTTTGTGGGGCAAGCCCATGTGGGGTGCCTGGTGGGTTTGGGACGCGCGGTTGACCTCGGTATTGATCCTGTTTTTCCTTTACCTGGGCTATATGGCGTTATGGCAGGCGATCGAGGATAGTCAAAAGGCGGGCAAGGCGGCGGCGGTCCTGGCCCTGGTCGGCGCGGTCAATGTGCCGATCATCAAGTTTTCGGTGGATTGGTGGAATACCCTGCATCAACCAGCCAGTGTCTTGCGCATGGATGGACCGGCGATCCATCCCACCATGTTGTGGCCGCTTCTGATCATGGCTGTGGCGTTCAAGGCATATTTCGTGGCCCTGTTGCTGGCCCGTATGCGTATGGAACTGAACCTGCGGCGCATCCGTGCGCTGCGCCTTGCGGAACGAACAAGTTAGGATCTCTGAGAATGGATGGCATGGGGGCGTTTTTCGCCATGGGGGGCTATGCCGGCTATGTCTGGCCGGCATTCGGGATTGTCCTGGCGGTCATGGCGTTGCTCTGGATCACCAGCATCCGGGGCTGGCACAAATCTGAACAATCCTTGACTGCTCTGCGGAACCATCGCCGGCAACGCGAAGGTGTCGAGGAATGACCCGAAAGCAACGGCGCCTCTATATTGTCGGCGGCTTCATGTTGATCTTCGCGACCGCCGCCGCCCTGGTCCTGATGGCGTTCGAGGAGAATATCGTTTTCTTCTATTCGCCGACCGAACTGGTCCGAAAACTGGAACAGCAGCCGATCCCGCCGGAGCGCCGTTTGCGCATTGGCGGTTTGGTCGAGGAAGGCTCGGTGGGCCGTGACAAGGATGGCATCACGAACCTGTTTCGCATAACAGACACCGTCGAAGTGGTGCCGGTGCGCTTCCGTGGCCTGCTGCCCGATCTTTTCCGGGAAGGCCAGGGTGTCGTCGCCGAAGGCAGCATGGCCGCGAATGGTACATTCGTGGCGACCGAGGTGCTGGCGAAACATGACGAAACCTATATGCCAAAAGAGGTCGCCGATGCCTTGAAAGAGGCCGGGCAATGGCAGGGGGATCATGAATGAATGAACGTGCGAACGGGGAAAAGCCGTGCGTCTTGCTGATCGATCCGATACCGAGTTGGATCGTTGACCGCGCCCGCGGCGAATTCGATTTGATCGTGCTGCCCCATGAAGATGAAAGGCCGGCTGAGTTTCTGGATAATGCCGATCGTATTTTGGGCATCGCCATGCCTGGCTTTGCCAAGGTCAGTGGGGCGATGATGGCATTGATGCCGAATTTGGAAATAGCCGCCTGCTTTGGCGTCGGTTATGACGGCATTGATGTGTCTTTTGCAAAAGAACACGGCATCGCCGTCACCAATACGCCGGAGGTCCTGACTGATTGCGTTGCTGATCTCGGCATGGCCTTGACCCTGGCGACGTTGCGAGGCGTGGTCGAAGGCGACCGTTATGTCAGGGCCGGACGATGGCAAAGCGAAGGTTTCATGGATTTGTCCCATTCGCCGCGCGGCCGCTGTCTCGGCATTGTCGGCCTGGGCCGTATCGGCATGGAACTGGCGAAGCGGGCCGAGGCGTTCGGCATGTCCATTGCCTATTACAACCGTTCCGAACGGGACGACGTTTCCTATCTTTACCATGCCTCCGCCGCCGCCCTGGCCAAGGCCTGTGATGTTTTGGCGCTGACCTGTCCGGGCGGTGAGGCGACCTTGAATTTAATCAATGCCGAGGTGCTTGAGGCCTTGGGGCCGAAGGGCTATCTGATAAATATCTCGCGCGGCAGCGTGGTTGACGAAGCGGCCCTGGTGCGGGCCCTGTCGTCGCAAACCATCGCGGGGGCCGGTCTTGATGTTTTCGCCGACGAACCCAATGTACCCGAGGCGTTGTTCGGGTTGGAGAATGTTGTCCTGCAACCCCATCAGGCCAGTGCGACGGTGGAAACAAGGACGGCCATGGGAAATCTAACGATCGATAATCTGTTGGCGCATTTTCAGGGCCGGCCGCTGCCGAACAAGGTGGCGTAACGTCATGATAGCCGAACTGGGACATTACGCGTTGGTATTGGCATTGTCGGTTGCCTTGGTGCAGGCGACGGTGCCCATGTACGGCGCCTGGCGGGGCATACCCGGATGGATCGGCTTGGCGCGGCCGGCTGCCATCGTGCAATGCTTTTTGGTGGTCGTTGCGTTCGGGGCCTTGACCTACGCCTACGTGACATCGGATTTTTCGGTGCTCAACGTGGCCTCGAACTCTCATTCGGCCAAGCCGATGCTGTACAAAATTTCCGGTGTCTGGGGCAACCACGAAGGTTCATTGTTGTTGTGGTTGCTGATTTTGGTGTTGTTTGGCGGTGCCGTGGCGCTTTTCGGCGGCAATCTGCCGGCGCCGTTCCGGGCCCGGGTACTGGCGGTGCAGGCCATGATCGCCGTTGGCTTTACCGCCTTTGTGCTTTTCACTTCGAACCCGTTCGTGCGCTTGCTGCCGGCGCCCATGGACGGGCGCGGCCTGAATCCTTTGTTGCAGGATCCCGGCCTGGCCTTTCATCCGCCATTTCTCTATCTCGGCTATGTCGGCTTCTCCATGGCATTTTCATTTGCCGTCGCTGCCTTGATCGAAGGCCGCGTCGATGCCGCCTGGGCCCGGTGGGTCCGGCCCTGGACTTTGGCGGCCTGGTGCTTTTTGACCCTTGGTATCGGGCTGGGGTCCTGGTGGGCTTATTACGAGTTGGGCTGGGGCGGCTGGTGGTTTTGGGATCCGGTCGAGAACGCCTCGTTCATGCCCTGGCTGGCGGGCACGGCTTTGCTGCACTCCGCGATAGTCGTGGAAAAGCGGGATAGTCTGAAAAACTGGACCGTATTGCTGGCAATCTTGACCTTCTCCCTTAGTTTGCTGGGCACATTCCTGGTTCGTTCCGGCGTTCTGACCTCGGTCCACGCCTTTGCCACCGATCCGGCGCGGGGCGTCTTTATTCTGGCTTTCCTTATCGCGGTCATCGCCGGCTCGTTGACGCTTTATGCCATCCGTGCGCCGGCCATGAAGGGCGGTGGCCTGTTCGCGCCCGTGAGCAGGGAAGGCGGTCTGGTGTTGAACAACCTGTTGCTGTCAACCGCCTGCGCGACGGTTCTGTTGGGCACGCTTTACCCACTGTTTCTGGATGCGGTGACGGGTGAAAAAATTACCGTCGGGCCGCCATTTTTCAATATGACGTTCGGCCCTCTGATGGTGCCGGTTTTCCTTGCCATGGCCGTGGGGCCGATGTTGCCGTGGAAGCGCGGTGATTTGCTTGGCGCCGTACAGCGGTTGAAATTCGCCGTTATCGCGGCCGTGATTGGGGTGCTTGTCACTTTGGTTCTGGCCTTCGACGGCCCCTGGCTGGCGATCCCGGGCATCGGCCTGGGCGTCTGGATGATCGCCGCTTCGCTGGAAGAGGGCGCCTATCGGCTGCGCCTGTTCCGCGCGCCGGTCAGCGAAAGTCTGCGGCGCCTGGGGCGCTCCACACGGTCGGCCTGGGGCACCACATTCGCCCATGCCGGCGCCGGCATGGTGATTATTGGCATTGTCGCCTCGTCTTCCTGGCAGGTGGAGAAATTGCAGGTCATGCGCGCGGGTGAGAGCCAGGCGGTCGGGCCCTATCAATTTAAATTCGAAGGCGCGGTGGCCCTGGATGGACCGAACTATGACGCTGTTCGCGGCACCTTCCGTGTCAGCCGCGATGGATATGACGTCACGGTGTTGCAGCCTGAGTCCCGCACCTATCAAAATCCGCCCATGGCGACCACCGAGGCCGCGATCCGAACGGGTTGGGGCGGTGATTTATATGCCGTGGTCGGCGATCCAACCGGCGACGGAGCCTGGGCAACGCGGTTTTACAACAAGCCAATGATCCATTGGATATGGATCGGATCACTGATCATGGTGCTGGGTGGCCTGATATCCTTGACGGACCGCCGTTTCCGGGTTGGTGCTCCGGCGCGGCCCGGTGGGACTTCCAGGGCGGTCGGTGCGGCTCCGTCAATGGCGGGTAAATAGGGTTTGATGACTTGAGCGAGCCAAGCACAGAACAAGGTTCAGAGGGCCGACCCCGCAGCGTCTGGCTGCGCTTCGTGCCCCTTGCGGTGGCGCTGATTATAGGCGCTTTTCTGCTTGTCGGCTTGGGCTTGCGGCCGAAGGAAATACCATCGGTCATGATCGGCAAGGCGGCGCCTGTGTTTGAACTGCCGGCTTTGCCGGGGCGCCCGAAAGGTTTGAAAACCGCCGATCTGAAGGGTCAGGTTTCGCTGGTTAATGTCTTCGCCTCGTGGTGCGTTTCGTGCCGGGCCGAACATCCCCTGTTCATGAAGCTGAAGGAGCAGGATATCCTGCCGGTTCACGGCCTCAACTATAAGGATGAAGGGCCGGCGGCCATGGAATGGCTGCGGCGTTATGGCGATCCCTATGACCGTGTCGGCGCCGACCTCAAAGGCCGGGTTGGTATCGATTGGGGTGTTTATGGCGTGCCCGAGACATTCCTGATCAACACCGAGGGCCGGATCGTCTGCAAGCATATCGGCCCGGTCATGGAGGCGGATCTGCGCGATAAGTTGATACCCGCGATCAAGGCGTTGCGCCAGGGGGGCACGGCGCAATGTTAATGCATGCATTCCGCCGCCTGGTCTTCGCCCTGTGTCTTGCCGGCCTGGTTGCGCCGGCGTGGGCCGTTGCCGTGGATACGCCCCTCGATGACCCGGTATTGGAAGCCCGCGCCCGCGCCATTCATAAGCAGCTGCGCTGTCTGGTCTGCCAGAACCAGTCGATTGAGGATTCGAATGCCGGGCTGGCGCGCGATCTGCGAATTTTGGTCCGTGACCGGATCTCGGCTGGCGACAGCGATGCGGCGGTCATCAGCTATATCGTTGACCGATATGGCGATTGGGTGCTGTTGCAGCCGCCCATGAAGGGCCGGACAGTACTGCTTTGGCTGGGGCCGCTGCTATTCCTGCTGCTGGCGGTGGCTCTGATTTTGCTTTGGTATCGCCGGCGAAGCAGTCCGGCCGCAACCGCTACCGCCGCCGCGCCGTTGAGCGCGGATGAGCAGGCCCGCCTAAAGGCTCTCTTGGATGATCGGGAGCAAACATGAGCGTGTGGTTGGCGATCGGCGCGCTGACATTGGTGGCGGTGCTGCCGATCCTTTGGCCTTTGTTGCGCCCTTCCGGCGCGGTTAGCGAGCGTCTGGATCACGATCTGGAGGTCTATCGGGATCAATTGCGCGAAGTCGATGCCGAATTGGCGGCCAATTCGTTGACCGAGCGGGAAGCGGCGGAGGCGAAACGGGAAATCGAACGGCGCATACTCAGGGCCGCCGATCAGCAAGAAAGCCATGGCGGCCCAGTCGCTCCGTCGGCCATCACGGCGGTCCTGATCGCCCTATTGCTGCCCGCCCTGACACTGTTGTTGTACAGCCAGCTGGGCCAGCCGGGCCAGCCTGACCAGCCACTGGCGGCACGGGAGGCACCGGCGCCTGAAGCACAGGGGCTGAGCGAGGATCAGAGCGCGGAGGTCAGCGAGATGGTCGCCCGCCTGGAGACGCGGTTGCAGGCGCAGCCCGATGATCTTGATGGCTGGATATTGCTGGGACGTTCGCGGGCGGCGATGGGTGACTTTGACAATGCCGCCAAGGCATTGCGCCGGGCCGTGGCGTTGTCCGGGGATGATGCCGAGATACAGGTGGCGCTTGGCGATATTCTGATACGGGGCGCAGGTGGCGCGGTCACGCCCGAGGCTCTGGCGGCGTTTAAAAAGGCGCTCGAACTGGCGCCGGAGCACCTGGCGGCGCGGTATTTCCTGGCCCTTGCTGCGTTACAGGCTGGCCGGTCCCAGGAAGCTTACGATGCCTGGCTGGCCTTGTACCGGGATCTGCCAGGGGAGAGTGAAAACAGGCAGGCCGTGGCGGCGCAAATCCGTCAAGTGGCAAAAGAGCTTGGCGTGGATCCTGAGAAGCAACTGGCTGCCGCCGCTGAATCCGGTTCGGCGCTCGCTTCCGCATCCGGTTCAGCACCTGGTCCTGATCGTGCTGCGATGGCGGCGGCGGCGAATATGCCAGCGGCCGAACGCCAGGAATTCATCGCCTCCATGGTGCAACGCCTGGCTGATCGTCTGGCGGAGGAGCCTGAAGATTTCGATGGTTGGATGCGGCTGGGTAAGGCTTACGGTGTGCTGCGCAAGCCGGCCCAGGCGGCGGACGCCTTCGGACGCGCGGCCGCACTTCGGCCCAGCGATCCCGCGCCCTTGCAAGCGCAGGTCACGGCATTGGTCAAAGGCGCGGGCCCGGAACAGGCATTGCCCGAGGCAACCCTGGCCGCATTGCGTAAACTAGAGGCGCTGCAGCCCGACAACCCGCGGGCGCTTTGGTTCCTTGGCATGGCGGATGCCGGTGCCGGACGGCCAAAAGAGGCAATCGCGCGCTGGCAAAGGCTGTATGCGCAATTGCCCGAAGGCAGCAAAGAACGGGACAGTCTCAAGGTTGCGATTGATCGTTTGCGGGCTGCTGAATAGGGCGGCTGGGCAGCCGGTTTACGGTTCATTAACAGGATTTTTGATACTGTGTTGCCTAGGTAGGGGAAACGGGTACCCATTGTGGCGTATCTCCATGAGGGCAATTCGAAAAGGGCAAACCGCCGGTGACGGCGGGGCGCAAAGCCACCGGTCTGGATGGACCAGACAGCGGGGCCGCCGAGAGGAGCCGGTCGTCGAGGAGCACGTCGACAGGGTTCACGATTCGACCTCCTCGGACGACTCGCGGGACTCGTCGCGAATGTCGCGGATCGTGACCTGCGCTCGCTCGCGTCGTTCCATGCCGATCCGGTCAAGGCAAGCGAGGACTGCGTTCTGGAGCTTGCAGCGCTCGCTCACAAGGTTGATAACCCTTGCACCGCCGCCGCCCCTCGGGTTCTTCAGGACGAGCCCTGTGCCGTCCTCGACGAATGCCGCGATCGCGGCGTCGACGTGGTCCAGGAGGAACCGAGAACGCGACAGTAGGCGGACGGCGAGGCGCTCCTGCGCGGTC
>CAYWYB010000134.1:0-13151 GCA_964462145.1 uncultured Rhodospirillaceae bacterium
GACAACGATTTCGGGCAACAAGGCGTTCGAGATGGCCGGCGTCACCCACAGCGATTTCGATCACATCATGCTCTATGACGCCTTTACCTCCGGCCCGCCGATCATGCTGGAATCCCTCGGCTTTTGTAAGCCGGGCGAGGGCGTCAGCTTTTTCGAGGACGGCAAGTCGACGCCGGGCGGCTCTCTGCCTATCAACACCAACGGCGGCGGGCTGTCGTACACCCATTCTGGCATGTACGGCATTTTCCCGATCATCGAGGCGGTGCGTCAGCAGCGCGGCGAGTGCGGTGACCGTCAGGTGCCGGGCGCCAGCATGTCCCTGGTCAACGGTATGGGCGGTATGCTTTCAACCGCCGGCACGATCGTACTGTCACACGAAAAATAGCATGCGTGGATAAGGGGGAGGGGGCGGCTAGCTCCCTCCCTCTTTTATTTCGTCATCCCGCATGATCACGTAAATCGCGGGGATAACCAGAACTGTCAGCAAGGTGGAAGACAGCAGCCCAAACAGCAGGGATATGGCCAGACCCTGAAAGATGGGATCGCTCAAAATGAAGGCTGCCCCAATCATGGCGGTCACGGCGGTCAGGAAAATCGGCTTGAAGCGAATGGCCCCGGCCGCCAGCAAAGCCTCTCGCAGCGCCGCGCCTTGCGCTTGCCGCTGGCGGATGAAGTCGATCAGCAGGATCGAGTTGCGCACGATAATGCCTGCCAAGGCGATGAAGCCAATCATCGATGTGGCCGTGAAGGGTGCCGACAACAGCCAATGCCCACCAACAATGCCGACCAGGGTCAGGGGTATGGGCACCAATACCAGCAGGGGCAACTTGAAACCGCCAAACTGGATCACTACCAGTAGATAGATCCCGACCATGGCCGCCATGAAAGCGGCACCCATGTCGCGGAAAGTGACATAAGTAATCTCCCACTCCCCATCCCATAGCAGTACGGGCGTTGCATCGTCGTCCGGTTGACCGTGCAGGGCGATTTGTGGCTTGGGCAGATCGCCCCAGTCATGGCGATCTATCGCCTCCTGCACCGCCAGCATGCCGTAGATCGGCGCTTCGAAACGGCCGGCCAGCTCTGCCGTGACCATCTCGGCGTGATTGCCGTCGCGGCGGAAGATGGGGAATGACGCGGTATCCCAACTTACCTGGACCAACTCGCCCAACTCCACCAGCTTGTCGTCACGGGTCGGTACCGGCGTGGTCAGCAGGCGCTGGCCTAAATAGCGGGCTGATTTTGGCAGGCCAATGGCGATTTCGATAGGCTCGGCGCCGGCGCCGCGATGGGAATAGCCCAGGCTGCGGCCCCGCAGCAATGTGGCGATGGTGTCATATAGCTCCGCCTCCTCGATCCGGTGGAATTCCAGGCTTTCCCGATCAATGGCCAGACGCAGCCGCTTGCCCGGGACGCCAAAGCTGTCGTCCACATCGACAATGAAATCGATGTTTTCGAACAGGCCGCGCAGTTCAGTGGCGACGGCGCGCCGGGTTTCGCTATCCGGGCCGTAGATTTCCGCCAGCAGGGTGGCCAGAACGGGCGGGCCGGGCGGTACTTCGATGACCTTGATATTGGTTCCCGCCGGCACCTCCAGATCGTTCAGGTGCCGGCGCACGTCCAGGGCGATGGCATGACTGGCCCGGTCGCGATCATCCTTGTCTTGCAGATTAAGTTGCAACTCGCCCAGGTTCGGCGCCGTGCGCAAATAGCTGTGGCGCACCAAGCCGTTGAAATTGAAGGGTGCGGCAGTGCCCGCATAGGCCTGAATATGCAGTAGCTCGGGCAGGGTCGCGATGGCGTCGGCCGCGCCGTGCAGCACCCTTTCCGTGGCTTCCAGCGATGCGCCTTCGGGCAGATCGACGACAACCTGCAATTCGCTCTTGTTGTCAAAGGGCAGCAGTTTGACAACCACATCCTGGGAATAGAACAGCGTCAGCGAAGCCAGGGTGGCTGCGCCCACAAAGGTAAGGAACCATCCCGAACGCCGCCGGCCCCTGAGCAGCGGGCGGCCGAGGATCAGGAACAGGCGACCCAGCATGCCGCCGTGTTCTTCCGGTTCCCGGTCCTGCTCGGGGGCGCCCGTCAGTCCGGCGCGAAATTTCATCATTAGCCACGGCGTGACCGTCAATGCCATTAGCAGGCTGAGGAACATGGCGGATGAGGCGATGGCGGGAATGGGACTCATGTACGGGCCCATCAGGCCCGAGACAAACATCATCGGCAGCAGGGCGGTGATAATTGTGAAGGTGGCGATGATCGTCGGATTGCCGACCTCGGCCACCGCCTTGATGGCCGCGCTTTTAGGGTTGTCGCCGCCTGCACGCCAATGACGAACGATGTTTTCCACCACCACAATGGCGTCGTCGACCAGGATGCCAATAGCAAAAATCAGTGCAAACATGCTGACCCGATTAATGGTATAGCCCAGCGTCCAGGCCGCCAGGAATGTCAATAGAATGGTGCTTGGTATTACGAACATCACCACCATTCCTTCGCGCCAGCCGAGAAACAGTGTTAGCAAGACGACAATCGATATGGTCGCCGATAGCAGATGAAGCAGTAGCTCGTCCGCCTTGTCTCGGGCGGTATCGCCATAATTCCGGGTGATAATCAAATCCACGCCGCTGGGAAGTTTGCGTTCTGCAATACGTCTTAACCTCTCGATGCCGCCGTCGGTGATATCAACCGCGTTGGCTCCAGGCCGCTTGCCGATAGCCAGGCTGACCGCCGGCTCTTGCTGCAGTCGGCCCCGCGCATTGGGTGCCAGATGCCAGACCCGGTGTTCGTCCTGGCGTCCGTCGATGACCACCTTGGCCACGTCCTTCAGATAGACCGGCCTGCCACTATTGGCGGTCAGTAACAGTAATTCCACTTCCGCGCTGCCGCGCAGGGTTTGCCCGGCGATCACAGGCCGGATTTCGCCGGACTGACGGACACTGCCGCTAAGGAAGGCGCGGTTTGCGTTCTCCAGTTTTTCCACCAACTGGTTCAGGGTGATGCCTTCAAGAGCCAGACGCTCGGGATCGGGTTCGATGCGGATCTGTGCCGGCCGTCCGCCGACGATATAGCTTAGACCCACATCGGCCTGACGGGTCAGTTCATGCTGAATTTCTTCCGCCAGATTATACAATACGACGTCATCCAGCCGGGATGGATTGCCCGGCCTGGCTGCCAGGGTGACCACCAGAACGGCGACATCCTCGATTCCCCGTCCCACGATGAGTGGCTCGGGAATGCCCAGGGGGATGCGGTTCATATTGCCACGGATTTCGCTATGTACACGGACGATCGCCGCATCGGCGTCATGGCCCACTTTGAACCTGACCGACATGGTGACCTGATCGTCGAATGACTGGGAATAGATATGTTCGACACCGTCGATACTCTTGACGATATCTTCCAGGGGCTCGGTGACCAACTCCAGGACATCTTCCGCCTTCAAGCCATCGGCCCGGACCATGATATCCACCATGGGTACGCTGATCTGCGGTTCTTCCTCGCGCGGCAGCATATACAGCGCCAGGGTGCCCAGCGCCAACGAGGCCAGCAGCAATAAAGGCGTTAGCGGCGAGGCGATGAAGGCCCGCGTTATGTGGCCTGAAATGCCCAGCTTCATGTGCTTCATGGCCGCACCAAACGGTCGCCGGGGCGCAGCCCTGATAGGATCTCAACCCTATTGCCGCGGCTCAAGCCAGGCTGAACCGCGATCTCTCCGCCATCCGCCAGGCGAACGGTTGAGACGCCCATGCGGATAGAGACATAGTCCTTTGGCACAAGATAGGTTTCGCGCTTGCCGGTGGAAAGCCAAACCCGCACCCGCTCGCCAACAAAGAAGTCGCCCAGATTGGGGACGTCAACGTCTGCCAGAACTCGTCCGTTCTGGATTTCCGGGTAGATCTGACGAATACGTCCGACGCGCTTTTGATCCGGTGCAATGACCAGGCCTCTGGCGCCAATCTGTACGCGGTCACCCACGGCCAGGAACTTGGCGTGGCGTTCGGGCAAACGCAGACGCAGGACGTAGAGGTTGGCAGCGATCAGGGCAATTTCCTCACCTAGGCCGACCACGCTGCCTTCGGTCTTAGCAACACGAAGAATGCGCCCACCAGCCGGTGCCAGCACGGCACCTTCTTTACTGCGCTGATATACTAGCTCCTGCTCCGCCGTCAGAGCAGCAACCTCCTGCCGCAGCACATCTAGGTCAGTTTGTGCCTCATCCATCCGGGCCTGGGATACCGTGCCTTTTTTCCTGAGGTCGCCCGTACGCCGCAGACTGGTTTGGGCCAATTCCCGGCGGGCATTAAGAGACTTCAGGCGCGCCGCGATCGCGGCGGCCTGCAGCTGTAGTTTTTTGTCCGCCACCATGGCCAATACCTGGCCCTTTTTTACCAGATCGCCTTCATCCACCGAAAGGTCTTGCAAGGTGCCGGCAATGCGGGTGCGGGCGCGGGTCTGATCAACGGACGTCACTTGACCAAAAACCGCCTTCAGATCGTCTACCATGACCGGTTGTGCCGTCATCTCGGCCCATGCCGGGACTGCGAGGGTCGCGAATGCGACGGCGAGAAGGTATGACGTGGCGGTTTTGATCATGACGGCTCCAATTAGTTGAAGGCATGGCCGGGCTTTCGGCCAAACTTGGCCAGGATCTTGGCGAGAGGGCAGAAGCCCGTGAAACCCGCCTGAAACAGGTTAAGGCCGACAAACAGGGTGAACAGCAGGAAGGCGGGGTGGATGAAATGGCCTAAAGCCAGGCTGATGACGATGAAAGTTCCGGCAAAGGCGATGACGAGGCGGTCGATATTCATGTCTGTCTCCTACAGTTCGAGTATTACGTTCAAATATTTGAACATTGATATGTTCGTATGTAGATACTATATGTATCTTTGGCAAGTCCGGTCGGGTAAAATATTTGAATCGGCCCGATTGATCGGAGATTTTGAGAGACTTTGAATGGACATCGATTTAAGCGAAATGCAGGGCGCCGCCGGCAATGCGACGCAGTTGATGAAGGCGTTATCGAACGAGACGCGGCTGATGATTCTCTGCCGGTTGATTGATGGCGAGCTTTCGGTGGGCAGTTTGTCGGACGCGCTGGAGCTACGCCAAACCACGATCTCGCAGCAATTGGGCCTGTTGCGGCGTGATGGACTGGTCAGTGGCCGCCGTGAAGGACATTCGGTATTTTATTCCATTGCTAACGCGGACGTGGGGCGGATTATCCAGATTCTTTACGATATGTACTGCCCCAAGCCCAATGGGAATGGTTAAGCTGCGCCAAGTTCGGCCAGGGCGGCATCGGCGTCGCTGACGATATTCGCGGCATCGACGGAAAGGGCGATTTCGCGGGCTTTCTGAAAGCCGGCGCGGGCCAGGTCGTCTTGCTTGGCCGCCTTATCCAACAAGCCCAGATTATATTGTGCACCTGCGATATCGGCGGGCGAATTGAGGCTTTGGTAGCCGTCCAGGGCGTCCTGCAAATATCGCCGCGCCTTTTTCTTCGCGAACGGCAAGGTGCGCGCCAGGAAGGGTAAATTGGCCAACATGACGGATAGGGGCGGCGTCTCGTCCGAAAGGACGAATTGCAGATAGATTTCGCCCAGGAACTTGTTGCCCAGGACCGTGGCGAAGGTCATGCCCCAGCTCTCGGCCTCTGCCTGTGCCGCTTCCACCTCCGCCACACCTTTCGCCATGTTGCCCTGCATGATGTTGCCAATACCCACGGCCATCTTGACCGGCGGCAGCGTCATGGTGAGTGATTTTTCCTCCATCGCGCGGATCAGGTGGTTGCCCAGCGCGCCAGCGTCTTCTTGCTGTCCACTAAGCATACGGGCCATCATTTTGTAGCCGTTGGCGGCCATTCGGTCGACGGGGCTGAGACAGATGCGCAAGGCATCATCAGCCTTCTCAATCGCTTCATCGTAATTGCCGGAAAAGACGTCTAGCACCGCCAATGCCCACAGCGCCATGCTGCGTGGACGGGGGTCATTGCTCTCCCGGCTCATGGCCATCAGCTCCATCAGCGCAGCCCGGCTTTCGCCCGGACGTCCCCATGATGCATAGTCCAGGCCGTTGGCAAGTTGTGCCTTCGAAGCTAACCAAATGTCGCCGTGACGACGGCCGACCTCGACGATACGTTCGCCTGCCTCCCTTTGTGCTCGGTCGCGCGCCTCGCCCGGTTGCCCCCAAAACATACGGTGCCACATAAAACCCAAGTCTGCGTACGCGACGGCGAGTTCGTCGCCATCGGCTTCGGCCAGGGCCTTTGACCGATCCAGCAGTGTCTGGCCTATCTCAGCCTGACAACCAAAAACATGGGCGTAGCCGGTTTCGAATAAAAAGCGTGATAGGCGCCGGTTGTCGCCCAGGGCCTCGATACGGCCAAGGTAGGGTTCCACCAGGGCGATGAGGGCGCGGAAGTCGAACTGGAAATACAACACGCGGGCGATATGCAGCAGAATATCTGCCAGCACCGTATCGTCAACGCAGCCCGGATTGGCTTTGATGATATCCAGGGCCTGTTGCAGGTGGTTTTGCGCTTCCTCCAGAGAGTAGATCCGCAGGCTGTTTTCGCCTGCGATGGCCAGATATTGTACTGCCCGTCCGGGTTCGGCACTGCGGCTCCAATGATAGGACAAGGCGTCGGCGGCATCGTCGGATTGAAAATTCTCCTGGCCTTCGATGGCCTCGGCCACGGCTTGATGCAGGGCCTCGCGGCGGGCACTCAACAGGCTATCGTAGATCGCATCGCGGCTCAGGGCATGACGAAAGACATAGCCGTTGCGGCCGCTGTCCGCCCGGATCAGATCCTGCCGCACCAGTGTTTCCAAGTGTTGCGCAATCTCGTTGCCCAGCCCGGTCGCGCGCCGCAGGTGTTCGGCGCTGAAGGTCGTGCCGGTAACCGCGGCGGTCTCCAACACGCTCCTGGGGCCGCTTTCCAGTCGGTCAAAGCGGTTCATCAAAAGATTTTCGACCGCCACCGGCAAGGCAACCGCATCCTGGTCGGCGCTGAAATTCAATTCATCGCCTTCGCCGCTGAGCGAGCCGTTGTCATGTAGATAGCTGATGATCTCTTCCGCGAACAGGGGATTGCCCTCGGACTTCTGCATGACCAGTTCATTCAGAGCTTCCGGCGGTGTCAGGCTACCAAGGCGGGCCTGCAACAGTGCTTCCGTTGCACTGCTCGACAGCGGTGCTAATTCCAGCTCACTGGTGCCCGTGCTGCCGGACCAGGGCGTCTGATAACCGGTGCGGGCCGTCGCGATGATGAACAAGGCAAGGTCCTGCTCTTTTTCCACAAGGCGCGAGAGCAAGCCAAGCGCCGCAGTATCGATCCAGTGCAGGTCCTCGATTATCAGAATGGTGGGGGTGGCGCGGCAGCGCTCCCGAAACATCTCGATGACGATATCGCGGGTTCGGATACCGAGCGTCTCGCCGGCAATCTTATCGAATGCCGCATCTTGCGGGGTAAAGCCCAATAGGTTCATCAAGTAGGGCAGGTTGTCAGCCGTTGGCATGCCCAACATTTCCAGGCCCTGATGCAGACGTTTTTCGGTCTCGGCCGCCGGCGCATCATCGGCGATGCGGAACGAGCGGCGGACGATTTCCTTCAACGGCGCGAACGGTGTTTCCCTGGTACCCGCCGTACAGTGGCATTCCAGGAAGAAAGCGCGTTCGTCGGTAATGCTTTCGCGTAATTCAAAGGCCAGCCGTGATTTGCCGATGCCAGCTTCGCCCAGTATCACGGCAGTTTGCAGCGAGCCCTCGGATGCTTTCCGCCATAAGCCCTGCAATTGCTCCAACTCCCGATCCCGGCCCACCAGGGGTGTCAGGCCATGGCTTTTGGAAACATCAAAGCGGGTGACGCCTTCCTTGACGGCATCCAGGCGCCAGAGTTTTTGCGGCTCGGTCTTACCTTTGAGGCTCTGTTCGCCGACGAATTCACAGTCAACGAAGCCTTCCACCAGGGCCTGCGTTGCCGCGCTGAGCAATATGGTTCCGGCCTCCGCCGCCGTTTCGATGCGCGAGGCCAAATTCACAGTGTCGCCCAGGGCGGTGACGCTCGATTGCCTGCCGTCGCCGATCTCGCCCACCACCAATGGCCCGGAGTGGATGCCAACGCGAAAGCGCGGCGCGGCGCCGTATTTGCCCTCGAACTCCACCGCTAGGGCCGACATGCGCCCTTGCAGATCCAGCGCTGCCCGGCAGGCCTTCAAGGGCGCATCCTCGACCGCGACGGGCGCGCCGAACAGGGCCATGATGCCGTCGCCAATCATCTCCTGCACGGTGCCGCTTTGGCCGTGAATGGCCTCGCTCATTTCGCGCTGCACCCGTTGCATCAATAGATAGGTTTGCTCTTCACCCAATGCCTCCGCCACCGCCGTGTATCCAGCCATGTCGGCGAACAGCACGGTTACCTGACGGCGCTGCCCGACCGGTGCCGTCTCGTCACTGTTGGATTGGTTCGGTGGTCCAGCCATGCTGCCTAAATCACTCCCCAAAGTGGCTCGTGCAATCTACGGATGCTACAGGTGTAAGTGTTCGGTTACAATGCTCCCCGGTGGATTATGTGGACACTTTGACGGGCCCTGTTTATGGCCTTATTCTCCGATCAACGCAGCAGCCAACATTTGGGGAGACCTCTGATATGGCGAATAAGTATCATTTGATCAGCTCGATCACTTGACCGTGGGTACAGCGCGCCGTGATTCTTTTGCGTGCGAAAAATGTCGAATTCGACCTCACCCACATCGATCTAAGTGACAAGCCGGACTGGTTCCTGAAAATCTCGCCCCACGGCAAAGTGCCCGTGCTGGTGGTGGATGGTGAACCCTTGTTCGAATCCAATGCCATCGGAGAATACCTCGATGAAGTGGTGTCGCCCCGGTGTCACCCGGAAGATCCCTTCAAGCGGGCCCGTAACCGGGCCTGGACGGATTTCGTGCCGGATTTCTCCAAGGGCATCAATATCTACTACACCAAGGACCGCGCGGCGCTGGATGAAAAGCTGGCCGGCGCGCCGAAGTTCCTACAAAAACTGGAAGATGCTATCGCGGCCGAGCGGGGCAACGACGGACCGTATTTCAATGGTCCCGAAATATCCCTGGTGGATGCGGCTTATGCACCGTTCCTGCAACGCTTCGCCCTTGTGGATCAGTTCGTCCAGACCGGCCTGTTGAAGGATTTCCCGCTGGTCAAGGCCTGGTCCGAGGCATTGTTGCAAAGTGATGCGGTAATCGGCTCGCTCGCCGACAGTTTCGAGGAAGTGTTCTTCAATAATCTGAAGACCAAGGGCTGGTACGTGGGCACCCTGTTGGGCGGGGACGTCGCCGCCGAATAATGGCCCAAAAGCTGGCGGGAAGATGCTGACGGGAAAATGTCACTGCGGGCGGGTCCGGTATGAAATTGCCGGACCCGTGCGTCAGGTTGTCGAATGCCATTGCGAAAGCTGCCGGCGCATTACCGGCAGCCTCTGGCATGCCACGGGCGCGCGGCTGGCGGATGTGACGATCACGGACGATCAACAGGCGCTGCGCTGGTACCGCAGTTCCGAAAAGGTCGCGCGCGGTTTCTGCGGCCAATGCGGCTCAACCATGTTCTTCCAGCGTGACGGCGCCGAGACCATCACCATTACCGCCGGCAGCCTGGATCAACCCACCGGCCTGCATTTGAAAATGCGTATCTTTACCGATGACATGGCGGATTATGCTGCCGATAGCAGCGGCGACGGCATCCCTCGCCACGCCGGTATGCCGGAAATGCACCATTTCGCTATTCCGGAAGAGTAAGCGCGGCGTCTTTTAGCCAATCGTGAATGAAGCGGCCATAACTGCGTGCCACATAAATATCCATGTGTGTGCCGTCGTCCAGGTAGTGCACCAGGATGGTGACGGCGGACAGCACGCTCTGTGCGCAATGGCCGGGCCGGAAAGTCGTTTCGCGCAGATCCAGCGGACAGCCCTTGGCCAGGATCTGCCGCGCCGGGCCGGCGGGAATGCGAAAGACCGTGCGACCATGGCTCAGATCGCTTGATGCCGCCGCGATTTCGATCTCCTCGCCTTCACCGACCAGCAGCCACTCGCCCGGTGCCAGCCACAACGCATGGACGCCATTATTGGCGCTGGCGCGGTTCGGCTCCCGAGGCAGCTCAATGCCGGAGACATCCCCATAAACGCGCTTGATCCACAGTCCGGCGCGTTCCTGGATCAGATCGCCGGCGGAGATGTCGGCCAGGGCGGAGCGGCGTTGCAGACTATCAGGCACGGAGACGCTCCCCCTTTGGATCGATGAATACCGGGTCCACCAGCTCGACCGGTACGATACGGTTGTCCAGCGGTGAATGGGCCCATAATTGCTCGCCCAGACGGCCACGGCCATTGCGCACCATGGCCGTCGCGATGGGCTTGTCCAGATTGGGTGAGAAGACGGCGGTGGCGACATGCCCGGCCTTTTCCGCGTCGACCATGGCCAATGCCTCGTCCAACAATAATGCGCCGGGGGGAATGGCGGTTTTGCCGTCCACGGGCACCAGCCCCACCAGGTTCAGGCGGCCCTCGGGCGCCAGGGCGGGCAGGCGCAGGGAGCGTTTGCCGATGAAATCCTTACGCTTTGACAGCATGCCGCCCAGACCGATGTCGTCGGCGCTGGCGCGGCCGTCGGCTTCCGGGCCCATGACAAAATGACCTTTCTCTACCCGCAAGGTCGTCAGCGCCTCGGTGCCGTAGGGGATGACATCCAGCTCTTTGCCGGCGGCCAGCAGCATTTCCCAGCAGGCCTGCCCGTGGTCCGCCGGGACGGCGATCTCATAGGCTAGCTCGCCGGAAAAACTGATACGATAGACCTGCGCCGGGATGCCGCCGATTTGGCCGGCCCGCCAGGCCATGAAGGGTAATGCCTGGTTGGCGAATGCGATGTCGCTGTCGAGATTTTCCAGCAACTGCCGCGCGCGCGGCCCGGCCACGGCGGCCACGGCCCATTGATCGGTGATGGAGGTTAGATGGACGTTGAGTTCCGGCCAGACCACTTGCAGATAAAATTCCAGGTGCGCCATGACCGGGCCCGCGTTGGCGGTGGTGGTGGTCATGATGTAGTGCTGTTCGTCCATGCGGGCGACCGTGCCGTCATCGAAGATCATGCCGTCGTCGCGCAGCATTACGCCATAGCGGCACATGCCGATGGCCAGGCTCTTGAAGCCGTTAATATAGACCCGGTTCAGGATCTCCGCCGTATCGGGGCCATGCAGATCAATCCGCCCCAGGGTGGAAACATCGACGATGCCGACGCCTTGGCGAACCATCCTGGCCTCGCGGCTGACAGCGTCCGAGGGGCTTTCGCCGGGCCGGGGATAATAGTGCGGCCGCCGCCACAGACCGGCGGGTACGAACACGGCGCCATTGTCTTCGTGCCATTCCTGCATGGGCGTGCGCCGGGTCGGGGCCAGAAAGGCGCCCACATCACGGCCCGCGAAGGCGCCGATGGTCACCGGGGTAAAAGGCGGGCGGTAGGTTGTGACGCCCACGTCCGCCATCGGTGTGTCCAAGGACCGGGCCAGGACGGCGATGCCGTTCAGGTTCGCGGTCTTGCCCTGATCGGTGCCCATGCCCAGCGTGGTGTAACGTTTCAGATGCTCGACGGATTGATAACCTTCCCGCGCCGCCAGCGCCACATCCGCCGCCGTGACGTCGTTTTGCAGATCGATGAACTGCTTGCCCGCTGAATGGCCGAGCGCTATGTCGGCCCGGGCGTGGGCGATGCCGTCGCCATTGGCCGCGCCCACCACCTCCAGACCGGGAGCGCCTGTGTCGGGCACCAGACTTTGAATATCGTCGCGAAAGGCCAGCTTGCCGCCAGCCTGGGAATAAAGATGCACGCTCGGGGTAAAGCCGCCCGACAGGCATAATAGATCGCAGTCGATCCGCCGCCTGGACCCCGGCACCGCGTCACCGTTGACGTCCAACGGCGCGATGGTCACGGATTTCAAGCCATGCCTGCCGGCGGTGTCGATGACGGCGTGGTTATAGAGGATTTCGCAGCCCTCGATCTCCCGCCGTTCCGCCATATGCCGTTGATCGATGATCGCCGCGACCTCGATGCCGCCGTCAATCAGAACACGGGCGGCGTCATAGGCGCTGTCATTGTTGGTGACGATAACCGCGCGCTTGCCGGCCCGCACCGAATAGTTTTCCAAGTAATGCACCACCGCCGTGGCCAGCATGATGCCGGGGCGGTCATTGTTGGCAAAAACCAGCGGTCGTTCGATGGCGCCGCTGGCCAGCACCACGCGCCCGGCCCGCAACAGCCAAAGGATCTGCCGTGGTGCGTTCGTGGCCGGATCATCGCCGGTTTGCTGTAGCAAGCCATAAAGACCGTCGTCATATTTGCCAAACGCGGTGGTGCGCGCCATGACGGTGACATTGGCCATTGCCTCCGGTCTGCCTTCATCGACCAGCCAGACATCGCCGCCCCCTGCCGCCGCTTCTTTCGCCGCAGCTAATCCGGCGGGCCCGCCGCCGATCACCAGCACGTCACAATGGGCATGGCGCTTTTCATAGCGGTCGGGATCGCCGTCCGTTGGCGCCTCTCCCATGCCCGCCATGTGGCGTATCATACGTTCATAGTACGGCCAGAATTTGCCCGGCCATTTGAAGGTCTTGTAATAGAAGCCGGCGGGTAAAAAGCGAGAAAGCAGACCCAATGCGGCGGAGATATCCCAGCGCAGGGACGGCCAGTTGTTTTGGCTATAGGCCACCAGACCATCGTACAGCTCAACCTGGGTGGCGCGGGTATTGGGCTCGGCCCGTGCGCCATCGCCCAGGCGGACCAATGCGCTTGGATCTTCGCTGCCCGCGCCGAAGATGCCTCTGGGGCGGTGATACTTGAAACTGCGCCCCACCACTTTTACGCCGTTGGCCAGCAGGGCCGAAGCCAGGGTATCGCCGTAATAGCCATGATACCTGCGGCCATCGAAGCTAAAGGTCAGCGATCGGTCCCGGTCAATCCGACCGCCGGTGGCTAGGCGCAGGCTCACGATTGATCCTCCGCCTCGATCTCGTGGTTCCTTACATCCCGGCGTATCCGGACCAGTTGGCGGCAGCCATGAACATGCTGCCACAGCTCGTCATGGGGTCCTTTGGGGTTATCGCGCAGAT
>CAYWYB010000135.1:0-13054 GCA_964462145.1 uncultured Rhodospirillaceae bacterium
CCAGGGTCCAGCCCACGCTGGCCTGCCATTGGCCCGCGCGGGTGGCCTTGTCCTCTTGCGGGATCCGGCGAACCATGGCCTGGATCAGGGCCCAGATCATTTCCACGGTCGATTCGGTACTGCCGGAGGTGCCGCAAACCGTGACGCCGTGCTCCGCAGCCGCCCGTAGATCAATGGCGCCGTTGCGCATGCCCGTGGTGACCAGCAGTTTCAGGTTCGGCAGCTTCTCGAACAATGCGCGCGGGAAGGGTGTGCGCTCGCGCATGGCGGCCAGAATTTCAAACGGCGCCAAACGCTCGGCCACCGCGTCCAAATCGGCCAGATTGTCGTCGAACACGGTGATCTCCACATCACCGGGCAGGCCGGACCAATCCGCCATTTCCAGCGCCACCCGCTGATAATCATCCAGAATTGCCAGTTTAGTCGCCATGTTCAGGCCTCCTGCTTCTCCGCCCGGAACTTCTGCGAGGCCGGGATCAACAATCGATTGGCGAAGATTTTCATGAATTCATCGCCCGACTGTTCCCCCAGATCATCGGCAATGGGCCACAGCGCGTACAACGCCTTGCCCGCCGCCGTGCCGCCATAGAACCAGTCATTCATTTCCTGGCCCGTATTTTGCCCCGGCTGCGCGCCGGCGGCTTCCCGGTAAAACGCCTTCAGATCCTCGACCGCGAATTTCAGGCTTTGCCCCAGACTTTGGCCTTCATTGGGATTATCGGGCACCTGGCCATCAAGAAAGGCGCAGACAAAGTCCGTGATTTCGCCGATCGTCATGCCACTGAGGCCCATGGTGGTGCGCCCACGCTCGCGCAGGGCGATATCGTACCAAGTGCTCAGGCCGCCGACCTCCGCCTCGATAGCGGCCTTGAAGCCGCCGCCCGCCTGCAAATCCGCCGGCGGCGGCGGTAAATTGACGGGGCAGAACCAGCCTTCATCATTTTCCCCGGTCCCCGACGCCGGCGCGTCCTCGGGAAAGTCATCCAGGATCACCGGGCCGTCCGTCCGCTCCAGCAAGGCCAGAGCCGCCCGCAGGACCTTGGTTTGAAAGGCCGCGTCATTGGGCGCGCCCAGCGGGCGGCCCAGCTCGAACGGCACCCACAAGGCGCGCGGCGGCCGCGTATTCTCGGTCTGCGGTCGGATCAGGCTGATCTGGGTCGTCGCCAGGCCTTCGTCTTCCAGATAATGTGCCAGCCCGCCCACGGCGCGCGTACACAAGGGTCA
Organism: uncultured Rhodospirillaceae bacterium; assembly: GCA_964462145.1. Lineage (GTDB taxonomy): Bacteria > Pseudomonadota > Alphaproteobacteria. The sequence continues at coordinate 1,225 of CAYWYB010000135.1, forward strand.
AACCGGTAGCAGAATACAGCTATCGACCCCGTCCGCCTTTAAATGCCCGGCCATGGCGCGGGCCGCATCTTCCATCTCCACCGGATCGGTGGAGCCCATGAAGGCGTAATGGAAGCGGGCGACGGAGCCGATCTCGCCGGCCTCGGCCATCTCGTGCAGACGGTCCAGGGGCAGCACCACGTTCAGGTCCTGCTCGAAGCCGGAGCGGTCGAAATTGGTCGAGACATGCGCCATGACCAGATCATTGGCCGGGGTATCGTCGGCAATGACGCGGTAATCGCCGGTGCCCATCATGAACGGTTTGTCGTCCCTGTGCTGCAAGGCGGCGGTGGAAATCATCGCGATCCGCCGTTCTCCTAGAGCGGGTCCGCTAACCCAGGGCTCGGTCTCGAAACTGGTGCAAGGTATGTTGGCCAGGTGTGTGCGTTCCGGCTCGTCAAGATCCGCTAATCGTACCACTCTTCTATCCTCCCGCTCTAACTCTCGGCACCAAACGCACCGCGCAACTTCAGCTCCGCGATGCCGGCGTCATCGTAACCGGCCTCCGCCAGTATTTCCAAATTGTGCTGGCCCAGCTCCGGCGCCGGGCCGGGCGCCACCTTCGCCTCGCCTTCGATCCACATGGGGCTGTCGATTATGACTTCGGCGCCGAGGCCAGGGTCGGTGGCCGCCACGGTTATGCCGGCGGCCCGAACCTGTTCGCCATGCCGGATATCCTCGGTCTTGGCCACCTCGCCAATGGTGATCTGTTTGGCCCTAAAGGTCTGGCGCCAATAAGCCATATCCTGTTGGGCGATGATCTCATCCAGGATGGTAATCAGAACGCCGGCGTTCCGCTGCCTGTCCTGCTGGGTCTGAAAGCGCGGGTCATCGGCCAATTCCGGATGGCCGATGGCGTCAGGAAACCGGGCCCATTCCTTGAGCTCATTGGCGGCGGTCATGATGAACCAGCGCCCATCCTTGGTCCTGTAATGGTTCGAGAGGGCATTGGCCGCCGCCTCGCGCCGGGGCCGCATGGGCACCTCGGCGCCGCATAGGGCGGCCTGGGCCATGAAGGAATTGGACCAATAACCGTTTGCCAGCAACGATGTGTGCGCCATGCCGCCCTTGCCCGTGCGTTCGCGCCGGAACAGCGCCATCATGATGGCAGAGAATAAAGCAACGCCGGTGGGATGATCGCCCATGCCCGCCATGGAGCGGGCCGGTTCGCCATCCGGGTCGGGGCGCACCAGATCCATCAGACCGCTACGGGCCCAATAGGCCGTCGTATCGAAACCGGTCTGACCGGCCTCCGGCCCGGTCTCGCCATAGGCGGACATGGAGCCATATATCAACCGCTCGTTCAGGGGGGCCAGGTCTTCGTAGCTTAAGCCAAGCTTTTCCCGCACGCTGGGCATGAAGTTGGTGACGAAAACATCCGCCTCGGCCACCAATTTATACAGAACCTCGCGCCCCGCCTCGCTACTTAGGTCCAGAGCCAGGCCGCGTTTTGAACGGTTGTCCACCAGCCAATGATAGGGCGCATCCGACTGGGGCAGGCCGGCCACGGTGGACAAGCCCCGATAGCCATCGCCCATGGGCGGCTCCACCTTGATCACCTCGGCGCCGAAATCAGCCATGATCGTGGTCGCCACAGGCCCGGCGATGAAGCTGGCCGCGTCCAAAACCTTGATGCCCGATAAAATCATGGCGTCTTCACTCATACGATGGCTTCCTTCTCGTGTCTTGGCTGGTGTCATGGAACAGAGCTGCGCGGGAGTTAACACCATAAGGCGATCGCCGGGAATGGCAACGCTTGGCACCTTGACGGCCCCTGTCTTCATAGGCAGCATTCGTTCGCGATGTAGTGGGCTAGGCGTGAAGAACACATAAACAAAGGCAACATGCTGGAGGCATCATGACAAAGCTATTATCAATCCTCGGCGCGGGCGCGATCCTACTGACAGCCGGCGCCGCCCTGGCCGATGGCAAGACCCCCGCCGTGGTCTTCGACATGGGCGGCAAGTTCGATAAATCCTTCAATCAAGGCGTTTACGATGGGGTCGAGAGGTTCCGCAAGGAAACCGGCATCAAATACCGGGAATTCGAGGTCAAAAACCCGACCCAGCGGGAGCAGGCCATACGCAAGATGGCCCAGCGCGGCGCCGATCCGGTGCTGGGTGTCGGCTTCGCCCAGGCCGCGGCCATCGAAAAGGGCGCCAAGGCGTTCCCCAAGACGCGTTTCGCCATCATCGACATGGTGGTCGATCAGCCCAACGTCCGCTCCATCGTTTTCCGGGAGCATGAGGGTTCTTTCCTGGTTGGCATTCTGGCGGCCATGGCCTCGAAATCAGGCAAGGTCGGGTTTGTCGGCGGCATGGACATCCCGCTGATCCGCAAATTTGAATGCGGCTATTATCTTGGCGTCAAACACGCCAACGGCGCGGCCACGGTCTATGCCAACATGGCCGGTACCACGCCCGCTGCGTGGAGCGATCCGGCCAAGGGCGCCGAATTGGCCAAGAGCCAGTTCGACCGGGGCGCCGACGTGGTCTTTGCCGCCGCCGGCAGCACGGGCCTTGGCGCGCTGCAATCGGCCAAGGACAACGGCAAATACGCCATCGGCGTGGATTCCAACCAGAACTATCTGCATCCGGGCACCATGTTGACCTCTATGTTGAAACGGGTCGACGTGGCGGCCTACAAGACGTTCAAAAGCGCCCACGACGGCAACTGGTCTTCCGGCATTCAGGTCCTTGGCCTGGCGGAGGGCGGCATTGATTGGGCCCTGGATGAACATAACAAGGACCTGATCACACCCGCCATGAAGACGGCGGTGGCCCAGGCCAAGGCCGATATTATCGCCGGCAAGATCAAGGTGCACGATTACATGTCAGACAATAAGTGTCCGCGATAGACGGCACCGACGCCGGAGCAGCGGCGCCGGGTTGTTCCCCCGCAATTACTCTGCGGGGCATTAACAAGCGTTTTGGCCCGGTGCATGCCAACCGGGATGTCTCCCTATCCGTGCCCTCCGGCACCATTCATGGCATTGTCGGCGAGAACGGCGCCGGCAAATCGACGCTGATGAGCATATTGTACGGCTTCTATCAGGCCGACAGCGGCGAGATTGAGGTCGGCGGCAAGCCCTGTTCCATGCACGGCCCGGAAGATGCCCTGGCCGCCGGCATCGGCATGGTGCACCAGCATTTCATGTTGGTCGATGTCTTCACGGTGTTGGAGAATATCCTGTTGGGTGCCGAGGGCGGCCCGTTGCTGGCCGGCGGCATGGCGGCCGCACGGGCGGAAGTGACGCGTCTGGAAGCCGAATATGGCCTGGAGGTCGACCCAGACGCCGTGGCCGGCGAGCTGGCGGTTGGCTTGCGCCAGCGGGTGGAACTGTTGAAGGCGCTGTATCGCGGCGCCAATATATTGATTCTGGACGAACCCACCGGGGTGCTGACACCGCAGGAAGCCGAGCGGCTGTTCGATATCCTGCGCGCCATGCGCGCGCGCGGCGTAACGGTAATTCTGATTACCCACAAATTGCAGGAGATCATGGCGATCACCGACAATGTCTCGGTGATGCGGGCCGGTGAAATGGTGGCGCACCGGCGCACGGCGGAGACCACGCGGGAGGAACTGGCGGAGCTGATGGTGGGACGCCAGGTCCTTTTGGGGGTGGAAAAGACCCCCGCCGAACGGGGCGCTTACGTCCTGCTGACCGATAAACTAGGCTATGTCGACCAGGCGGGTGTAAAGCGCCTCGATGACATCAGCCTGGCCCTGCGCGCGGGCGAGATCGTCGGCATCGCCGGCGTCAGCGGCAATGGGCAGAGTGAATTGCTGGAAGTTCTCTCGGGCATTCGGCCGCCCAGCCAAGGGCGCTTCAGTGTCCACGACCGCATTATCGACCGGAACCACCCGGCGGACGCGGCGGCATTGCGCGGCCTGGGCCTGGCCCACGTGCCGGAAGACCGCCAGCGCATGGGCATGATACCGGCCTTCGCGGCATGGGAATCCGCGATCCTGGGCTATCACCATGATCCGGCCTATACCGGGCCATTGTTGTTGAAGGGTGCCGAGATCGTGGCCGATACGGTCGCAAAGATGACGCGTTTCGATGTACGTCCGCCTGATCCGTATCTGGCCTCCGACAGCTTTTCCGGCGGCAACCAGCAGAAACTGGTGCTGGCCCGCGAGATAGAGCGGCAACCGGATATCCTGCTGGTCGGCCAACCAACGCGCGGCGTGGATATCGGCGCCATAGAGTTCATCCATCAACAATTGATCGAAATGCGTAACAGGGGCTGCGCCGTGCTGCTGGTCTCGGTCGAGCTTGAGGAAATCCTCGCCCTGAGCGACCGTATCCTGGTGATGTTCGAGGGCAGGATCGTCGGCGAAGTCGATGGCGCCGAGGCCGACGCCCGCACCATCGGCCTGATGATGGCCAATGCCATGGAAGCGGAGACCGCCCATGGCTAGCGGCCCGGACAAACTACCCGCCTGGGTCGATATCGGCCTGTTGCCATTGGTCAACGTGGCTTTGGCCTTCATGGTCTCGGGCCTGTTGATCGCGGCCCTGGGGCAGGACCCGGTCGAGGCCACATGGATCATGCTGCGCGGTGCCTTCGGCTATCAGGAAGGCCTGGGCTATACCCTTTATTACGCCACCAATTTCATCTTCACCGGTCTGGCCGTGGCCGTGGCCTTTCATGCCGGGCTGTTCAATATCGGCGGCGAGGGCCAGGCCTATATGGGCGGCCTGGGCGTTGGCATTGCCTGCCTGGCCCTGGATCAGCAATTGCCCTTTGCTCTGATGCTGCCGGTTTCCATTCTGGCCGCCGCGCTGTTTGGCGCCGCTTGGGCCTATATCCCGGCCTATCTGCAGGCCCGGCGCGGCAGCCACATCGTCATCACCACCATCATGTTCAATTTCATCGCCGCCTCGGTGATGGTCTATCTACTGGTCAACGTCTTCATCAAGCCGGGCCAGATGTCGCCGGAAAGCCGGGAGTTCGCGGCCAGCGCCTGGCTGCCCTATATGCACGAGGCGTTTGCCTGGTTCGGTTGGGAGTTGGCACAGTCACCCTTGAACCTGTCCGTACTATGGGCCTTGGCCTGCTGCGTTTTGGTCTGGGGTCTGATCTGGCATACCCGTTGGGGCTATGAGATCCGGGCGGTGGGCGCCAATGCCGCCGCCGCCATCTATGCCGGCATCCCGCCGGCCCGGATCATTATCCTGGCCATGTGCATCTCGGGCGCGCTGTCGGGTTTCGTCGGCGTCAACGAGCTGAATGGCGTGCAGCACCGCCTGTTGCTGGATTTCGCCGCCGGCTATGGTTTCACCGGTATCGCGGTATCGCTGATGGGGCGCAATCATCCCGTGGGCATCGTCCTGGCCGGATTGCTGTTCGGTGCGCTGTACCAGGGCGGCGCGGAACTGGCGTTCGAGAATGCGGCCTTTACACCGGACTTGATCGTGGTGATCCAAGGTCTGGTGGTGCTGTTCTCTGGCGCCTTGAGCTATATGCTGCGCCGCCCCGCCGAGCGCCTGTTCCTGCGCCGTACCGCGCCGGCAACCGTGGTGGAGGCCTAGGCAATGGCGGAGGATTTCCTGCTCGTCGTCCTGACCCTGGATGCCACAATCCGTGTTTCGGTGCCCTTGATCCTGGCCGCCCTGGCCGGTCTGGTGGTGGAACGTTCCGGCGTCATCGATATCGGCCTGGAGGGCAAGATGCTGGCCGCCGCCTTTGCCGCGGGCACGGTTGCCTATCTGACCGGATCCGCCTGGATGGGTCTGGGCGCGGGCGTGGTAATCTCGGTCCTGTTGGCGCTATTGCACGGTTTTGCCTGCATTACCCATCGCGGCAATCAGATCGTTAGCGGCGTCGCCATCAATATCCTCGCCTCGGGCCTGACGGTGCTGCTGGGCATATCCTGGTTCTCCCTGGGCGGACTGACACCGCACCTGAGCGGCGGCGCGCGCTTCATGTCCCTGACCTGGCCGGGCGCGGAAGCAATGGCGGGGGTGCCGATCCTGGGACAACTCTATTCGGAACTGCTGAGTGGCCACAATATTCTGGTCTATCTGGCGTTCCTCTCGGTGCCGGCGGTCTGGTGGCTGCTCTACCGCACGCGCTTTGGCTTGCGCCTGCGGGCCACGGGGGAGAACCCGGCGGCGGTGGACACGGCAGGCATCTCGGTCGTTCGCATGCGCTATCTGGCGCTGATCATCTGCGGCATTCTGTGCGGCATCGCGGGCAGCTATCTCTCCACCGGGCATGGCGCGGGCTTCGTGCGCGAGATGACCGCCGGTAAAGGTTTCATCGCCCTGGCCGCCATGATCTTCGGCAAATGGCGGCCCGTGCCGGTGTTGTTCGCCTGTCTGCTGTTCGGCTTTCTCGATGCCATCGCCATCCGCCTGCAGGGCGTGAATGTGCCGTTGATCGGCGAAATGCCGGTACAATTCATCCAGGCCCTGCCTTATATTCTGACCGTGGTGCTGCTGGCCGGCTTCATTGGCCGGGCCATCGCACCCAAGGCCTCCGGCATTCCTTATGTGAAGGAGCACTAAGTATGGCGGATGAGTTGTTGCAGGCAGCCGTGGCCGCGCGGAAGCGGGCCCATGCGCCCTATTCCAAATTCAAGGTCGGCGCCGCCGTGCGCGGCGAAAGCGGCCGGGTATTCAGCGGCTGCAATATCGAAAACGCTGCCTATCCCGAAGGCATCTGCGCCGAGACGGCTGCCATCGCGGCCATGGTCCTGGGTGGCGATAGCAGGATAATGGAGGTTCTTGTGGTGGGCGTCAGCGATGATCCGGTGACGCCCTGCGGTGGCTGCCGCCAGCGTATCCGTGAATTCGCCAGTTCCCATACGCCGATCCATATCGCCAGACCCGACGGCATAGAGCAGACCCTGACCCTGGGTCAGTTGCTGCCGCAATCATTTGGTCCGGACAATTTGCCATGACCGCGCAACAGGTCATCGAACAGCACTGTCCGGATTTTCGGCCACGGGTCGGCGTTGTGCTGGGCTCTGGACTGGGCGGACTCGCCGAACAACTGAGCGAGACGGTGACCATTCCCTACGACGAACTGCCCGGCTTCCCCACACCCGGTGTCAGCGGACATCAGGGCCAATTGCTGCTGGGCACGGTCGGAGCGACGCCGGTTGCCCTGTTGCAGGGCCGAGCGCATATATACGAAGATGGCCGGGCCGATGCCATGGCCGTGGCGGTGCGGACCCTGGCCGGCCTGGGCTGTGAAAGCCTGGTGCTGACCAACGCCGCCGGTGGCCTGGATGATGATATGCAACCGGGCAGCGTCATGCTGCTGACGGACCACATAAATTTTACCGGGCAATCGCCTTTGTTCGGCGCCATGGGCGACGACCGTTTCGTCGATATGTCGGACGCCTATGACCCGGCATTACGGCAACGCCTGTTGGACCTGGCCGCGGGCATGGACCTACTCTTGCACCAAGGCGTCTACGCCTGGTTTTCCGGGCCGAATTTCGAAACCCCGGCGGAAGTCCGCGCCGCCGGTATCCTGGGCGCCAACGCGGTGGGGATGTCGACGGTGCCCGAGGTGATCCTGGCCCGCCATGCCGGGCTGCGGGTTGCCGCCCTGTCGATTATCACCAACCGGGCGGCGGGGTTGAGTGATACCCCCTTGAGCCACGAACAGACCAAAGCCAATGCCGCCCTGGCCACGGACAAGGTACAGCGCCTGTTGATGGCCTTCCTGTCGGAGTACAGTTTATTGGAGTACGGTTTAATGGAGTACGGGGCATGAACCTGCTGCCCCAGGAAATCATCCGCCGCAAACGGGACGGCGAAACCCTGACCGAGGCGGAGATCGCCTTCATGGTCCAGGGCTTGACCGACAGCAGTATCGGCGATGGCCAGATCGCCGCCTTCGCCATGGCGGTCTTTTTCCAGGGCATGGGTATGTCGGAGCGGATCACCCTGACCCGTGCCATGACCCAATCGGGCACGGTGATCGACTGGACCGGCCTGGGTCTGCCGGGGCCGGTGCTGGACAAACATTCCACGGGCGGCGTCGGCGACAAGGTGTCCCTGATGCTGGCGCCCATCGTGGCGGCCTGCGGCGGCTTCGTGCCGATGATTTCTGGCCGGGGCCTGGGCCATACAGGCGGTACCCTGGACAAGCTGGATGCTATTCCGGGCTATAACAGCACGCCGGACCTGGCGCTGTTTCAACAAACCGTGCGGTCGGTAGGTTGCGCCATTATCGGGCAGACCAGCGATCTGGCGCCCGCCGATGGCCGCCTCTATGGCATCCGCGATGTCACGGCGACGGTGGAATCCATCCCCCTGATCACGGCTTCGATCCTGTCGAAAAAACTCGCCGCCGGCCTGGATGCCCTGGTGATGGACGTGAAAACCGGCAGCGGCGCCTTCGCGGCGGGAATGGAGATGGCGCAGGAGTTGGCGGAAAGCATCGTCAGCGTGGCCAACGGCGCCGGTTTGCCGAGCCGCGCCCTGATCACCGATATGGATCAGGTACTGGGCCGCAATATAGGCAATGCCCTGGAAGTGGCCGAGGCGTTGGCATTCCTGAAAAACGACAGCCCCGAACCCCGCCTGCGCGAAGTGGTTCTGGCCCTGGCGCGGGAAATGCTGGACCTAGGCGGACTGAGCGCCGATCCGGAGGCCGCCCTGGACAGCGGCCGGGCCTTGGAGGTCTTTGCCCATATGGTGCATGCCTTGGGCGGGCCGGCGGATCTGGCCGAAAACAGCATTCTCTATCTGCCCATCGCGCCCATTTCCAAGCCTTGTCTGGCGCATCAGTCAGGCACGGTCCGCGCCATGGACGCACGGCGCATTGGTGTCGCGGTGCTGGCCATGGGCGGAGGCCGCCGCGATGCCGCCGATGCCATCAACCCAAGCGTCGGGTTGAGCGACGTCTGCAACGTCGGTGCCAAGGTCGAAGTGGGCCAGCCACTGGCCATGGTGCACGCGGCCAGCGAGGCGGATGCCAATGCCGCCATCTCCGAGATCAGGTCGGCAATCACAATCGGCAAAAGGGCCGAAGCCAAGCCGATTATTTTAGAAAGAATCGCGGCACCATGAGCCGGGCCTTCATCCTGGTGATGGACTCCTTTGGTATTGGCGCCAGCGCCGATGCCGATAATTTCGGTGATGAAGGAGCCAACACCCTGGGTCATATCGCGGCCGGCCATGGCCTGCATCTGCCGAACCTGGCGGGTCTGGGGCTGGCGCATGCGGCCGCCGCCTCGACTGGCGGGCCGGCACCGTCCCTGGGTTACGATGGTGCGCCAACGGCAGCCTGGGGCTATGCGGTGGAACAAAGCCTGGGCAAGGATACCCCCAGCGGCCATTGGGAAATCGCCGGCCTGCCGGTGATGTTCGAATGGGGTTTCTTTCCCACTACGGAGCCTTGCTTTCCCGGCGCACTTATCGAGCGGCTGATCGCGCGCTGTGATCTGCCAGGCATCCTGGGCAACAAACATGCCTCCGGCACCGAGATAATCGCCGAACTTGGCGCCGAACATATCCAAAGCGGCAAGCCGATCTGTTATACGTCCGCCGATTCCGTATTTCAGATCGCCGCCCATGAAGAGTATTTCGGCCTGCAACGCCTGTACGATCTGTGCGCCGTCGCCAAAAGGGAGGTCGAAGCCCTGAACATCGCCCGGGTCATTGCCCGGCCTTTTGTCGGAGAAGACGCCGCCTCTTTCAAACGCACCGCCAACCGCAAGGACCTGACCACGCCGCCGCCCGGCGAGACCTTGCTGGACAGCCTGCTGGCGGCCGGCGGCGAGGTTATCTCGGTGGGCAAAATCAGCGATATTTTCGCCCACAGAGGTATTAGCCGCACCCTGAAGGCACCAGACAACATGGCCTTGTTCGATGCCCTGTTGCAGCAGGCCGAAGAGGCCCCGGAGCATAGCCTGATTTTCACCAATTTCGTCGACTTCGACATGCTGTACGGCCATCGCCGGGACGTGCCGGGCTATGCGGCTGCCTTGCAGGCCTTCGATGCCCGCCTGCCGGAATTCCTTTCCCGCCTGCGGCCGGGCGATCTGGCCCTGATCACCGCCGATCACGGTTGCGATCCAAGCTTCCATGGCACGGACCACACCAGAGAACATGTGCCGGTGCTGTTTTTTGGCCCGGAAATCAGCGCCCAGGCCTTGGGCCAGCGCAGTAGCTTTGCCGACATGGGCCAGACCATCGCCGCGCATCTTGGCCTGGCGCCTCTAGTCCATGGCGAGGATTGCCTGCCATGATAGAAATCGTCGCCCTGGATGCAGATGATACCCTGTGGCACAGCGAAAGCCGCTTTCAGGATACCCAGGTGCGCCTGTCGGAAATTCTCGACCGCCATGCGCCCCATGACGAGGTACAGGCGCATTTGCATGAACTGGAGTTGCGCAACATCAAACTGTTCGGCTTTGGCATCAAGGGGTTTACACTGTCCATGGTAGAGGCAGCGATCGAGATTTCAAAAGGTCAGATCACCGCCGGGGAGATCCACGAGATCGTCATGATGGGCAAGGCGATGCTGGAAATGCCCATGGAATTGCTGGATGGCGTCGGCGAAACGCTGGAGCTGCTAGGGCAGGATTTCCCATTGTTCCTGATCACCAAGGGCGATCACATGGATCAATATAACAAAATCAAAAAATCCGGCCTGGAAGGTCATTTCAAGGAAATCGAAGTCCTCATGAACAAGGACACGGCGGCCTACCGCGAGCTGTTCGACCGCCACGGCGCCGACCCCGCAACGGTGATGATGGTGGGCAATTCCATACCATCGGATATTCTGCCGGTGCTGGAGCTGGGCGGACATGGGGCCTATATCCCCTATCATGTCACCGCTTCGTTCGAGAGGCACGAGCATGAACCGGACAACCCGCATTTTCACCGCCTGGAAAGCATCCAGGCATTGCCGTCGCTGTTGCAAAAGACCAATGGAGGCTAATGATGAAATTCACCAAGCAAACATGTGCGTTGGCGCTGCTGGCCCTGGTCCTGGGCGCCTGTGCCAGTGGCCAATATAATGGCCAGAATGACGGCCAAAATGATGGACTCAACGGCACCCTGTGGCTGCAAAATTCAGTGGAGTTCAAGGCCAATGCCCTGGGCACCTACCGGCAAGGCGCGATGATGCTGGACGCGGCCCTGGCGGATAAATCCTGGACCGCCGTGCCGGCTGAACAAAAAGGCGATTTCGCCGACAAACCGCCGGCAGTGATCCTGGATGTGGACGAAACGGTGCTGGACAATTCCCTCTATCAAGCCTGGGTCATCACGGCGAATAGCCGCTACAGCTCTAAAACCTGGGGACCATTCGTCGACGCGGCCCTGTCCAAGCCCGTGCCCGGTTCATTGGCCTTTATCAAGGCGGCGGCGGCTAAGGGCATAAAGATTTTCTACGTCACCAACCGCTCGGCGTCGACCGAGGCGGCGACCCGCAAGAATCTAATCAAGTTCGGCTATCCCGTCGACACATCCGAGGACACGGTGCTGACCAAGGGCGAAAAGAAAGCCTGGAAATCATCCAAGAAAAGCCCGCGCCGAGCCCAGGTCGCCGCCAGGCATCGGGTACTCATGGTGTTCGGTGATAATTTCGGCGATTTCGTTGATGGCTATAAGGGCGACATGGCGGCGCGCCAGGCGCTGTACGAAAAACACGCCGATATGTGGGGCCGAAAATGGTTCATGCTGGCCAACCCCACCTACGGCAGCTGGGAATCCGCCGCCTTCGGACATGACTGGCGCAAACCGAGGGCTGAGCGGCGGCAGATGAAACGCGACGCCCTGGACGCCTGGCAGCCCAAGAAGTAATCCTGTTTACAG
>CAYWYB010000136.1:0-13026 GCA_964462145.1 uncultured Rhodospirillaceae bacterium
CGGCAATAGGCGACGATGCCGTCGAAATCATCCACCGCGATATCGACGCATTCGGCCAGCTGCGAAATGCCGCCATTACCAGGTGCGCAGCTTAACCGGGTTGCCAGTGGCGAACGGGCCACCCCCCAACAAAGCGCGTGCTCCCGCCCGCCCGCGCCGATGACCAGAACATGCATGCCGTCAAACCTCTTTGCCGTACTCAATAACGTTTACACTCTTGGTGCCCCTTGTATCATAGCCGGGCGAGCACGACAGCAGGTGATCTGGGTTTGAGCCCATGAATGACGACAAAATTGACGGCGGCGGCGGCGGCACGCCGAATTTGCCCGAGTATTCGGTCTCCGAAATCGCGGCAGCGGTGAAACGGACGGTGGAAGACAACTTCGGCTATGTCCGTATCCGGGGCGAGGTATCGGGCTTCATGGCGGCGCGCTCGGGTCATCTGTACTTTTCCCTAAAGGACGAACGGGCCGTGATCGATAGCGTGGTTTGGCGCGGAACCGCTGGAAAACTGCGCTTCAGGCCCGAAGATGGCCTGGAAGTGATCTGTACCGGCAAGCTTTCCACCTATGCTCCGCGTTCGCGCTATCAGCTGGTGGTGGAGGCTATGGAGCCGGCCGGCGTGGGCGCCCTGATGGCGCTATTGGAGGAGCGGCGCAAGAAACTTGCCGCCGAGGGCCTTTTTGCCGAGGAACGCAAGAAATCCCTACCCTATCTACCCCAGGTGATCGGCGTGGTGACCTCGCCCACGGGGGCGGTGATTCGCGATATTTTGCATCGTCTGCGCGACCGTTTTCCCTCCCGCGTGCTGCTCTGGCCCGTGTTGGTGCAGGGCAAGGGGTCAGAGGATCAGATCGCCGCCGCCATTCGCGGCTTTAATGCCCTTGATGACAATAGCCCGGTGCCGCGTCCGGATCTGTTGATCGTGGCCCGTGGCGGCGGCTCGATCGAGGATCTGTGGGCCTTCAACGAAGAAGTCGTCGCCAGGGCGGTGGCGGAGAGCGAAATTCCGTTGATCTCGGCCGTTGGCCATGAAACCGATACCACCCTGATCGACTTTGTCTCGGACCGCCGGGCACCGACCCCGACGGCGGCGGCAGAAATCGCGGTGCCGGTGCGGGCCGAACTGGTGGCCAACAATCTTGATCTTGACCGCCGTCTGGGCCTCGCCGCGCAACGGCTGTTGGCGGAGCGCCGCCGCGACCTGGACGGCCTGTCCCGTGGCCTGCGCGGCCCCCGTGAATTGCTGGCCCTGGCCCGCCAACGCCTGGACGAGGCGGCGGAGCGGCTGCACCGCGCCTTGCTGACTTTCGGGGCCGAGAAACGCAACGGCCTGACCGCCATCACCGCCCGCCTGCGCCCGCGTCTGGTCTCGGAGACGATCGAGGCCGGCGGCCGTGCCTTGCAAGGGTTGGATGGCCGTCTGTCGCGCGCCGCCCAGGGCGGCATAACGGAACACCGCCTGCGCTTGAATGGGCAGGCTAAATTGCTGGAAAGCCTCAGCTTCCAGCGGGTCTTGGAACGCGGTTACACAATGGTCCGGCACCGGGACGGCGGCGTCGTCATGGCGGCGGCAGAGCTGGGCCCTGGCGCTCCCCTGACGGTTCATTTCCACGACGGCGAAGTGGCGGCCAGTGTTGACGATGGCGATCCAGGCCAGGCCGTAAAGCCGCGGACCGCACCGCGTAAGACAAAGGCAAAGGCAAAGGCAAAGGCCAAATCCGATCCCGGCAATCAAGGGACGCTGTTTTGATGCGCGCCTGGCTGTTTCTTCTGTTTGCTTTTTGGCCCCTAGCCGCGTTGGCGGAGGCGCCGATCCTGACCGGCGACTTTGTTCAGGGCGGCCTGGTGCATGGCAATGTGGCGCCGGGGACAAAGGTGGAATTCGACGGCAGGTCCGTGCGGATTGGCGCGGACGGCTCATTTATTATCGGTTTTGGCCGGGACTTTCCTAGCTCCGCGCCATTGTACTGGCAGGACGCCAATGGCAAGCGCCAGAGCCGCAGCCTGACGATCAAGGCCAGGAAATACGAAATTCAGCGCATCGACGGCCTGCCAAAAAAGTATGTCACCCCGCCCAAGGCGGTACTGGAGCGTATCCGCCGCGAGAACAAGGGCATCGCCGCCGTGCGCCGCCTGGACAGTCCGGCACCCTGGTTTGAAAGCGGCTTCAATTGGCCCCTGAAGGGCCGGATCAGCGGGGTTTACGGCAGCCAGCGGGTCTTGAACGGCAAGCCGCGCCGGCCCCATTACGGCCTGGACATAGCCGCCAAGACGGGCACGCCCATATATGCTTCCACCGATGGCAAGGTCGCCTTGGCCGAGAAAGATCTGTATTACACCGGCGGCACGGTGATGCTGGATCATGGCCATGGCCTGACCTCGGTCTACTCGCACCTGCACAGCGTTACCGTGAAGACGGGGCAGTTCATCCGCCAAGGCGAACAGATCGGCACCTTGGGCAAAACCGGTCGGGCCACGGGGCCGCATCTGGATTGGCGCCTGAACTGGTTCAAACAGCGCCTGGATCCGGGTCTGTTGTTGGGGCCGATGCCGAAATAGGCGATCCGGCTATTTCGGCCAGCGATTGTGCAGCCAGAGCCATTGTTCGGGCCGTTCCCTAATCCAGCTTTCCAGCAGGTCATTGACCTGGCCCATCATGGCCGCCACGTCCGCCATGTGGTCGCCGCTTTTGACAATGGGAAGCGGCGCCAGGACCGTGACGCGAAAGGCTGCGCCCGTCAAACGCTCGCAACGCACGGGCAAGACGACCAAATCCTGACGCAAGGCCAATTGCGCCAGGGCCGGTGCCGTCATGGCGGGTCGGCCAAAGAACGGCACGGCAATGCCGTCGTTCATTTTCTGGTCCACCAGCATGGCAACGGATTCCCCATCCTTGAGGGCGGAGAGAATACTCCGCGCCGCCGACCGGCCCTTGGCCAGGGCGCTCAATGAGACGCCCTCGCGGACCTGTTGCAACCAGCTGTCAATCAACGGATTGTTGGGGGCGCGATAAACCACGTGTACCGCCTGGGCCCGTGCCTTGATGGCCGGAGCCATCAGTTCCCAGTTGGCCATATGAGCGCTGAACAAAAGGGTGCTCTTGGCCTGGCCCAGGTGGGCCGTCAGGTATTCGCCACCGCACATCTGAATTTGCCCCGATCGCGGTTCGTCCTCGGTCAAGGAAAAGCCGCCAACGTGGGGCAGTTCGGCCAGCGTGCGGCCAAGGTTGCGCCAGACACCGGCGATGATAGCGGCCCGTTCGGATTGCGACAATTCAGGCATTGCCAGGCGCAAATTCCGCTCCGCCCGGCGTGCCAGCGGTGGCAGACGGCCCACGATGCCGCCTAGGGC
Source organism: uncultured Rhodospirillaceae bacterium (assembly GCA_964462145.1). GTDB lineage: Bacteria > Pseudomonadota > Alphaproteobacteria. The sequence goes on from CAYWYB010000136.1 coordinate 3,355, forward strand.
GCCGCCAAGGTTCGAGGCCACGGCCACGGGCAGGGCCGCGAACAGAGCCCAAAACAGCCGCGCCAGATAAAACTCCAGACGATATCGGACGGGATGCTTCATGGCGTTTTCACTAACGCGCGATCAAGCAGGGACGCCAGATCAGCGGGACTATCGAAGGTAAGGGTAACATCGATCACCGAGACCATAGACCGGGCCTCGACTGGCAGGCGTACCGCGTCCTTGGCTGTGGTGACCAGTTGGGCATCCAGGCCTTGGGCCATTTCCAGCAGGCGCCAGATCTCATCCTCGCGAAAGGCATGATGATCGGCAAAGGCCTGCTGGCCTACCAAGTCCGCGCCCAGCTCGCGCACGGTGTGGAAAAAGCGTTCTGGCCTGCCGATGCCGGCAAAGGCCAGCACCCGGCGCCCGCGCAGCGCCAGGGCGTCATCACTGGGGATCAACCTCGCCGTCAATGGCGCCGTCAATGGCGGTTGCGGCAGGTGGGGCAGCGGCGCGGGCGTTTCGCCGGATTGCAGCAGCACCACCGCGTCGGCCCGCGCCAGGCCCCGGGCGGCGGTTTCGCGCAGGGGGCCTGCCGGATGCACCCGGCCATTGCCCAGGCCATAGGCGCCGTCGATCACCAGCAGCGACAGATCCTTGCCCAGGCCCGGGTTCTGAAAGCCGTCGTCCATGACAATGGCCTGGGCACCGGCGGCGATGGCGGCGCGGGCGCCGGCGACCCGGTCGCGGGCAATCCAGGCCGGCGCTGCGGCGGCCAACAACAGCGGCTCGTCACCGACATCCGACGACCCATGCAGGGCCGGATCAACGCGGATTGGGCCAGGCAAACGGCCGCCGTGACCCCGGCTCAGGAAATGTACCGCCAGGCCGCGCTGGGCCAGGGCGCGGCCAACGGCCAGGGCGGTGGGTGTCTTGCCGGCACCTCCCGCCACCAGATTGCCGATGCAGACGACCGGTACCGGTGCCCGCCAGGGCCTGGCCATGGCCCAGCGCAGGCGCCCAGCGGCGGCATACAGCATGGCCAAGGGCTGCAAGGCCCGTGCCAGGAAGCCATCGCGGCGCCAGAATTCAGGCGCTTGCACGGCCCGACCCCTGTCCGGAATTAGTCCCCGAGGCCCCGCTGGGCAGCAAGGGGGCCAATTGCGCCATTACCGCCCTGATCACATCCTGGCCGTCATCGGCGGCCAGATCGGCGGCCGTGGCGCGGCGCGTGACCTCATCCCCGTCAGCCAATAGCAGGGCAACCTGATCGGCCAGGGCATCGTCGTCGGCCACCACCTGGCCCCCGCCGGCCTGCGCCAGGGCCGTAGTCTGTTCGGTAAAATTGAACATATGAGGGCCGAACAGCAGGGCCGAATTCAGCCGGGCCGCCTCCAACGGGTTCTGTCCGCCATGCGCCACCAGGGAGCCGCCAATAAAGACAATCCGAGCCAGGCGGAAATACAGCCCCATTTCACCCATGCTGTCGCCCAGGTAGATGTCCGTCTCGCCGCCGATTGGCTGCTCCAGCGTGCGCCGGGCGACGTTCAGGCCTTGCGACCGCAGCTCGCCCGCGATCTCGTCACCGCGCACCGCATGGCGCGGCACCAAAATCGTCAGCAGGCCAGGGAAACGGGATGCCAGCTGCTTGTGCACCCCGGCCACCATGACCTCTTCGCCCGGATGGGTGGACGCCGCCAGCCAGACAGGCCGTTGCGCAATGGCGGTTTTCAAAACGTGCAGTTCGCGGGGGTCCGTAGCCAGCGGCGGCGAGGCGGCTTTCAAATTGCCATGAAAGCTGACGAATTGCGCACCCAGTGTCGCCAGGCGGCCGCCGTCGGGGGCGCTTTGCGCGATGCAGAATTCAAACGCCTGCAACAATGGCCGGATCAGGAAGGGCAGCCGGCGCCAGCGCCGGAAGGAGCTTTCCGACATGCGGGCATTGATCAAGGCCATTGGTATGCCGCGCGCCCTGGTCTGATGGATTAGATTGGGCCATAGCTCCGATTCCACCCATAACGCCAGATCGGGCCGCCAGTGACCAAGAAACCGTGCCACGCAGGCGGGAATATCAACCGGTACATATTGATGTATGGCGCGGGGCGGCAGCCGATCAGCCACGATCCGGGCTGAAGTGACCGTGCCGGAGGTCAACAAGATATGCAGACCGGTATCTTCATGCAAAAGCCGCTCGGCCAGCGGCAGCACGGAAATCATCTCGCCCACGGAAGCGCCATGGATCCAGATTAACCGGCCCGCGGGCCTGTCCCGGCCAGCTTCGCCCAAACGTTCGTTGAAGCGCACCGGGTCTTCCTTGCCCTGGCCAAGGCGGCGGTGCAGATGCCAGGTAATGGCCGGGCTCAACAGTGTCGTGAGGCTGCGATAAAGGGCGGTGCTCATGGCGCTATCCCGAGCAGGCGATCTGCCTGGCTGGTCACCGCACACAGGGCATCCTCGACCTGCCGCCGTGCCGCTTCCTGGTCCTCGGCATTGATCTTGCGCGCCACCGTGATCGGTTCGCCAAAAACCATGGCGCCACGTGAAAACGGCAGGGCGAGGCGAAAGCGGTCCCAACTGTCGAAAGCATGATGGCGCCGGGTACAGATCGTTACCGGGACAATGGGCGCGCCGGACAGTCTGGCCAGGGCGATGACACCCTCGCTCATGCGCATGGCCGGACCGCGCGGTCCATCGGGCGTCAGGCCGATGGAATCGCCCCCCTTTAAAATCGCCAGCATCTGCCGCATGGCCGCCGTGCCGCCCCGGTCCCTGTCGTGGCCCGCCCGATGCGTGGAACCGCGTACCATGACCATGCCGAACTGCTGCATGGCCCTGGAGATCAGTTCGCCGTCGCCGTGGCGCGAGGCCAGCAGATGCAAAGGCTTGGGGCCGGGCCATGCAATCGGGATCATCATCACCCGGCTGTGCCAGGTTATTGGGATAACGCCTTGTCCATTGGCCAAAAGACCGGGCAAAACATCCCCACCCTGGACCTGCCAGCGGGTGGTTCGAAAGACCAGCCGCACATACTGCGCCGCCACGAAGCCGATCATGGTCCGGCCCAGATCGCTGCCGACAAAGCGTTTCCCCAACCCCACCGGGGTCAGCTCCCCAGCCGGGCGGAGACGCTGCCCTCGGACGCTTCGCCTTCCTCATGTTCAGCATCATGATCCGTGGCGCGCACTTCGGCGTGTTCCGCGGCATGCTCGGCAAACTGCAATTTATAGAGCCGGGCATAGGTGCCGTTGCGCGCCAGCAGGGCGTTGTGATCGCCGCTCTCGACCACCTTGCCGCCGTCGAGCACATAAATCCGATCCGCCGCCATGACGGTGGAGAGGCGATGGGCCACGACCAAGGTGGTCCGGCCCGCCTTCAAGGCTTCAAGGGCCGTTTGAACCTCGCGCTCGGCCTCGCTGTCCAGGGCCGAGGTGGCTTCGTCCAACAGCAGGATCGGGGCATCTTTCAGCATGGCGCGGGCGATGGCGATACGCTGGCGCTGCCCGCCCGACAGGCGTACGCCGTTCTCGCCCACCATAGCGTCATAGCCCTGGGGCAGCGCGGTAATGAAATCATGGGCGGCCGCCGCTCGTGCGGCGGCGGTGATCTCGGCCTGGCTGGCGCCGGGGCGGCCATAGGCGATGTTGGCGGCCACACTATCGTCGAACAGGGTAATTTCCTGGCTGACCAGCGCCGTGGCCGCGCGCAGGCTGGCAATTGTGACATCCTGGATGTCCTGGCCATCGATCAGCACCCGGCCGCTGTCGGCATCGTAAAACCGCGGCAGCAGGTTCATCAACGTGGTTTTGCCCGAACCCGACGGCCCGACCAGGGCCACGGTGCTGCCCGGCGCGACCGCTATATCGATGCCGTGCAGGGCCGCCGTTTCACCATCATAGGAGAATTGCACGTCCTCATAGGCGATGGCGCCCTGGTCCACTACCAGGGCCTCGGCTTCCGGCTTTTCGGTGATGCTAGGGGCGACGTCCAAGACGGCGAAAATCCGCTGCGCCGCCGCCAGGCCTTCCTGCAGCGCCGTATTCAGGCTGGCCAGGCCCTTCAGGGGTTGATAGGCCATCAACAGGGCGGCCAGGAATGACATGAATTCGCCTAAGGACAAAACCCCTTGCTGGGCCCGCCAACCGCCATAGAAGATCGCCATGGCCACGGCCACGCCGCCCAGGGCCTCGGTCAACGGCGTCGCCGCCGACCGCGTGCGGATGCCGCGCATGATTTCCTTCAGGCGGCGTTCGATGCGGGCCCTGATGCGCTCGGTCTCGCCATCCTCCATGCCATAGGCCTTAACCAGGCGGACGCCATCCAGGGTCTCGCTCAATTGGCTGGCTAGTTTGCCGGTTTCCTCCTGCGTCGCGGTGGAGGCCTTGCGCATGCGCTTGCCCAGCTTGCGGATGGCGACGCCGACCAGGGGGAAGACCAGCACCACGATCAGGGCCAGCTGCCAATCCTGCACGAACATCACCACGCCCAGGGCGACGGCGGTCAGGGCATCCTTGGCGATGCCGGTAATGGCCCGGCCCACGGCATCGCGCAACAGATTGGCATCGTACAGAAATGACGATAGCAGCTGGCCGGAATGGATGGCGTTCAAATAGGACAGATCGGCACCGATCAGGTGGCGGTACATCTTAACCTGGGTCTCGGCAATGATACGCTGTCCGACACCATGCATCAGAATACTTTGCAGATAGGTCGCGCCGCCGCGCAGACAGGCGACGGCGACCAGAACCAGCGGCACCCAGATCAGCATGCCCGGCACCTGTTCGACAAAGACCTTGTCGATGGCTGGTTCCAGCAGCCAGGCGTTCAGGCCGGTGGTCGCGGCGACCAGGGCCATGAATACGGCGGCCCAGATCAGGCGCCCGGCATGCGGACGAACGTATTCACGCAGCAGCCGCAGCATAAGCCGATGGCTGAGTTGGGGCGCCGTCGCGCCGGCCTCTTGTGGCGTTCGATTGGCCGCGGTCAAGTCCGTACTCTCAAGCAAAACTTTAGGAGAGATTCACCGCTTTATCATACCATGGCGGCTTTTCAAGCGTCCATGGCGGCCTTGATCCCGACGAACCTACTCCGCTGCCTGGATCGCCTGGGTAACATGGGCCTTGGCATCGAATTCCTCGGCCACCTTTTCGTCATTGGCCAACATCTCGTCCACATCCCGGTTGGGATCAATGAATTCCAGCACGCCCATCTTTTCGAAGGCGGCCTGGACATTGTCCGTCCACATGCCGATGTCGCGCACAATGGGCACAATGCGGCTGAACAGACGGGTTCTGAACAGACGGAAACTTTCCGATTGTTCGACCCATTCCAGGCATTCTTTCTCGGGCAGGCCGACGGCGGACCATAGTTCGGCCGAGGTGAAGCGGTCCCGCATATGCCAGCAGCCCTGGATCAGGAATTCCTCCCGCTCCGCCATCTCGCTGGCGCTCAAATGCGGATAATAGTCGCGCAAGGCCAAACGGCCGAAAGCTACATGCCGTGCCTCGTCCTGCATGACATAGGCATTGACCGAGGCCGACAAGGGATTCTTCGACATATCCCGGATACCGTGAAAAGCGGCCAGGGCCAGGCCTTCGATCAGCACCTGCATGCCCAGATAGTTGAAGTCCCAGCGCTTGTCGTGCAGCACGTCTTCCAACAGCGAGGCAAGCGGCGGCGTGATCGGATAGGCCAGTTCGAACTTGTCATGCAGCAGCTTGGAATAGGCCTCTACGTGGCGGGCCTCGTCCATCACCTGGGTGGCGGCGTAAAATTTGGCATTCATCTCCGGCACCGTCTCGACGATGCGGGCCGCCACCATCAAGGCACCTTGTTCGCCGTGCAGGAACTGGGAGATTTGCCAGGCCTGGGTGTGGCGGCGCAGATTGGCGCGTTCCGCCTCGTTCATCTTGTCCCAGATCGGCGAGCCATAAATGCGTACCATCTCGTCGGGCATTTCCATGGGGTTTTCCGGGTCCAGGTCCAGACTCCAGTCAATCCGCTCCTTGGCATCCCATTGCTGTTGTTTGCCCTTGTCGTACAGCTTCAGCAAATCATCGTTGCCGTCTTCATACTCCCAGGCGAATTGAACTTCGTTCTGGCTGTCGACTTGCCAGCCGGTTTCCTTCACCGGCAGCTGATAGCGGTACATGGATGTCATGGCATTTCCCCAATTTTTCGGCCATCGGCACCCCCTGCCAAAATCAGCCGAATATTATGTTTATTCATAATCGCACATATACGGTTGGGCAAGTGTGCCTTATGGTTAATAGGCCCACAACGATGCCGGCTTGATCTCAAAACGATGTTGTCTTGTGATATTCATCACTTGATTAAGCGCAAAAACGGCAAAATTTCATGATGTATGAAGAACGCAATCGTTCTCAGTTCGTTAATAAATGGCTGCATATAGTATTGTCGATGATTAGCTGGCACAAAATATTTGCGTACCGGATTGTTTGGTACCTATGGGCAAGTATCATTTTTGTCGTCACCGGTTTCTCGCGAAACCAACGCGGCGCGGTGTCAATCTATGCCGCCTTCGCCGGGACCCTGGCCCTGTCAGGCGGCGTGCTGGCCTTGGATATTGGCCGTGTCGTGGTGCTGCGTTCGCAAATGCAGAACGCCGCCGATGCCGCCGCGCTTTCAGCGGCGGCGCAGCTGGACGGCCAATCGGATGCCATTACACGCGGCACGGCGGCGGCTTCCGGCGCCATATCGAACAGCACCAATCTGTCCGATACCGCCGGCGCCTTTACGATACAAAGCCTCACATTTTATGACGGCACCGACCCGACGCCGGTGGTTACCACCGACGGCAGCGACGCGGTCTATGCGGAGCTGACGCTGGCGCCGCGTACCATCAGCATTTTTCTGGCTCCGGTTCTGCAATCCATTTCATCGGGCTCGGTCGCGGAACAGTTCACCCTGGAGGCATCCGCGCGGGCGGCCATTTCGATTATTACCTGCGCCGCGCCGCCCTTCATGGCTTGCAATCCATCGGAAGGCGGCGATGCGGATGACGACCTGCTGGACGAGGACAACGCGGGCCGGCAATTGCTGACCAAGTCCGGTCCTGGCGGCGGCTCCCTGGCACCGGGCAATTTCGGCTTGCTGTGCCCTTCGTCGGGCAATTGCGGCGCTTCGAATGTATCCAACGCCTTGGCCAATGACCCGGGCCTTTGTTACACCTCCGAAGTCACCACCTCGCCCGGCGTGCAGACCCAACAGGCCCGAAACGGTATCAATGCGCGCCTGGACGCGGGCAACAAGAATCCGAAAAACCCAGCTCAGAATATCATGGATTATGGCCGTGATTCCGATATGTCGGGCAGCACCATTATTGGCAATGGTGATTGGGATCCAGAAACCTATTGGTCGACCAACCATTCCGGCGAGACCGAGCCGACGGATTTGGCGGATTACACGCGCTATCAAGTCTATCTCTATGAATTGGGCGAGACCTTTTACCGCAACGAAAACAAAACCATCTATCCCACGACCGATATAGACCTACCCAGCGGCTATACCACTGTTACCCCGGCGGCGGCCTCAATCCCGGCGGCTGGTGTGCCCACGTCGACGGCTTCGAGCGATATTAAACGCCGGGTTCTGAAAATCGCCGTGATGAACTGCACGGAACTCGGCGTTCAGGGCAGCGGCACCTATCCCACGTACGGCCGCTATGTGGAGGTCTTCCTGACCGAAGAGATGGCCAGTACCCAGGCAGCCACCTATACGGAAATCATCGGTCCCCTTTTGCAACAATATTCAGATGATGTGCATGTCAATGTCCAACTCGTTGAATAGAATATTTGGCGCCACCAGGGCCGCCCTCATGTGCCGCCGGGCGGTGGCGGCGGTGGAGTTCGCGCTGTTGGCGCCGGTACTGGCGCTGGTCATGGTCGGGATCTTTGATTTTGGCTATTACCTCAATCAATCCAACGATTTGGACAAGAGTCTGCGTGTGGGCGCCATGCTGGCGGCGCGCTCCAGCCTGCCTCTATCGTCGGGCGTGCAAACGACCATTGATAATCTGGTGAAAACCGGCACCACCGATGGCTCCGGTGGCTACATAGTTCCCGGCTGGTCCGACGGCTCGGCCACTTTGTCGGTGACAACCTCGACCTACAGCTCCGGCGGTACGGATTTCGAGGTCATCAGTTTGGCGGCGAGCGTACCTTACGAGGCGTATTTCAGCGGCTTCCTGCAAAGCTATGGCTTTAACACGATCACCATGACCGCGGCCCATGAACAGGCCTTTGTGGGGGATTGATACATGCGCGTGAACAAAACCATCAAGCCGACCAGGGCTCTTGCCGCATGGCGGCGCTGCCGCCGGGGCTCGGCGGCCACCGAATTCGCTTTGATCCTGCCGGCGCTGCTGCTTCTTACCCTGGGCGCCCTGGAAGTTGGCCTGATCATGTTCGACTTCCACAAGGTCAGCGAAGCCACGCGGCGCGGCCTGCGCGCCGCCCTGATCGAGGATGCCATAATCGATCTGGGAGATCTGGACACCACGCCAATCACCTGTACCGGCTCGGGCAACGTGTCGTGCAGCGGCGGTTCGGTTGATAATTCAGGTTCTTTCGACACGATCGTAGCCGCCATGCAGGAAGTTTCGCCGCGCATTGACGGCGATAATGTCATCGTGACCTATTCCGACAGCGGCTTGGATATTGGCGGCACCGGCCAAACGGTTACCCCGCTGGTCACGGTGGAAGTGACCGGGTTGTCCTATGAATTCGTGGCGATGACCTATATTCCCGGCCTGCCCGATGAATTGAACCTGCCCAGTTTCGACACCACCCGGCTGGCCCATACCACGGTGCCAGACTCTTAATCCAGGCTCTTAAGCCGGGCCCCTAAATCGCTTTAGCCCAGCAGGGCGCCGCCAAAAAGCAGCCAGCCGAACCAGGTGTTGGAGCGGAATTTACGCAGGCAATCCTCCGGATCATCGATGTTGACCTTGCCGGCCTGCCAGGCCAGCTGCAACGCCGCCAGCGCCAGACCCGCCAGGAACAGCGGCCCCAGCCCCGCTGTCCAGCCGGCCAGCCCAAACAATATGATCGCCAGGCCGTAAAACAGCCACAGCACGGGCCGGGTCTTCGCGCCAAGCCTGCGGGCCGAGGATTTAACGCCGATCAGGGCATCATCCACCTTGTCCTGGTGGGCATAGATGGTGTCATAACCCAGGGTCCAGGCAATGCCGCCCAGATACAACAGGATCGGCGCCAGGCTCAGCTCGCCACGTACGGCGGCCCAACCCAGCAAGGCGCCCCAGTTGAAGGCCAGGCCGAGAAAGACCTGCGGCCACCAGGTAATACGCTTCATGAAGGGATAGATCACCACCGGGGCCAGGGACATCACGCCGATCCATATGGCGAAGTTGTTCAAGCGCAGCAATATATTCAGGCCGATCAGGGCCAGCAGAACCATGAAAGCGCCTGCCTGGCCAATGCTGATCTCGCCGCTGGGGATGGGTCGTGTGCGGGTGCGCTCCACCTGACCGTCGAAATCCCGGTCGGTGATGTCATTCCAGGCGCAGCCCGCCCCGCGCATGACCAGGGCGCCGATGGCAAAGGCCGCCAATAGCCAGCCATTGGGTAGACCATCACTCGCCACGGCCAGGGACCACCAGCACGGCCACAGCAGCAACCAGGTGCCGATCGGCCGGTCCAGCCGGGCCAGACG
>CAYWYB010000137.1:0-13002 GCA_964462145.1 uncultured Rhodospirillaceae bacterium
GGCACGACCCTGACCAAGGAGATGTTTCTGAACCATCTGTACGGCGGCATGGACGAGCCGGAATTGAAGATCATTGATGTCTTCATTTGCAAGTTACGCAAAAAGCTCGCGAACGCCACGGGCGGCGAACATTATATCGAGACGGTTTGGGGACGCGGTTACGTCTTGCGCGACCCACCCGCCGACGAAGAAGCAGCTGCCTAAAACGCGGTTGCCGCAAACAAAAGAAACGGCCGCTTTTCGAAGCGGCCGTTTTCTTTTTCCAAATCCTCGTCACCTAACCTCGTCACCTAACCTCGTCACGGGTCAAGTTTTTCTGCAGTGCAAAATGTCAAGGTATGGCAACGCGACAACGCCGGAGAGGTCATCTCCGGCGCACCGTCTTCTCATATTGCGTTAGAAGAAGTTAGCCCGCGGCGGCGGCCAGTTTGCTTGCTGGCGCCTGGGCGCTCTTGTCTGTGTTGTGGGCCATATTGTAGACGCCACGCTGACCTGGAATGGGTTGGAAGACATCGGAAATACCAAGAACCGTCTCGGCCGCGCCCATGAAAAGGCAGCCGTCCGGAGCCAGGATGTCCGACATCGCATTCAGGACCTTGGTCTTGGTCGGTTGATCAAAATAGATCAGGACATTGCGGCAAAAGATAATATCGAAATTGCCGAGCGCCTTGAGATCCTTCAGCAGATTGAATTCCTTGTAGGAGACCATGGCGCGGATCGAGGCGTCGATCTGCCAAAGCTCGTTGACCTGGGTGAAATATTTCATCAACAGCTGAATAGGCAACCCGCGCTGCACTTCGAATTGCGAATAGATTCCCACCTTGGCCTTTTCCAGGACTTCATTGGAAATATCGGTGCCGACAATTTCGATGCGCCAGCCGGCCAACTGCGGCGCCATTTCCCGCAGGATCATTGACAGACTGTAAGCTTCCTGGCCGGTGGAGCAGGCCGCGCTCCAAATGCGGAGGCTTTTACGGGAAGCGCGTGTTTCCAAAAGCTGCGGCAGAATTACCTTTTCGAATATTTCAAAAGGTGTGGCGTCGCGAAAAAAGAAGGATTCATTGGTCGTCATCGCTTCGGTTATTTCGCAAAGCAACGCTTCTTTTTTGCTGCGCCTCACCTCGGCGACCAGGGCATCGAGGTCGTCAAGATTGTTCTTGCGCGCAACCGGGGTCAGGCGGCTTTCCAGCAAATAGGTTTTGTCCGGTCCGATGGATAACCCGGATCTGTCCTTTAGGATGCCTGCCAAATACTCGAAATCCGTTGGCGTCATAGCCCCCCCCCATTGGCAATACGCACGACCGTGTCACCCATCTCGTCAATGGGTAATACGGCGCTACATAGTCCGCCCGTGGCGACCGCGCCGGGCATTCCCCATACAACGCTGCTGCCTTCATCCTGGGCAATCAGCGTACCGCCGCGCTCAACAACGTCATGGCCGCCTTTCAGGCCGTCATGACCCATGCCGGTCAGCACTACCGTCAGGATCCTCTCCCCATACGCGGCGACGGCGCTGCGTAACATGGGATCCACGGATGGCCGGCAGAAATTCTCTGGTGGCTCCTGGTTCAGGCGCAGAATATTTTCCGTGCCGGAACGTTCGACCACCATGTGATAATCGCCTGGCGCAAGATAGACATGGCCGTCGGTTAACTTGCACTTGTCCACCGCCTCCTCGCATTCGATGCCATCAATGCGGCTCAAATGCTGAGCCAGAATGGTCGTAAAGGTGGCCGGCATGTGCTGGGTAATCAGGATTGGCTGTTTTACCTTGCCGCCGATGGCCCCCAGCAACTTCATCAGCGCCTGCGGGCCGCCGGTGGAACTGCCGACACAGATGATTTGCGGCGACAGGCGGCCTGGTTTACGAAGGACGATCGGCGCGCTGCCATAATGGCCGCCTTGCGAACGGGTGTTGACGACACCGCCGTCGTTTGATTTCGCCACGATCCGTGCCGCAATGCGGCCGCGCATGCGTGCGGAGTTGCCCAGGGCCCGTACCTTGTCCAGCAACTCCCGGCGGAAGCCGTCGGCGGAATGCAGCTCGCCTGATGCGCTCGGCTTGGCAATATAGTCGGAAGCGCCAAGCGACAATGCTTTCAGTGCGATGTCGGCATTCCGCGTGGTCAGGGTAGATGACATCACGACCTTGGAACGCGGCGAGAGCTTCAGCATTTGCGGCAGAGCGGTGATGCCGTCCATTTTCGGCATCTCGATGTCGAGAACCACGACATCAGGTTTATGAGTTTCAATTTCTTGGAGAGCGGCTTCGCCGTTGGTGGCCCAGGCCACGACCTCGATATCAGCGTCTTCCTGCAGCCAACGCTTTACCAGGCCCCGGATCACCGCCGAGTCATCAACCACCATCACCCGGATTTGACCCGAAGCGTTGGCCGTACTGCTTTTCCCCGCGGTCGCTTGCGCGGGTTCCCGCGCGTTCCCCATTAGAGCAATCCTACTTGAACGAACTTCGCTTGAATGATTTCCTTGTCAAAGGGCTTCATGATGTATTCGTTGGCGCCCGCTTTCATGGCTTCAACGATATGGCTCATGTCGTTTTCCGTGGTGCAAAACACCACGACCGGCGCATCGCCACCATCAACCACGCGCAACGATTTGAGAAAATCCAGGCCATTCATAACCGGCATGTTCCAGTCCAGCAGAATGGCGTCGGGCATTTCTTCCAGGCAGGCATCCAATGCCTCCTGACCGTCGACGGCTTCGGATATTTCGAAGTCCAGGGTTTCGAGGATTCGACGAGCTACCATGCGGATCACTTTAGAATCATCGACGACCAAACAAGATTTCATTTCCAACTCCGTCGGTCACGGTCAAAAGGCATGCTGAACATTGCTGTTCAAATGGATGGATCGCGGTAGCCCACCGTTAGGCGGCGGTGGCTACCTTGATGATGTCCAGAAGACGCTGCACCTGCAGGATCACCAGCAGTTGCCCGTCAAGACGGAAGATGCCTTGCGACACATCACGCCAACGCGGGTCCAGGGTCGCTGGATTACGCTCGTAATTCTGCATCGGCACCTGCAGCACTTCACCGACTTCGTCGATCAAGAGGCTGTACAATTCGCCATGGTGGTCGACCACGATACTCATGGATTTCTCGCGGTCGGCCGGCTCCATGCCGAGGCGTTTGCGCAGATCGATCGCCGTTACGATGCGGCCACGCAGGTTCAGCGAACCGGCGACCTCCGGCGGTGCCAGCGGAATATTGGCCAGGGCCTGCGGCCCCAGAACGTCCTGAACCGCCAATACCGGTATACCAAACAGCTGGCCGTCGATGAGTGCCGTTACGTACTCTTCCGAGTCCGTTTTGTTCTGCTGATCATCCAACTGATCGAGGGACTGATCATTCGTGCTTTTCAGGTTACTCATGCCACTTCCACCTTTTCGGCCAGAGTCTGCGACAGGGTTGTAAGCAGGGCGTCTCTGTCGAATTTGCCGACATAGTCGCTAAAGCCTACATTCCGGCCACGCTCAAGATCTTTCGGATTAACGTGCGAGGACAGGGCAACGATTGGTGTCGCCTGCCAACGGCCATCGCTTTTGACCTGTTCGGCCAGTTCGAAGCCGCTCATACCAGGCATTTCAATGTCACTGACGATACAGTCGAATTCCACGCCATCTTCGCGCAGGGCAAGGGCTTCATCGCTATTGCTCGCCACCGTGACTTGGTAACCCGCGACTTCCAGCAACGGCGTCAGCATGTTGCGGAAGAACGGTGAGTCATCAATCAACAGCAAGCGCCGGGCATCGGCTTCGCCATACGCGGCGTCATCAGGTGATGTGAACCAGTCGGCGAAAGCATCGCTCAGATAGTGACCGACATCGATGACGTTGGTCGCGCTGCCTTCAATGACCGCGCTGCCCAGGTAACCCTGTTGCGTTGCCGTCAATTCGATGTCCAGCTGAGATTCAACGATATCAACGATTTCATCGACCACCAGGCCCATGGAATGATCACCATCGGAGAAGACCAGGATTGGCTGACGCCCGCTCTCGCGGATGTCATAGCTATCGTCCATCTTCACCAGCGGCATCAGTTTACCGCGATACTGCACCAGGCTCTGGCCATTGGCGTGTTCCACGGTTTCCACATCGACTTCTTCCAGACGGGCAACCAGGGACAGCGGCACGGCCTTCGGCTCGTTGCTGCCGGCCCGGAAGACCAGCATCGTCGTGGTGTCGTCCGTGGCGACCGCATGGCTCTGATCATCATCCATATCGGAACGTTCACCAACCTTGGTATCGGATGTTGAAGCGGCGATACCATTGGGATCCAGGATCATGATGACACTGCCATCGCCTAGAATGGTATTGCCCGAGAACATGGAGATATCCCGCAGCAACGGCGTCACCGGCTTGACCACGATTTCTTCCGTATCGAAGACCCGGTCAACCACGATGCCAAAGGTATAGGAACCAACTTGGCTGACGACGACGAAAACCTCGGCGCCTTCGGTCAGTTTATGTTCGGAGGCATTCGCCAATTTCAGGCTGTCGCCCAGATAGACCAGCGGCAACAGACGATTGCGCAGGCGCAGAACCGGTGTCTCCTTGATCATCTCGATCCGATGTTCGGATTCCTTCGAGGCACGGACCAATTCCACCACGCTCAATTGCGGGATGGCAAAACGGTCTTCACAGCTCTCCACGATGAGAGCGGAAACAATCGCCAGGGTCAGCGGGATCTTAATCGTAAAGGTGCTGCCCTTGCCCCATTCGGAGCTTAACTCGACCGTACCGCCGATTTTTTCGATGTTGGTGCGGACCACGTCCATGCCAACGCCACGGCCGGAAACGGCCGTCACGACTTCCGCGGTGGAGAAACCGGCGGCAAAGATCTGCATCTGGATCTGTTGATCGCTCATCTCGGCGACTTCGGCTTCCGTCCCCATGCCGTTCGCCACCATCTTGGCGCGCAGCTTTTCGACGTTGATGCCACGGCCATCATCCTTGATCTGGATAATGATATGGCCACCCTCGTGGTAGGCGTTCAGGACAACCTTGCCGGTTTCCTGCTTGCCGGCCTCGGCCCGCTCACTTGGCGTTTCCAGGCCATGGTCAGCCGAATTGCGCACCATGTGGGTGAGCGGATCCTTGATCAGCTCCAACACCTGGCGGTCCAGTTCAGTGTCCGCGCCCAGCATCTGCAGATCGATTTTCTTGCCCAGTTCGTGGCTCAGATCACGAACGATGCGAGGCAGTTTCGCCCAGGCATTGCCAATCGGCTGCATCCGCGTCTTCATCACGCCTTCCTGCAGCTCGGTCGTTACATGGCTCAACCGTTGCAGAGGCACCTTGAATTCACTGTCGGCATGCCCGCGCACCATTTGCATCAGCTGGTTACGCGTCAAGACCAACTCGGAGACCATGGTCATCAGGTCTTCCAGTACATCGACGCTGACGCGAATGCTCTGGGAAGCCACGGAACTTTCGCCGGACTTTTCGGCCCGGGGTTCCTGTGATGCCTTGGCGGCGACCGGTGCCGGGGCAGCGGCTTTCGCCGGTTCTGGCTTGGTCACGATTTCCGTCGGCTCTGTTTCGGTTTCGCGGAAGGCCCGTTCCAATTCGTCTTCGGTGGCCTCCCCTTCCTTCAGCGCGCGCTCGGGCATGGGGGCCAGGGCTTCGGCTTCCACCGGGGCTTTGACGTCACCCTGAACTTCCTGGCCCTGGGCCATGGCGTCCAGTTGGCTGATCAAATCGGCATCGTCGCCTTCCGGCTCGGCTTCCGTCTCTTCAAGGGCGGCCAGCAAATCTTTGATTCTGTCCAAAGAGCCCAGGATCAACGAAACAGCCTGCGGTGTCACCACCAGCTCTTGATCACGGACCTTGCCAAGCACATTCTCCGCCGAATGCGCCACGGCTTCCAGCCTCGGCAAACCAAGAAATCCGCAGGTGCCCTTGATCGTATGGACCAGTCGGAAAATGTTATCAATAAGATCCGGTGCGTTCGGATCCTGTTCCAGCTTGACCAGTTCGACGTCAAGCGTAGCGAGACTCTCAGATGTCTCAGTTAAGAATTCGCTGAGTAGCTCGTCCATTGCGGCCACCTTATCGGTTGTTGCATCGGGACCGGCTCTGGGACACTCCTCCCCCCGCGGTCATGAGCTCAAGATGGCGGAAGAAAGTTAAAAAGCTGTGAAGTAAAAACGAATGTAAGGTGGTTTTTTTAATCAGCCGGAATTAATTCAACCGAAAATTCCACGGCATCTACTTGCGGCATAACGGTGACCGCGCCACCGAAAGATTGGGCCAAACTAGCGGCCAGACGGGCGGGGGCGGATTTTGGATTTAGGGCATGGCTGTCACTTGTCGTATCCAAAGCCGTTTCCACCCCATCGCCCAGACGCGCACCAGCGCCCTCTGCACGGATATTCGCAGTGATTATATTCCGGCCGGCCATGTCACCATGCCCGAGGGTGACATGCACCTGGCCGCCACGCGGAATAGTATCGTTGGCGATTAGGATCAAATTCAGCAATACCTTGATGCCCGTCTTATCCGGCCCCAGTCCTTCTTCATCCTGTGTACTGGGCCAAACCAACTCGCCTCTGCCATCGGCTAGAAAATCCGACGCCGTTTGCCGCGCTTCATTAATGCTGATCGCAACGCCCTCGCCACCCGCCGCGCCGAACGCCAAACGCATGAACTTCAGTCGATTGGCCGCCAATTCGGCACTATGGGCCAAAAGCCCGATCGCCTGTTGGCGCATTTCGGGATCATTCTCGTCTTCAAGTATTTCGACGCCGTTGCCAACCGCGCTGACAGGACCCACCAAATCGTGGCACAATTTGGAGCAAAGCAGAGATAACAAAACTAAATCGGGCATCTTTTGTTTCTAGCCTGTGTTTTTGCGGCCCGGCGCGGGTTTCGACTTAGGCGATCAGATCAGAGACGCCGGGGCTTCGTTGCGATATGATTAGTGTTAGTGAACCTAAACAAAACTGACCCCAGGGTCCATGGCCACGTGACCCTGTCCGACTAAATTGGTCATATATTAATCGCTGGTGGAGGCGAAATGCCGTCTAGAGGGAGAAGCGAAGCAGCGGAACATAAACTGGGGCGCCCGCCCGGTAAGCATCGAAGCCGGGGCAACTTCACCATGCGCGGCCGGCAAAGCAATGCGGCGGATGTGTCCGAAGTACGCCAAGTTATCGGTGACGAGGCCCTGGATAGGTCGTTGCTGCTGGAATATCTGCACCGGATCCAGGATGCGGCGGGCTGTCTTCGTCACCGTCATCTGGCGGCCCTGGCGGATTGTATGCGCCTCTCCCTGGCGGAGGTTTACGAAGTCGCAACGTTCTATCATCGTTTCGATGTGGTTGACGATGACGCCCCAGGCATTGCACCTACTGTGCATATCTGTGACGGCCTGCCCTGCCAAATGGCCGGTGCCGACAAAATCGCCGCCAATTTGGAAGAGGAACTGGAAGGCAAGGTCCGGATTATCCGCGGCGCCTGCATGGGCCGTTGCGACTGCGCGCCGGTCGCCGCCATCGCGACCGAATATCTGCCCCATGCTGATGAGAAAACGGTCCAGGCCGCGTTGTCGGCGCCCGGGGCAGCGGGAATCATCACGCCAGCGATCGATTTCGACCGTTATCAAACGGATGGCGGTTACAATCTATTGCGTCAATGTATGGCGGGAAAGCACCAAAAACAGCAGATTATTGCTGAATTGGAGGAAAGCGGCCTGCGCGGCTTGGGTGGCGCGGGATTTCCCACAGGGCGCAAATGGGGCCTGGTTGCGGCCGAGCCCGGTCCGCGCATCTTGGCCGTGAACGGCGATGAGAGCGAGCCGGGAACGTTTAAGGATCGCCATTACCTGGAGCGCGACCCGCATCGCTTCATCGAAGGCATGTTGCTGGCGGCCTGGGCCGTGGACGCGGCGGAGATCTATCTCTATTTGCGTGATGAATATCCCCATTTGCGTGCGCTGTTGCGGCAGGAATTTGCCAAAGTCGCGGCAGCGGGCCTATCGAAGATGCCGATCCGGATGCGCCGGGGCGCGGGTGCCTATATCTGCGGTGAAGAATCGGCCATGCTGGAGAGTATCGAAGGCAAGCGCGGCCTGCCCCGCCAACGTCCCCCCTTCCCGTCCCAGGCCGGACTGTTTGGCCGCCCCACCCTGATCAACAATATCGAGACCCTGTATTGGGCTCGCGATGCCATCAATGCGGGTTCGGCCTGGCCGAATATGCGCAGTTTTTCAGTCTCGGGCCGGGTGCGCGAACCTGGCGTGAAGCACGTGCCGGCAGGCATTTCCGCCCGCGCCTTGATCGAGGATCATTGCGGCGGCATGGCGGAAGGGCATGAATTGGCGGCATTTTTACCAGGCGGCGCCTCGGGCGGTATCCTGCCCGCCAGCCTGGCCGACGAAGCCATGGACTTCGGCACCTTGGAGGCACACGGCGGCCTAATTGGCTCCGCCGCTCTGATCGTGTTGTCGCAACAGGACGATATTGCCGCCGTGGTCGGCAATTTAATGCGGTTTTTCGCCCATGAAAGCTGTGGTCAGTGCACCCCCTGCCGGGTCGGCACGGAAAAGGCTGTGGCCATGTTGAACGCCGGCAAGGCGGGAGCCGACGGCACCGCTTTCAGTGATCTGGCGGACGTCATGGCGGATGCCTCGATCTGCGGCCTGGGCCAGGCGGCGGCCAATCCGCTGCGCTGCGCGTTACGCCATTTTCCCGGAGCCATCGCATGAGCGGGACGATAAAATTCGAACTCGACGGCAGCCCGGTCGAGGCCGCGCCTGGCGAAAGTATCTGGCAGGTGGCAGCCCGCCTGGGCACCACCCTGCCGCATCTATGCCATAGCGAGGAAACTGGTTACCGCGCGGACGGCAATTGCCGTGCCTGCATGGTGGAAATTGACGGCGAACGGGTTCTGGCACCGTCCTGCCGGCGGCAACCCGAAGCCGGCATGGTGGTCAAGACCGCATCGGAGCGGGCCGCGCGGTCACGGGCCATGGTCATGGAACTGCTGCTCGCCGACCAGCCGGCTCGCGGCGAGACACACGATCCCGAGTCCCTGTTCTGGCATTGGGCCGAAACACAAGGCGTGCAGAGCAGCCGCTTTCCGCGCCGGCGCACTAGTCCCGAGAGCGATAACAGCCATCCCGCCATGCAGGTCAATCTCGATGCCTGCATTCAATGCAATTTATGTGTTCAGGCCTGCAGGGAAGTCCAGGTCAATGACGTCATCGCCATGGCGGGTCGGGGCGCGGCGGCGCATATCGCCTTTGACTTCGACGAACCCATGGGCGAGAGCCATTGCGTTGGCTGCGGCGAATGCGTGCGCGTCTGCCCCACGGGGGCATTGCTGCCGACAGGCGGCGTCATCGCGGCGGATCGTCAGGTAAATTCGGTCTGCCCCTATTGCGGTGTCGGTTGCCAGCTGACCTTCCATATCAAGGATGAACGCATCGTGGGCGTGGATGGCCGGGACGGACCGGCCAATCATGGCCGTCTTTGCGTCAAGGGCCGCTTCGGCTTCGATTACATTCACAGCCCCGAGCGCCTGACCACGCCATTAATTCGCCGCGACGGCGTGGCCAAGGACGACGTGGCCATTGATCCCGCCAATCCGTTGACCCATTTTCGCGAAGCAAGCTGGGAAGAGGCCCTGGCCCATGCCGCCGACGGCCTAGTGAGAATACGAGATATCCATGATAAACAGTCACTTGCCGGGTTTGGCTCAGCTAAAGGCTCAAATGAAGAGGCCTATCTGTTTCAAAAATTGGTGCGAACCGGATTTGGCAGCAACAATGTGGATCATTGCACCCGGCTTTGCCATGCCTCCTCCGTCGCCGCATTGATGCAGACAATCGGCTCGGGCGCGGTCACGGCGCCCTTCACCGACGCCCTTGCCGCGGACGTTATTCTGGTGATCGGCTGCAATCCGCCGGTCAACCATCCCGTGGCGGCCACCTATTTCAAGCAGGCGGTCAAGAATGGCGCCAAGCTGATCGTCATCGACCCCGATGGCGTGGCCCTGAAACAATATGCCACCTGGATGTTGAATTTGTGGCCCGCCACCGATGTGGCGCTTTTAAACGCCATGCTGCATGTCATTATCGAAGAGGATCTGGTCGATCACGGCTTCATTGCCGCCCGCACGGACGATTTCGCTGAACTGTCGGCGCATATCAAGGCTTTCCCGCCCGAGGCCATGGCCGAGGTGACGGGCGTGGCGGCTGAAGATATCCGCGCCGCCGCGCGGGCTTTTGCCACTGCCGAACGCGCCATGATCTTTTGGGGCATGGGTATCTCCCAGCATATTCACGGCACCGATAACGCCCGCTGCCTAATCTCCCTGTGCCTGGCCACAGGACAAATTGGCCGTCCGGGTACGGGTTTGCATCCCTTGCGGGGCCAGAACAACGTCCAGGGCGCCTCGGATGCCGGCTTGATCCCCATGGTCTATCCCGATTATCAGGCCGTCAACGATCCCGCCGCCCAGGCCCGGTTCGAGGAACTTTGGCAAACCAAGCTGGACCCGGAACCAGGCCTGACCGTGGTGGAAATTACCGACGCCATTCATCAGGGGGATATTCGCGGTCTTTATATAATGGGTGAAAACCCGGCCATGTCCGACCCGAACCTCAATCATACCCGCGCCGCCCTGGCCAAACTGGAACACCTGGTGGTGCAAGATATTTTCCTGACCGAGACCGCCTGTTTCGCCGACGTAGTTCTGCCCGCCTCCGCCTGGCCGGAAAAGGACGGCACGGTGACCAATTCAAACCGCCAAGTGCAGTTGGGCCGCCAGGCTCTGCAGCCGCCCGGGGATGCCCGGCAGGATCTGTGGATCATCGAACAAATCGCGAATGGCATGGGGCTGGATTGGGACCACGGCGGCGCACGGGAGGTTTTTCGGGAAATGCGAGAGGCCATGAATTCCATCCACGGCATGAGCTGGCACCGCTTGGAGGAAGAGGATGCCATCACCTACCCCTGCCTGCACGACGGCGATCCGGGCGAGGCGGTGATTTTTGGCGATCGGTTTCCCACCGATGACGGCCGGGGCAAATTCGTCCCCTGCGACATTGTCCATCCGGACGAATTGCCGGATGAGACCTATCCGATGGTATTGCTGACGGGCAGGCTGTTGGAACATTGGCATACCGGTGCCATGACCCGGCGCGCGCCGGTTCTCGATCAGTTGGAGCCCGAGGCCGTGGCCCACCTGTCCCCTGCCGATCTGGACAGGCTCGGCCTTGCCGCCGGTGACCGCATACATGTGCAAAGCCGGCGGGGCGAAATCGAACTGACCGCCCGGCTCGACATCGGGGTACAGCCTGGAAGCCTGTTTATTCCTTTCTGCTTTGCCGAGGCGGCGGTAAATCTGCTGACCAACGCCGCCCTGGACCCCGACGGCAAGATCGCCGAGGTGAAATACTGCGCCGTGAAGATAACTGCCGCATAACCGCCCCCTAGTCGCTCACGAGAAACCAAAAGAGGGAAAACATCATGCCAGCAACGCCAACATCGGTCCCGCCACTGGCCCTGTCGCGTAGACGGATTGAGCAGTTTTTGATCCTTGGTGCGGTCTTCCTGACCGTTATGGGTATCGCCGTGGACATCTCGTACTACCTGTTGGATCACAAACGGCTATTAGGCATGGTGCGGCAGTTCACCCTGGCCGAGGAGGCCAATGTTCCCACCTGGTATTCAGCCTGTTGCTGATTTCATGTGCCATGTGCCTGGCGATCATCGCCCTTCGCCTGCCCAAGGGCGAGCCGAATTACCGCCGCCATTGGCTGGGCCTGGCCTTTATTTTCACCTATATGTCCATGGACGAAATCTCCGTCATTCACGAAATGACGATCCGTCCCCTGCGCTATGCCTTCGACCTGGATGGTTTCCTGTATTATTCCTGGGTCATCCCGGCGGCGGTGCTAATGGCAATATTCTTGATCGTTTACCTTGGTTTTCTGCGCCATTTGCCGGCCAGCAGCCGCAACCGCTTTATCGTGGCCGGGCTGGTCTTCGTGGGCGGCGCTTTTGGCACCGACCTGTTCATCGGCTATTGGTGGACTACGGTCGGCGACGGCTTCGCATCCGGCATGTTGAACATCCTGCAGGAGAGCATGGAGATCTGCGGCTCGTCACTGTTCCTGTCCGCCCTGGTGCGGCATCTGGAAGCCTCGGGCGGGGATATCTCGTTTTTGCTTAAGGCCTGAATGAATTAGGGCTTTAGCTTGTCCCGCAGCAGCTGATTGACCATTTGCGGGTTGGCCTTGCCTTTGGTGGCCTTCATGACCTGGCCGACGAACCAGCCGATCATCTTTTCCTTGCCGCTTTGGAATTCCGCCACCTTGTCCGGGTTGGCGGCGATAATGGTATCGATCTCACCCTCAATGGCGCCGCTGTCGGAGACCTGTTTCAGGCCCTTTT
Organism: uncultured Rhodospirillaceae bacterium; assembly: GCA_964462145.1. GTDB lineage: Bacteria > Pseudomonadota > Alphaproteobacteria. The sequence goes on from CAYWYB010000137.1 coordinate 12,420, forward strand.
CCTCGACGATGACGGCGGCGTCCTGGCCGCTTTCGAACATGATCTCCAGGACATCCTTGGCAATCTTGCCTGATATCGTGTTATCCGCGATCAAATCGATCAAGCCGCCCAGTTGTTCGGCGCTGACGGGGCTGTCGGCGATATCCCGCTCCAACTTTGACAGTTGCGCGAAAAACTCGCCTTGCACCCAGTTGGCGGCAACTTTTGCATCGCGGCCCGCCGCCACTTCCTCATAAAACAGCGCCGTATCCCGTTCGCTGACCAGAACGCCCGCGTCATGGGCCGAAAGGCCCAGTTCGTCCATATAGCGTTGTTTCTTGGCATCAGGCAGTTCAGGCAGGCTGGCCCGGATACGGTCAACGAATTCGGGGCTGAATTCCAGCGGCAACAGATCGGGATCGGGGAAATAACGGTAATCGTGCGCCTCCTCTTTGGAGCGCATGGGCCGCGTGGTGCCGGTCTGGGCATCGAACAGACGGGTTTCCTGATCAATGCTGCCGCCCTCCTCCAGAATATCGATCTGTCGGGTGGTTTCGTATTGAATGGCCTGTTGCATGAAACGGATGGAGTTGACGTTCTTGAT
>CAYWYB010000138.1:0-12922 GCA_964462145.1 uncultured Rhodospirillaceae bacterium
CCAGGTACCAGTCCTGATCGTTCTGGCCAAAGGCGCCGCCCACATCCATGCGCTCATGGGCCAGGCCCAACTCGCCGATCACCCACATCACCTTTTGCACGTTGACCGAATTCGCCCGGCCATAAACCTTCAACATGACGCCCCTCCCGCTTTTTTCTCGATTCAGGCGCCACTATGACGGCTTCCCGATGCCGGGATCAAGTATCGGTAAAGACCGGCTCCCGTTTTTCCAAAAAGGCATTGATCGCCTCCTTGTGGTCATCGGCGGCGAAGGTCAGCCATTCATAGGCCAGCGAAGTATCCATGATCGAATGGGCCAGCTGCTTCAGGCCAATGTTGGCGGAAACCTTGGTCCAACGGATCGCTGCCGTGGCGCCGTCGGCCAGACGGTGGGCAAAGGCCTGGGCCTCGGCCAGGGTGTCCCCGGGCGCGGTGACATGATTAATCAGGCCGATACGCTCCGCCTCTTCCGCGCCGAGAGGATCGCCGGTCATGAGGAATTCCTTAGCCTTGGCATAGCCGATTAACTGCGGCCAGATCACGCAGCCGCCATCGCCCGCGACCACGCCGACCTTGACATGGGGATCGGCGATCCTAGCCGCCGACGACATGAAGATGGTATCGCACATCAGGGCGATATTGGCGCCCAGGCCCATGGCATGACCGTTGATGGCGGCGATAATCGGCTTTTCCAAATCCAGCAGGGAATAGATGATCCGTTTGGCATCGACCAACAGCAGCATGGGTTCGTCAGAGCCGTCGGCGATGCGCTTCATCATGGCCAGATCACCGCCGGCGGAAAAGGCGCGGCCCGCCCCGGTCAGAACAACGACGTCCGTCTCGTCATCCAGCTGGATGTCATAGAAAATCGTGCCCAGTTCATCATGCATGGCTTTGTTGACGGCATTCAGGTCGTCGGGCCGGTTCATCGTCAGGGTCAAAACACGGCCCTGTCGTCTGGCCTCAAAACAGGTATATTTATCGTAGTTCATTGACAGATCCTCCATTCAACTCGTTGGCCCAATGGTTACACTCAGCCGCAAGGCTGGCAATACGGGCCGGAAAGTTTTCATGCAGCCAACGACGCTTCGGGCCTGGCGGCTATCATTCTATTTCGGCGCTGTCTTCGCCGTGGTCGGCATCATGGCGCCGTTCTGGCCGGTGTTTCTGAAGGCGCGCGGCCTGACGGCGACAGAGATCGGTCTGTTGCTTTCCGCCGGGCTGTGGCTGCGCGTACTGGCCAATCCGTTGATTGCACAGCTGGCCGACCGGCGGGGTGAGCGGCGACGGCCTTTATTGATCCTCACCGCCATCGCCATGCTGGCCTTCTCCTGCTTTTTTTTCGCCGAAGGTTTCTGGGGCCTGTTGGCGGTCAATCTGATCGCCTCGGTCGCCTTTTCATCCATCATGCCGTTGGGTGAAACCGTGGTTTTGGGCGCGGTTTACCGCCTGGGCCTGGATTATGGCCGGTTACGCATTTGGGGCTCGATCACCTTCATCGCAACATCCTTCGCGGGCGGACCGATGCTGGCGGTATTTGGTTCCTGGTCGGTGCTGTGGGCTGTTTTAGCCCTTTTGGCCATCGTCCTGTTATCCTGCGCCCAACTGCCGAAGGAAACCAAAGGCGAGGCGCAAACCAGCGCCGCCCCATCAGGCGCCGTACTACGTCTGCTGAGGCAACCAGCATTCCTGCTGTTCCTGTTGGCTGGCGGGCTGAGCAGCGCCAGCCATGCAGTGCTGTACGGCTTCGCCACCCTGCATTGGCGCAGTATCGGTTTCTCCGACATAACGATCGGCGCCCTGTGGGCCGAGGGGGTAGTGGCGGAAATCATCCTGTTTTGGCTGGGCAATCGCCTGCTTTCCCGCTTTGGCGCCGCCAATCTGATTGCCCTGGGTGCCGCCGCCGGCATCGTGCGCTGGACCGCTATGGGTCTGTCCGATGAGTTATGGTTGGCATTACTGACCCAAGGCTTGCATGCCTTTACTTTTGGCGCCGCGCATCTGGGTGCCATGCATTTCATTGCCCGCGCCGCGCCCGTGGAGATGTCGGCCACGGCGCAAAGCCTGCATGGCGCGGTAGGCGCCGGCATCGCCGTAGGCATCGCCATGGCGGGGGCCGGCTGGTTGTATCAGTCTTTCGCCAACGGTGCCTTTTTCTTCATGGCGGGGATTGCCTGTGCCTCCCTACTGGCGGCGCTGCTGTTGGCCCGGGTCTGGGACGGCGAGCGCATGCGCTTGTCAGGCGATCCTAAAACAGGCGATAAATAGGGCATGGCAAAACGCATATTCATCACCGGCATCTGGCACGAAACCAATACCTTCGCCCAAGGGCAAACCGGATTGGACGACTTTCACGCCTATCAATATGGCGAGGGCGACGAGATATTCGCGCTGTTTGCCGATACCAATACCGAAGTCGGCGGCGCCATGAATGCCGCCATGGAGCTGGACCTGAACCTGATACCAGGCCTGTTCGCCGGCGCCGTGCCGTCGGGGCTGGTCACGGCGGCGGCCTTTCAGGCCCTGGTCGATCGTACTTTAGAGCTGTTGGACGGCGCCGGTGAAATCGACGGCGTTCTGGTGCATTTACATGGCGCCTGCGTCGCCGAGGGTGCGACGGAAACCGATGCGCAGTTTCTTGCCGCGATACGTTCGAAACTGGCCCCCAACACGCCCATGGTAGCGACCTTTGATCTGCATGCCAATCTATCGGAAGGGCTGATCGCGCAGGCCGATGCCCTGGTCGGCTATGATACATATCCCCACAGCGATATGGGCGCGCGGGGGGCGGAAGCGGCCCAGATCCTGCATCGGATGCTATGGAGTACCCGGCGCCCGGTGAAGATCCTGCGCAAGCTGCCTTTTGCCCCACCCCCCCAGGTCCAGGGCACGGAGGCCGAGCCGGTGGCCGAGATCATGGCCAAGATGCACGATATGAAAACCTGGGGCGGCATCTGGGCCGCCTCCATCGCCTGGGGTTTCCCGTATGCGGACGTGGCGCATCTGGGCGTGGGCGTCCTGGTGCAGGGCGATGATCATGGCCAGGCCACGCGGATCGCCGATGATCTGGCGATCACCATATGGCGCCAGCGCGGCGATTTCGATGCCGGTCTGGTTAAGGTTGAGGACGCGGTGCGCAGCGCCATGGCAGCACCCGAGGGGCCAGTTATTCTGGTTGACGTGGCCGACAACGCGGGCGGCGGCGCGCCGGGCGACGGCACCACTATTCTAGCCGAACTGATCGACCAGTCCGCCCGCAAGGCCGTCGTCGTGTTATGCGATGGCGAGGCGGTGCGGGCCGCCAAGGGCCTGGGTGTGGGCGGCACGTTCAGCGGCAATGTGGGCGGCAAATCCGATGACCTGCACGGCCCACCCATGCCCCTGGTCGGCGAGATCGTCTTTCAACAGCCGGTACGCTATCAGCGCCGCGGCGACTATATGACCGGGCAGTGGATTGATCTGGGCGAGGTCGCGGTGGTCCAGGCAGATGGCGTCACAGTGATGTTGACCGAGGCCAAGGCCATGCCCTTCGATGCGGATCATCTGGCGGCCGCGGGGATCGCCGCCGAGATGCAGCAGATCATCGTGGTCAAATCCGCCATTGCCTGGCAGGCGCATTTCCGATCCTTCGCCAAGGGCGAGATCTATGTGGACACACCCGGCGTCTGCGCCTCGAACCTGAAACGCTTTGAATACACAAAACTGGACCGGGCCATCTACCCCATCGACGACGACGGCGTCTGGCCGCCTAAATAGGCTTAGGCTTTCGCCGGTTTTTCCGAACCGGGCGGCATCAGCTTGAAGGTTGCCTGGGCGGTGGCGATGGGATCGCCGCCGGCATTGTTAATCTTGGCCTCCAGAAAAGCCGTGCGCTTGCCGCCACCCGTTGTATGGGCGCTGAGGAAGATTTCCTCGTCACCGGCGGCGCCGACAAAGTTTATGGCCAAGCTGAGGGTGATGGAAAATTGCCGCTTCTCGGGATCGGGATGCGAACCCGCCGCGATCGCCATGATGGAATCCATCAGACCGGCGATAATGCCGCCGTGGAGCATGCCTTTTAAATTCAGATGCTCGGGCCCGGCCCTGAATGTTGCGGTAGCGCGGCCGGCGCCGCGTTCAATGTTCCGCACCCGCAGGCTGGGTGGTTGATTATAAGCTATGTCTTCAATAGGCATGAGGGGATGATTTCACTGACTTTCTGGGTACAAGGAGCATGAGACATGCGGTTCGAGACTATTCTACAGGAAAACAACGGGCCCATCGCGACCATTATCATGAACCGCCCCGAGGCCCTGAATGCCCTGAATATCCAGGTGTTCCGGGACTTGACCGCCTGTCTGCTCGCCATCGCCAAGGACGAGAAAATTCGCGTCGTCGTCATCAAGGGTGCGGGTGAGCGGGCCTTTGTCGCCGGCGCGGATATCAAGGAAATGGCACATATCAAAGGCGCCATGGGCAGCGAGCGATCATATCTCGGGATGCATGTATACGACCTGCTACGCCATATTCCGCAACCGGTTATCGCCTCGATTAACGGCTATGCCCTGGGTGGAGGCATGCTCCTCGCCATGGCCTGCGATGTCCGCGTGGCAGCGGAAGACGCGACCTTCGGCTATCCGGAGATCAAACTGGGTATTTTCCCCGGCACCGGGGGCACCATCCTGCTGGACCGCCTGATCGGTTCGGCCAACGCCCGCGCAATCTGCCTGACCGGTGAATTGTTCGATGCCGCCCGGGCCTATCAACTGGGTCTGGTGACCCATCTGGTGGCCAAGGAGGCGCTGGCATCTGAAACCGTGCGGCTGGCCGAATTGATGGCCGGCTACAGCCCCGTGGCCTTGCGCGAAACCAAATGTGCCTTGAACGCATCCCTGGAAATGTCTTTCGAGGCCGCCCGTGAGGCGGAGATCGCGGCGCACGCGCGCTGTTTCGCCTCCGACGACAGGTACGAGGGGATGAATGCCTTTATCGAGAAGCGCTCACCCGACTTTCGCGGCGAGTAACTCCAACAGCTCGCCCTGTTCGCCGGTCGGGCCGCTGGCCAAGGTCAGCTCCTTGCGGGCATCGTCGCGGCTGCCAAGCAGGCGTTCGGCGGGCAGCAGCATGGTCACGGTGGTGCCCCTGCCCAGGACGGAGGCGATCGCCAGGGTACCGTCATGCAGCTCACACAGATGGCGCGCCAGCGGCAAACCCAGACCCGTACCCTCGAAACGGCGGGTGAAAGAACCATCCAGCTGCGCAAACGGCGTCAGGGCAAAGGGAATATCCTCGTCCTTCATGCCAATGCCCGTATCCGTGACGTGCAGCTCGATCCATTCCTGGCCGCTGTCTTCATCCCGGCTGCGCCCGGTGCCAATGGTAACCTTGCCGCCCTCCGGCGTGAATTTAATGGCATTGGAAAGAAGGTTTAGAACAATCTGCTTCAAGGCCCGCTGATCGGCCCGCACCAAATCGATCAAGGGATCAATTTCCACAAGAACCTTAACCCGGCCCTGGCTGGCCCGCTCCTGGGTCAGGCGTGAGGTGGCCGCAACCATATCGGAAAGCAGGAATTGTTCTTCCGCCAGCTCGAAATGCCCGGCCTCGACCTTGGCCAGGTCGAGCAGATCGTTAATGATGGACAACAGATGCTGGCCGCTTTCATTGATATCCCGTGAATATTCAACATAGCGGGGCGAATTCAGCGGCCCGAATAATTCGCCCATGAGGATTTCTGAAAAGCCGATAATGGCATTCAACGGCGTCCGCAGTTCGTGGGATGTATTGGCCAGGAATTCGGATTTCGCGCGGTTGGCAAGCTCCGCCTGTTCCTTGGCCACGCGCAGGGCCTGCTCTGTTTCCTGTTGTGCGGTTATGTCCTGGCAAAGGACAAGAATGCCGCCGCCCGGCATGGCATGGGAGCGGATATTCAAGATCGTGCCATTGGGCCGGATACGCTGATAATTGTTCGGCACCGTGCCGAACGCCATCTTCACATGCGCCTCGACCAGTTCATCGACATTCCCTTCGCCGAATTCTCCGTTCCGGCCAAGCAGATGGATCACCTCTCTTAGGTCGCGGCAGCCGGCGACCTCTTCAGGGTCCAAGTCTTGCAGCTCCAGCATTTTTTCGTTCATGGCGACGATTTGCTCGTCACCGTCCACGAAGGCGATACCGACATCGAGATTGCCGAAAATTGCCTCCAATTCTGATGAACGCCGGCGCAAATCTTCCTGGTCACGTTTGGACGCCGTCACATCGGTAAGCGTAATGATCACGCCACCATCAGGCATTGGATTCCGGCGCACATCCAATTCCCGGCCGCTTCTGCCAGTCATTTCGTGCTGCGGCGGATCACAACGCATAATCGCGTCAACACGGCGTAGCACCGCCTCGGCATCGCCGTCTTTCGTGACGCCGGTGTCCGCGAGATATCTACACAATTTCTCCAGGGAAAGCCCAACCTCGGCAATCTCCTCGGATATTTCGAACAAATCAAAGTATCGCTGGTTCCAGGTCAGCAGGCTGCCGTCGGGGCCGAACGCCACGACACCCTGATCAATGCTTTCCAACGAGGTATTCAGCAGTTGGGACGTCTCATCAAGGGCCCAGCTTTGCTGTTTCTGCACGGTGATATCGACGCAGCTCAACAAACGCCCGCCGCTGTCCATGGCACGCTCTGTGAAATGCAGGCTTCGGCCATCGGTCAGGCTGACTTCCCATTCGATATGCCGCTGGTGGGCCCGCGCCGCGACATCCACCAGGAAATCCGATACCCGGTTGTCGGCGTCGACAAAGATGCCCTCCTCCGCCAGAACGCGAAAAAATTCAAGCCGGCTGATGCGCCGGTGGTTAAGCGCGTGCGCCATGGGCAGCATTTGCAACAGTTTGCCGTTGACCTGCTGCAGGCGGTCATCGGCATCGAAAAGGGCGACCGCAATGGGTAAAGCTTCAACGAAATCAGCATCATGCTGGATGATCCGGGTTTGCACCACAGCCTGCTGAGCGCGCTTTCCGGACCATTTGCAGGCGAGCACCAGGGCAATGGCACCCACGATGCCACAAACTGCAAATAAGAATCCCAACCCCGTCATCAATTCCCCTCGGTACCCGATACTTAACTTGCCTGAATTTGGCTAATTCGATCACGACAAGGTCGTGAAAAATTCACCGGCGTGTTTGCCGCAAGTGTTTGGAAACAGCCAATATTACCAGTAAACCTTTGGAGTTAACGATTGGTTAACGTTATGATTACCGAACGGCCCTTGGTACCAATTGAAACTGCCGGAACGAATACGGTTGAGGCATGCGGCGGCACGATCATTCAAGTAGCCTGGCCCGATTGCTGTCCGAAATCAGCCGCTGCCGTCTATGCGCGGAACATTTGCCTCTGGGGCCCCGCCCGGTGTTGCGCGCCAAAGCGGCGGCGCGGTTATTGATCGTCGGTCAGGCACCAGGCACCAAGGTTCATGCCAGCGGCATTCCCTGGGATGATCCCAGCGGCGATCGCCTGCGGCAATGGCTGGATATCCCCCCCGAGGTTTTCTATGACCAGGACAAGGTCGCCATCATGCCCATGGGCTTCTGCTATCCCGGCCGCCTACCCAAGGGCGGGGACCGCCCGCCCCGGCCCGAATGCGCCCCCAAATGGCACGCCGAGCTATTAGCGCACCTGCCCGCCATTGAATTGACCGTGCTGGCGGGAAGCTACGCCCAGAGCGCATTTCTAGGCGCGGCAAGGCAGCACAATCTCACCGAAACCGTGCGTGCCTGGCGCGACCATGCACCGGGCTATATGCCCTTGCCGCATCCATCCTGGCGTACCAAGGGCTGGCAACGGCGCAATCCCTGGTTCGACGACGACGTCCTGCCCGAGTTGCGCCGGCGGGTGAAAGAGCTGATTTAATCAAGACAGAAGCCGTGGCGCCGCAGATAGGCCGCTAGATCATCCCGTTCCCGTACCGAAGTTTGCCGGGTCTTATCCTCGGACCAGCCATAGAACTCCGGCGTGCCGTACTCCGCGGTCATGCGGTATTTCTCGGGTGGTATATGATAGATGCCATCGCGCCTGCGATCATAGGCGTCGATTTGCGCCGGCAGCTCGCTATCATCATACTGATCCGTATGGACGACCATTTCCGGCGGCAGGCGGGTCGAGGTAAAACCGGGGTGAGAGGGATGGCCCAGACACATGCCGGCAACGGGAAAGACGTAATCGGGTAATTTGGTGATTTCTGCAATACGGTCAATATGGTTTCGAACCACGGAAATTGGGCAACAGCCCAGGCCGGCGGCTTCGGCGGCGGTAATGAAATTCTGCATCACCAGGGCGATATCAACGGCGGCATTGAGGAAGGCATCGAGATGATCGTTGGCGAATTCGTGGCCGCGAAGCTGGCCCAGTCTGCGAATGCGCCGGGAATCACCGCAAAAAAGCAGGAACACCGGACAAGTTCCGATCCAGGCCATTTCAGGCATCAAATCGGCGATGGCCCGGCGCTTGTCCGGGTCCTGGATGCGGATAATTGCGGACTGCTGCAAGTCCGACTTGCCCGGCGCCGACAGGGCACAGGCATACAAAAGGTTCAGGGTTTCTTCCGGCACCGGGTCGTCGAGAAAGCGGCGATGGGTCCGGTGCGACAGCAAGGTCGTCAATGTGTTATGTCCCGGGCCGTCTTCGATCTCGCCCGCGCCCACGTCCATGCCAAATCGTTGTGCCGCCAGCTCAGCCAGTTTGCCCATAATGTCGCCTCCTCCAAAATTCGATTACCGGTCCAGCATAGGGCATTTGCAATGCTTGTGTGCGCTCTTGTGCTGCTGGCGGCCTGCGCCCCACGGGTACAGGAGTTTCAACCCGGCCTCATGGCGGCGAAAATCAAGGCAGACAGCTTCGTGACCGAGGACGGCAAGCCGTTGCCGCTGAAAATCTGGCCGGCCAAGGGGGACGCCAGGGCGGTGCTCGTGGCGCTGCATGGCTTCAATATGTACAGCCGCTATTTCGATGATCCCGCCGCCTGGTGGGCCGGCCGCGGCATTACCACCTATGCCTATGACCAACGCGGCTTCGGCGCCGCGCCGGAGGCCCGGATCTGGGGCGGGGCGGAGGCGATGGCCGCTGATGCACGGGCCTTTTTGAGCTTGCTGGCGGCGCGCCATCCCGGCTTACCGATCTATCTGCTGGGCGACAGCATGGGCGCCGCCGTGGCCGTGTTGGCCATGACCGGAGGCCGGGCGCCGGAGCCGGCGCCACAAGTCGCAGGGGTCATTCTGGTGGCGCCGGGTCTGTGGGGCGGCAGTTCCATGCATCCCATGCTTCGTTTCGGGCTCTGGCTGTCGGCCCACACCATGCCCTGGAAAACGGCGACCGGTCAGGGCTTGAAACGCCAGGCATCGGACAATATCCCGATGTTGCGCGCCCTGGGCCGCGACCCCCTGGTAATCCGCCATACCCGCATTGATGCGGTCTATGGCGTGACGCAATTGATGGGCCGGGCCTATGACGCCGCGCCGGGCCTGCGGCTGCCGGCTCTTGTATTGTATGGGAAAAGGGATGAAATCGTCCCCGCCGGGCCCGTACGCGAAACCATGAAGCGCCTGCCCGGAAAGCCGGATTTCAGCCTCTATCCCGACGGCTGGCACATGCTGCTGCGCGATTTGCAGGCCCAGGTCGTCTGGCGCGATATCGCGGCCTGGATACAAGATTCCGCAGCACCGCTGCCTTCTGGCGCGCAAGTACGGTAAGTGCTTGTTAACGTTGATGGGTTAACACAATCCTGTAGAAATTCGATTAGTGAGAGACCCCGACAATGACCCATTTTCTGATAACGGATGACAACGCCAACGGCCACCAGTTGGAAGACGTTCTGGCGATGGTGCGCAGCGATTTGGTCAAACGCGCCGCCCTGATCGCCGATGATGACCGGCAGGAGGCCCGCAAAGTCCTGGCTAATGATATCAAGATCATGGCTATGTTGAGCGAGGGTGTCGCGCTGGCAGAGGAAAGCACCGCCTTGCTGAACCGGGCTTTTGGTCCCAGCCGCGCCGGTAAACCACGCATCGGCGCCGGCGAATAGCCAACAGTTATTGGCGCGGAGCGTCAGCCATCGTAAACTGCCTCCAAGCATTGGAATTGTTTTGGAGCGCGCGGTTAGGACATGGCTGATTTAATTGAGCAATTGCGGGACATTGTTGGCGACAGAGGCCTTGTCCTGCGCGAGGATTTGCAGAACCGGGCCGCCGGCTACCGCTATCCGGACAAGACACTCGACGCCAGGGTCCTGGTGCGCCCCGCTAACACCGATGAAGTTTCCAAAGTACTGAAACTGTGCAACGAGGCTGGGCAGGCCGTGGTCAGCCATGGCGGCCTGACGGGCCTGGTGGACGGCAACATCGCCGGCAGCGATGAACTCATCCTCTCCCTTGAGCGCATGCGCGAGATCGAGGAAATTGACCCCGCCTCCGCCTCAATGACCGTGCAGGCCGGCGTCACCTTGCAAACCGTGCAGGAGGCGGCGGAAGACGCCGGCTTTTTCTTCCCCCTGGATCTGGGTGGCCGGGGCAGCGCTACCCTGGGCGGCAATATCTCCACCAACGCGGGCGGCAACCGCGTGGTGCGCTATGGCATGGCGCGGGACATGGTCCTGGGCCTGGAAGCGGTACAGGCGGACGGCACGGTGCTGGGATCATTGAACAAGATCGTCAAGGACAACGCCGGCTATAACCTGAAGCACATGTTCATCGGCAGCGAGGGCACCCTGGGCGTCGTCACCCGCCTGGTGCTGCGATTGCGTCCCATGCCGGCCAGCCAGCAGACTGCTTATCTGGCCGTGGACGACTTCGACAAGCTGCCGAAGCTATTGAATTTCTGCAACAGCCGCTCGGGCGGCACCACTTCGGCTTTCGAGGTGATGTGGCGGAACTATTACGAACTGGTCACCTCACGGCCAGGCGCGGCACAGCCCCTGCCCAATGATTATCCGTACTATGTTCTGACGGAAATGATGGGCGGCGATCCGGCGGGTGATCCCGAACGCTTTGAGACCATGCTGGGCGAAGCCCTGGAGGAAGGCCTGCTGGCCGATGCGGTAATCGCCAAGTCCGAGGCCGAGCGCCAGGCCATGTGGTTCCTGCGCGACGATGTACAAAGCCTGCGCACCTGGGGCCCAACCGTTGCCTTTGACGTCGGGTTGCCCATCGCCGCCATGCCGGCTTATCTGGAAGAAATCGACGCACCAATTCTGGCGGAATTTCCGGACCGCAAACGCGCCGTGTTCGGCCACTTGGGCGACGGTAATCTGCACATCACCTATGCGGTGGGGGAGAACGGCGCCAACGTCAAAAAACTGATCGACGACGCGGTCTATCTGCCCCTGGCCAGCCGGGGCGGTTCGGTATCCGCCGAACACGGCATCGGCCTGTCCAAGAAAGCCTATCTGGAAGTCTCCCGCAGTCCGGCTGAAATCGCCCTCATGAAGCAATTGAAGACGATGATGGACCCCAACAATATCCTCAACCCCGGCAAAATCTTTTCGTGAGCCGCTACTCCATTGCCTCGCTTGTCCGTCATGGACTGACCGGTCACCGGGACTGGCCGCGTGCCTGGCGCGATCCGGAGCCAAAGGCGGCCTACGACGCCATTATCGTCGGCGGCGGCGGGCACGGTTTGGCAAGCGCCTATTATCTGGCCAAGAACCATGGTCTGAGCAATATCGCCGTGCTGGAAAAGGGCTGGCTGGGCGGCGGCAACACGGGCCGCAATACCACCATCGTCCGCTCCAACTATATGCTGGACGGCAACGCAAAATTCTACGAACACGGCATGAAGCTGTGGGAAGGCCTGAGCCGAGATCTGAATTTCAACGTCATGTTCTCACAACGCGGCGTGTTGAACCTGGCCCATTCCAAGGGCCAGCTGGAAACCTTCCGCAGGCGCGGCAACGCCATGCGTCTGAACGGTATTGATGCCGAGTTGTTGAACCGGGAAGAAGCCGCGGCCTTCGTGCCGGGCATGGATGTCTCTCGCAATGTCCGCTTTCCGGTCGAGGGCGGTCTGTTGCAACGGCGCGGCGGCACCGCGCGTCATGATGCGGTGGCCTGGGGCTATGCCCGCGGTGCGGACCAGCGCGGCGTGGATATTATTCAGAATTGCGAAGTCACCGGCATCCGCCGGGATCAGAACGGCGTCACCGGGGTGGAGACCAGCCGCGGCTTTATCGGCGCCAGGAAAATCGGCCTGGCCGTCGCCGGCCATTCGACGCAGCTGGCGGCCATGGCGGGGGTGCGCCTGCCGATAGAATCCCACGTTTTACAGGCCGTGGTCAGCGAGCCCGTGAAACCGGTGCTGGACACGGTCGTCACCTTTGGCGCGGCCCATCTGTATGTCAGTCAATCCGACAAGGGCGAGTTGGTCATGGGCGGCGATATCGACGGCTACAACTCCTTCGCGCAACGGGGCAACCTGCCCGTGATCGAGCATTTCGCAGCCTGCCTGGTGGCGCTGTTTCCACAATACAGCCGCCTGCGCATTCTGCGCAACTGGGGCGGCATCATGGATATGACCATGGACGGCAGCCCCATCATCGGCACCACACCGGTGCCCGGCCTGTTCCTGAACGGGGGCTGGTGTTACGGCGGTTTCAAGGCGACGCCGGCCTCGGGCTGGGTCTTTGCCCACACAATCGCAACGGGGCAGCCGCATGCCCTGAACGCCGAATTGAACCTGGACCGTTTCCACACCGGCAAGGTTCTGGATGAAAAGGGCGCCGGGCCCAAACCGTGGCTACACTAGGGTGATATCATGATGTTGATCCCCTGCCCCCATTGCGGCCCGCGCGACCAGACTGAATTCAGCTATTGCGGCGATGCCACGGTAACTCGCCCCAACGTGCCAGATGATGCGGACGATGCCGCCTGGATCGAATACCTGTATCTGCGCGATAACCCC
>CAYWYB010000139.1:0-12862 GCA_964462145.1 uncultured Rhodospirillaceae bacterium
ATGGAGACCACCACTGGCAGGGGCGAAGTTTCCAGGCGGCGGAAGACGTCATGGATGCGGCTGATGAAGGTGCTCAGGCTATCGCGGCTTTTGCGAGCTGCCATCACCTCGTCCAGATCCGCCCCGGTGCAAAATGTCTTACCCACCGCATCAAGCAGAATGACCCGCACGTTCGGATCATTGTCGAAGGCCTCGATGGCATCGGCCATGCCGTCCATCAGGCCGGTGGAAATACAGTTGAATTTTTCCGGCCGGTTCAGGGTCATGACGCCGACACCGTCAATGACCTTTTGCAGGACTTCGTTTCCGCTTTCGCTCATCTCTCAAAACTCCAATTCAAACTTAGTAAGGTACGGCGATGCGTCCGACTTTTTCGCGGGCGATGATCATCTTCTGAATCTGCGCCGTGCCGTCGCCGATCTGCAAACCCAGGACATCGCGCAGGCGCTGCTCAAGGGGTAATTCCTTGGTGTAGCCATAGTGGCCATGGGTCAGTAGGCATTGGTGAATAATGTCAAAGGCAACCTTTGGCGCCCACCATTTTACCATGGCCGCTTCCTTGGTGTGGGGCAGGTTTTGGTCGCGCAGCCATAGCGTCTTGTAGCAAAGCAGGCGGGCCGCCTCGAAAAAAGTCTCGCATTCCGCCAATGGCTGGGTCACGCCCTGATAGGAGGCGATGGGATTGCCGAAAGCCTCGCGCTCGGTGCTGTATTGCCAGGCTTCTTCCAACGAAGCCCGGGCCGCGCCCAGCACTTGCAGGCCGATCAGGGCACGGGAAAAGTCAAAGCCGTGCATGACCTGGCGAAAGCCTTCGCCTTCCTCGCCCAACAGACAGTCGGCGGGGATGCGCACATCGTCGAAGAACAGCGAACCCCGGCCCACCGCGCCTTCGCCCATATCATCGAACTTGGTGCGGGTAATGCCTGGGGCATCCAAGGGGGCATAGAATGTGCTGACCCCGCGGGCGCGCTGATCCTCGGTGCCGGTGCGCGCGAACAGCATGATCACATCGGCCTGAGTGCTCAGCGAGATCGAGGCTTTTTCGCCGTTCAGAATATAATCGTCGCCGTCGCGCCGGGCCTTCAGGATCAGGCCGGCGGCATCCGAGCCGCCCCGCGGTTCGGTCAAGCCCAGGGCCGTGATGGCGCGGCCGGCGCAGATATCGCCGATGCCCTTTGCGGCCATGTCCGCCGATCCGTGATCGGCCAGCAGATGGCCATTCAGGGAGCCGATCAGTTGGATGTAGGAAACGCTCAAATCGGCGGCGGCGATTTCCTCGATAATGATGCCGGCGGTGACGCAATCAAGGCCCATGCCGCCGAACTGCTCGGGCAGGTCAACGCCGATCAGGCCCAGGGCCCCCATCTCCGATACGATGTCCCGGCCGATCTTGCCATCCAGCTCGCGCTGGCGGAAATCAGGGGCCAGACGGTCCGCCGCGAAGCGCCGCGCGGTATCGCGAATGGCGTCCTGTTCTTCGGTAAATGCGAATTCCATGACTCTGCTCCCATACAATTTGCCTTGAGCCTACCCGCCCGGCCGTATGGGCACAATGGTGCTTAGGGACACTGGTGCGGCATTGGGATGACGGGTTCCTATCATTGCGGTGAGGTACTAACATCATGTCAGCGACAACAGATATGTAGACGGATGGAGCGTACCCCCGTGTCAACTGAAACCGGCTCTCTTGCCCCCCTGTTTGATCCCAGGAATATCGCCATCATTGGCGCCTCGGACAACATTCATAAATTCGGTGGCCGGCCGATCCGCTTCATGAAAGAGGCTGGTTTCTCCGGCGACGTCTACCCCATCAATCCGCGCGGCGGCATGATCCAGGGGCTTCAGGCCTACAAGGATATCCGCGAAGTGCCCGAGGCGGTAGATCTGTGCATCGTCACCGTGCCGGCGCCCATGGTGGTGGAGGCGGTGCGTAATTGCGTCAGCGCCGGCGTGCGGACGGCGGTGATTTTTTCCTCAGGCTTTTCAGAGGTCAGCGAAGAAGGCGCGGGCTGGCAGGCGGAGTTGGCCGCCATCGCCCAAGATAGCGATATCCGTCTGATTGGCCCCAATTGCATGGGTGCCCTGAATGTCGAAACCCAGGCCATCGGCACCTTCGCCTCCCTCTTCGAACACGGCTGGCCCAAACCGGGCAATGTTTCGATCATTACCCAATCCGGCGCCGTCGGCAGCCACACCCTGGTGTTGGCGCGGGAGCGCGGCCTCGGCGTGCGCAGTTGGATCACCACCGGCAACGAGGTCGATGTGGACGTGGCCGACTGCATCGCCTATTGCGCCGAGGATCCGGGCACCACCGTGATCGCCGCCTCCATCGAAGGCAGCCGCAAGCCCGAACGCCTGATGGAAGCCTTCGCCACGGCGCGGGCCAACGGCAAGGCGGTGGTGATGATGAAGGTTGGCGCCTCGGAAGTCGGCGCCCTGGCCGCCATCAGCCATACCGCCTCCCAAACCGGTGTCGATGACGTCTATGGTGCCATGTTCCGCCAATATGGCGTTTGCCGGGTGTCGTCCCTGGAAGAGCTGCTCGACATCGCTGGCGCCGCCTCGGCCGGACAGTTCCCCGTACGCAACCGACTGGGCGTCGTGACTATATCGGGCGGCATCGGTGTTCTGACCTCCGATATCGCCGCGCTGCATGGTCTGGAAGTGCCTGAATTGCCGCAAAAGGCGCAAAAGGCCCTGAAGGCGCTGATGCCGCTGGCGGCGGTGCGCAATCCGGTCGATACCACGGCGCAGATGCTGAACGATATGCCGATGCTCGAAGGCAGTTTGCGCACCATCCTGAGCGAGGGTGACTGCGACGCCATTCTGGTCTTCATGTCGGTGGTTGGATATTCCGAGCGCATGATGGCCGAGATCAGCGAAGTGTTGGAAACCATACGCCAGGATTTTCCCGACGATCTGATGATCTTGGCCATGGCCTGCCGTCAGGCGCCACGGGAAAAACTGGAAGCACTGAAGTATCTGATCATCGAGGATCCGAACCGGGCGATCCGGGCGATCTCGGCCTTGGTCGGTTTCGGGAGGAGTTTCGCGCGCGGCGAGCCTGATGCCCCGCCTCTGTTGCCCAAGGAGGCCACCGTGCCGCCGAAACGGGCCCTTTCGGAAACCGAGGTCGTGGATCTTTTGGCCAAGGCCGGAATTCCCATCGTGCCGGGCCGGTTAGCGCATTCGGAGAACGACGCGGCCCAGGCCGCAATGGAGGTTGGCTATCCGGTGGCGCTGAAGATTTCTTCAATTGATATCCAGCGGAAAATGGAGATTGGAGCGGTGGAGCTGAACCTGCAATCGGTGGATCAGGTGCGCGCCGGCTATCAGGCCATTATGGCCGCGGTCGAAAGCAAGGCACAGGATGCCGCCGTCGATGGCGTGCTGGTGGCGCCAATGGTATCGGATGGTGTGGAAACCATAATCGGCGTGGTTCGCGATCCGGTGTTTGGCCCGGTCGTCCAGTTCGGTCTGGGCGGCGCCTACGCCGAGACGGTGAAGGACGTCACCTACCGCATCGCGCCTTTTGGTTTGGATGAGGCAAGGCGGATGATCGACGAGGTGCGCGGGCGGGCCCTGTTGGACGGTACGCGCGGCCAGCCGGCAGCGGACATCGATGCCCTGGCCCAGGCCCTAAGCCAGCTTTCGGTTTATGCCGCCGTCTATGGCGACCGAATTGAAAGCATCGATATCAATCCTTTGCTGGTCATGCCCAAAGGTAAAGGTGTTTTTGCCATCGACGCCCTGATGCTGACGCAGCAAGATGGAGCAGACAATGAATAGCAGCGAAAACCCGACGCCTTTCGGGCGTATCTTTCCGCCCCGTGAGGACTGGTTGGCCAAGCGCGAAGCGGAGGCGGTCATTGATCCCGACCTGCCCATCATCGATACCCATCACCATCTGTGGGACAAGCCAAACCACCAGTATCTGCTGCCGGAATTCCTCGCCGACACCGAGACAGCCGCCAATGACGGCCACAACGTCGTGGCCACGGTTTATATGGAGTGCGGCTCCATGTACCGGACCGAGGGCCCGGACGAAATGCGCCCGGTGGGAGAGGTGGAATTCGCCGCCGGTATCGCCGCCATGTGCGAGTCCGGCCGCTATGGCCCGGCAAGGGTTGCCGCCGGTATCGTTGGCTTTGCCGATCTGCGCCTGGCTGATGGCGTCGCGCCGGTATTGGAGGCCTTGGCTGCGGTGGGCGGCGGGCGCTTTCGCGGTGTTCGCCATGCCGCTGGTTGGGATGATGATCCGGTGATCGGTAACGGCCATCACGCCGCCGGGCCGGGACTGTATGGCCAGGCGGATTTCCGTGCCGGCCTGGCCTGTTTGACGGCCCATGGCCTGTCGCTGGATGCCTGGCTCTACCATCCGCAGCTGGGCGATCTGGTGGATCTGGCGCAGGCTTGTCCCGATGCCAATATCATCATGAACCATACCGGCGGCATGCTGGGCTATGGTGTTTACAAGGGCAAGGATGACGAGGAATTCGCAGTATTGAAGGCCGGCCTGGTCGAACTGGCCAAATGCCCCAACGTCACCATGAAGGTCGGTGGCATGATGATGCGCCGGGCCAGCTTTGATTATTTCAATCAACCGGCACCGCCAACGTCCCTGGAACTGGCGGAACTGTGGCGGCCCAATATCGAAACCTGCATCGAACTGTTTGGTCCGGACCGCTGTATGTTCGAAAGCAATTTCCCCGTCGATAAGATGGGCATCGGCTACCGCGCGCTATGGAATGCCTTCAAGCACATCAGCGCCGGCGCCTCCCGCTCCGAACGGGCAGATTTGTTCGCCGGGACGGCGCGGCGGGCTTATCGGCTGGATTGACGGCCCGCTGGCCTGGGATATGCTAGGGCAATTCAAAAAAGGGTGTTGGCATGTGGCCCAATCATAAGCTGATGGATCTGCTTGGCATTGACCTGCCAATTGTCCAGGCGCCCATGGCCGGGGCTAATGGCGCGGCCATGGCCATCGCGGTGGCCGAGGCGGGCGGCCTTGGCTCCTTGCCCTGCGCCATGCTGGGTAGTGACAAGATGCGGGCCGAGATGGGCGTGATCCGCCAGCAAACGGATAAGCCGATAAATCTGAACTTTTTTTGTCATACACCCGAACCGCCTGATCCCGCCAGGGATGCCGCCTGGAAAGCGCGATTGGCGGGCTATTACGAGGAATATGGCATAGACCCCGATACGCCTCTGGCCGCCGCCAGCCGTGCACCGTTCAGCCCGGAAGCCTGTGAAATCGTCGAGGATCTGAAGCCCGAGATCGTGAGTTTTCACTTTGGACTGCCCGCACCGGCGTTATTGCAGCGGGTCAAAGCCACCGGCTGCCGCATCATGAGTTCTGCCACCACCGTGGCCGAGGCCCGCTGGCTGGAAGAGCGCGGCTGTGACGTGATCATCGCCCAGGGTGCGGAGGCGGGCGGCCATCGCGGTATGTTCCTGGGCCAGGATATCACCACCCAGGCCGGGACCATGGCCCTGGTACCGCAGGTTGTCGATACCGTCGATGTGCCGGTTATCGCGGCGGGCGGTATCGGCGATGGCCGGGGTATTGCCGCCGCCTTCGCGTTGGGGGCGGCGGGGGCGCAAATCGGCACCGCGTATCTCTTCACGCCGGAATCCATGATCAGCGATCTGCACCGTGACGCCTTGCATGCGGGTGCGGATGATCAGACCGCGCTGACCAATGTTTTTTCCGGAAAGCCGGCGCGCGGCCTGATGAACCGTGTGATGCGCGAGATCGGGCCCATGTCGGACAAAACACCGCCGTTCCCGACGGCGGGCAGCGCCCTGGCGCCGTTGAAAGCCAAGGCGGAAGCCAAGGGCGCACCGGAATTTTCCTCCCTATGGTCGGGGCAGGCGGTAAAACTGGGGCGCGCCATGGGGGCCGGTGAATTGACCCGCCATCTGGCGGAAGATGCGGCACAATGCATCAAAACAATGACGATTTCCCAATGAGGTAACCGCGGAGGAACTAAAAATGGCGAGCAACAATTGGACGATCAGCGGCGAATATATCGAAAGCTGCAATTGCGACTATTTGTGTCCCTGCATCTACACCAATCCCCAGGAAGGCGCGACCGAGGACCATTGCTATGCCCTGATGGCATTCCGTATTGATCAGGGTGAAAGCGGCGGCGTTGATCTATCCGGCCAGAAAATTGCCCTGCTGATCCGTTCCGGCAAGGTCATGGCGGATGGCGGCTGGATCTTTGCCGGCGTGGTCGACGAAGGCGCGGATGAGGCCCAGCGCGCGGTTTTGGCCAGTATTGTTGCCGGCGAGGCGGGCGGGCCATTGGGTATGATCCGCGATAACCTTGTCAGCGATTTTCGCGGCGTCGAATACGCGGCGATTGAGTTCGTCAAGGACGGCCTGAAGCAGAGCGTCAATATCCCCGGCGTCATGTCCTACGAGATCGAGGGGGTGGCCTCGCGCAACGGCAGCGGCAATCCCTATTATATCGATAACGTTGGCCATCCCGCCAATACCCGCCTGGCCCTGGCCCGTTCCAAGCACACCAAGGTCGAGGCCTTCGGCCTTGAACTGGACATGCTGGGGCAGGCCAACAACGGTCATTTCGCGCCATTCAGTTGGGCAGGCTAAGGCAATCCCAAAGAGGCATAGCCAGAGAGATAAATCCATGACGACCAAGACCGACACCGTCGCCTCCGTCGGCGACGATCCGCGCCGCTATGCCTTTACGGTGTGGAACTACCGCCAGGGAGAGATCGTGGCGGCGATGATTTACCTGGGCAACGAGCTGGGCTTCTACAAAGCCATGGCCGGGGCGGGAGCCATGACCGCCGGAGAGTTGGCCCAGCGCACGGGCCAGCACGAACGCTGGGTGTTGGAATGGCTGCGTCTGCAGGCGGCGGCGAAGCTGCTCGACTATTGCGGCGATGAACGCTTCCAGCTGCCCGATGCGGCGATCAATCTGCTGGTTGAGGACGAGCATAAGTCATTCGTGGCGGGCGAATTCGCTGGACCCGGCATGGCGGATAATTTGCAGCGTCTGGTCGAAAATTTCCGCACCGGCCTGGGCAACAGTTACGAAGAAGGCGGCCCCGAAGGCGCCCATCGCGGCGAGTGCCGTCACTGGCAGGCGGCACGCAACGATCTGATCCCGCGCATGATCCCGGCCCTGAACGGGGTGGAAGAGAAATTGCAGACGGGCGCTCTGGTCGCGGATGTGGGTTGTGGCGACGGCGCGGCGGTTCTGGCCATGGCGGAAAGCTACCCCAACAGCCGTGTTGTCGGCATCGATGCCTCCCGTCATGCGGTCGCTCTGGTGGGCGCGAAGGCGGCCGACATGGGCTTGGACAACGTGGAACTGCGCCATGCCGACGGCGCGGATTTGCCAAGCGCGGCGACCTATGACTTCATCATCACGCTGGACTGCATTCACGACATGACCCGGCCCGAGGCGGTGATTGCCGCCATCAAGCGCAGCCTGAAATCGGATGGCACCTGGTTCATCAAGGACATCCGTTCCAAGCCGAAGTTCGAGGATAATCTGCGCAACCCCATGCTGGCGATGATGTACGGTTTTTCCCTGATGTCCTGTATGTCGTCGGCCATGTCGGAACCGGGAGGGGCGGGCCTTGGCACGCTTGGTTTCAATCCGGAAGTGGCTGAACGGATGATCCGCGAGGCCGGTTTCGGGCAATTCCAGATGCATGACTTTAAGGATCCGGGAAATCTCTATTACGAAGTCCGGCATTGAGGGGAGGGGGGGATGAATTCGCAGGAAATCTCGTATCCCGATGATTTTCTCGATCGTCTTGAAATTATTTGGGGCAAGGGCTTTCTTTCACCCGGTGGCGCGGAGGAGGTCAGGAAAATCGTTTCGGGGATCGATCTCGTTGGCCGAAGGATTCTCGACATTGGCGGTGGTGCTGGCGGCCCTGCTCTGGTCCTGGCCGGGGAATTGACCGCGGGCGAGGTCATCTCGATTGATGTGGAAGACGGCGTCCTGGCCCGCGCCAACGCCAATAAAGCGGATGCGGAGATGGCCGACCGCATCGAGTTTCAGCTTGTCGAGCCGGGACCCTTGCCGTTTACCGATGCCTCGTTCGATGTCGTTTTCAGCAAGGATTCAATGATCCACATTCCCGACAAACCGGCTTTGTTCGCCGAGGTCTTGCGTGTTCTGCGGCCAGGCGGAATATTCGCGGCCAGCGACTGGCTGGGTGGCGAAAACACCGCCAACTCGCCGGAATGGGCTCGTGTGATGGAGTTGGAACATCTCTCCTTCACCATGGCGACGGCGGCGGAGTGCGAGGCCTTCATGCGCAGCGCCGGTTTCGAAGCCGTCACCTCGGTCGATCGAAGCGAGTGGTACTCGGCGCTTGCCGCCCAGGAAGTCGCACAGATCGAAGGGCCGTTGCGAACTGAGCTGTTGGCGGTGGTCAGCGAAGACATTTACAGCCATTGGCTTTCGGTCAAACGGGCACTTGCCGCCTCTGTCGCGGCCGGCGTCCTGCGGCCAACCCATTTGCGCGGATACAAACCCTAGTCAGCTGACCCGTGTCTCCAATGCTTCGCCCAGTTCCAGCAGCGAGAGGCTCTTGCCATCGGTCTCCATTGTGGTGATGGAGCAGTTGTTGGGCCGGAACAGGGTCAGCCGGTTGTCGTTTTGGGCCGAGCCGACCGCGACGTTGATAGCAACGAAATGGCTGACCACCACGGTGTCCCGTTGCACGCCCAGCAGGGTATCCAGCAGCGCCTGGCGCCAGGGCATCAGCCAGGCCTCCGATTGGGCCACGTCGTTCCAGGTGCCGGCCATGGTCTGACGCAGCCATTGCTGCCGCGCGTTCAATTCATCGCTGGGCGAGGGAATTTCAGTGATTTCTTGGACCACATCACCCGTCACCTTCCAGGCCGCTTCCAGCGGCTGCGCGGTCTCCCGCGTACGGCGCAAGGGAGAGACGATCATGGCCAGCGGGCCCAGGGGCGCCAGGGTGACGGCCATATCCACCGCTTGTTGCCGGCCCAGCTCGCTCAGGCCGGGGTCGTTTTCGTCATGGCTGTGGCCGGCGTCCTGGCCGTGACGCACCAGATACAATTTCGCCATTAGTACATCCGTTCCCTGACGCTTTTCTGCACATAGGCCTCCAACTCGTCGCCTGATTGCGCGGCGTCGATTTGATCGCGGATCATGTGTCCCAGGGGCGGCATGGCGGTCTTGCGGTCCACCTTGTAGTCGTCATCCCACAGGCGGGAGCGCACCAATGCCTTGGAGCATTGAAACATTACCTCTTCCACGGCGACCAGAATGCCGGTCCTGGGCACCTTGCCGCGGACTTCGAACGCGGCCAGCACGTCCGCATCGGTGCACAGGCGGGCCTGACCGTTGACGCGCAGGGTTTCATTCATGCCGGGAACCAGGAACAGCAGGCCGATGTGCGGGTTGTTGGTGATATTGGCGGAGGTATCCAGGCGGTTGTTGCCGATATGGTCGGGGATCAGCAGGGTATGATCGTCCAGCACCTTGACGAAACCGGGCGCGTCGCCCCTTGGCGAGACGTCCCCCGGTCCAGAGGAATCGGCCGAGGCAATGCAGAGAAACGGCGACAGTTCGATAAAGCGCTTGCTGTGTGGTTCCAGGCTGGGAATAGCCTTGGCCGCCGCCAACGGATTAACCTCCTCGTGCAGGCCGCGCAGTTCCGCCTCATCGCGAACGAATTCGCTGGGTGTTTCATCCGTCATCACTGGTTCCTCTTGCTTGTTCCGCGCTAAGATATAGCACCTGGAACCAGCTGTAGAGAAGTATCCCACATGAGCCGCCCTGTCTTGCGCACCGAGCTTTGCGACCTTCTGAACATTGAATATCCGATTATGCTTGCCGGCATGGGGGTCTGGGGCATGGGGACGCCGCCTGAATTGGTGGCGGCGGTCTCCGATGCGGGCGGACTTGGCGTTTTGGGTGGTTCCGCGCTGGAGCCAGAGGAGGTCCGGCGGCGTATTCAGCGGGTGCGCCAGTTGACCGACAAGCCCTTCGGCGTCGATCTGTTGTTGCCGGCATCCTTGGCGGCGGCCTCAACCACCCGTACCGGAGTGCGGGAAGAGCTGGCCAAGAACCATCCCGAACATGTCAAGTTCATGCATGGTTTGCTTGATAGGTTCGAACTGACGCCGGTGCCCGTCGACAATGACATCGTCAATTCCGATGTCTATGCCGAGGCGCAGATCCAGGTGGTGCTGGAGGAAGAGGTGCCCGTCTTTGCGGCAGGCCTGGGCGATCCAGCCCGCATCATACCCCGCGCCCGTGATCAGGGTATGAAGGTGATCGGCCTGGCCGGAACGGTGCGCAATGCCGAACGCAACCGGGATGCCGGCGTCGATATCGTGGTCTGCCAGGGCACTGAAGGTGGCGGTCATACGGGGCCAGTTGCGACCTTGCCCTTGGTTGCCCAGGCGGTGGATGCGGTGGCGCCGGTGCCTGTGGTCGCGGCGGGCGGCATAACGGGGGGCAAGGGTATCGCCGCCGCATTGACGCTGGGCGCCATCGGGGTGTGGATGGGCACGGCCTTTCTGGTGGCCGAAGAATGCGGTCTGCCGAATGTGGTCAAGGATGACATTATCGATGGCAAGGCCACCGATTTCCGTATTTCCCAGGCCTGGACCGGCAAGACCCTGCGCGCCAAGCGCAGCGTTATCACCGATGCCTGGGCAGAGGCGGGACTGGAGCCGTTGCCGTCGCCCCATCAACGGGTTCTGATGGAGGATTTCTTGAGCGCGGCGATCGCCGCGGGCCGCTGGGATTTGTACATGAATGCCGCCGGGCAGGGCGCAGGCATGCTGGGCGAACGCCGCCCAGCCGCCGATATCATGGCTGATCTGGTTTCCGGTACGGTTCAGGCCTTGTCGGAAACCCCTCAGCGGGTTGAATTTTCGAGCTGAGCAAACGCCCCGCTATTTCTTAACGACGTTGATCTCCGCCTCCGGGTTATCCAGGGCCATCTTGCGCTCCAGCGAAACATGGTGGAAACGGGCCGAGGTATAGTCGTCATGGATGGCGACGCCCATGGTGTAGGTCTGCCCCGGTTCGAAACTAACGCCGCCCGGCTGATCGGACTTCAGGGGCCGGGTGATGGTAACCGTCCAGACGCCATCCTTGAGGACGCCTGTGCCGCTCACCTTGTCGCTTTTCGCTAGGTTGCGTTGCGCCAGAATGTCGCCGCTTTCCACGACCTTGCTGCCACTGCTATAGCGCATCAGGTCCATGTAGGCCCCGCCGCTGCGTAGACCATCCATGTCTTCCTTGGAAATCAGCTTGTTCCAGGAACCACGCGGTTTGCCGTTCTTGCCCTTATATTCGAACTCGCTGCGGCTATCGGGCAGGTATTTGGTGACGCCATCCTTGAGGTCGATGCGTCCGCCGACCTCGCCCGCCGCCGCAATCGCATCGGCCTTTGGCGCGTCCGGCATATAGCGCGAGTCATGATGACAGGTCGCCCAGCAGCCGGCATATTCGGCCATCTCAATCTTGCCGTCGTCAAACATGACCGCCAGCTTGATCTGGTTTTCCGGATCCATTTTGCCGCCATCCGCGAACGGTGCGGGGGTATGAGGGGCATCGGGCCAGGTAAAGCGTAGGGTCATGTTGCTGCCGTCGTGACTGGCTTGCAGCTTGACGGGAATGGAGGCGCGTTTGCCGGGAATGGGCGTCGCTTCGGCCTTTTCACCGCCGACGATCTTGGCACCGATGTCGGCTTCCTCGCCCTTATGACATTCACTGCAACGGTCGCCAATCTTGCGCACCGCGCGGGCGCCGCCATGATCGCGGCCATTGAAAACCCATTCAATGGATGCCTGGCCCGGATAGAACAGCACCATGTCGATGGCGGGCACGTCCGATGCATCAGCTGCGCCCGATGCACCGGCGGTGCTGGCGGGCGTACTTTCGGCTTCCGCCTTGGCGGTTTCCACTGGCTTGGCCGGTTCCGGCTGTGGCGTCGGGGGCCGTTTCGCGGCCTCGGCCGCGGCTTTCGCTGCCGCCGCCGCCGCCGCCGCGGTTGCCTTCTCCGCCGCCTTCTTCAGGGCCACGGCCTTGGCCATGTCTTTCTTGATGCTTTCCGCGATCACGGCCGCTTTCGATTTCAGGCGGCGGTTATCTGGTTTGCCATCATAGGGATCGTCGTCTTCGTCCAGTAATTTATGTACCGGGCGATGGGCGATGCCCTTGTGACAATCGATGCAGGTCATGTTTTCCAGGCGGGCGGCTTCATGACGTTTTTTGGCACGGCGTTTTTGCAGGGAACCTGACATCGACTCCCAGGAATGGCAGTTGCGGCATTCGCGTGAATCGTTTTCTTTCATCTCGCGCCAGACATTCTTTGCCAGGGTCAGGCGTTTGGCCTCGAATTTATCCTGCGTATCAACGGTCCCGAGAACCTTGTGGACCAGCTCGTTCGAGGCTTTAATCTTACGGACAACCTTGTAGATCCAAGGGTCGGGGACGTGGCAATCGGAGCATGTGGCGCGCACACCGGTGCGATTCTCGAAATGAATGGTCTGTCTGTATTCGCTATAGACATTGTCCTTCATCTCGTGACAGGAGATGCAGAAATCCAGGGTATTCGTGGCTTCCATCGCGGTGTTGAAGCCGCCCCAGAAAATGATGCCGGCGAGACCGCCAACGATAAAGATGCCGCCCCAGGCATATCGCTTTGTGGGGGACCAGAACCATTTGAAAAGGCGCGAAATCATCTGTTCCTCTGGCTATCTCTTGCACTTGGCAAGGCTGACGCCGGATATATCGGCGACGGTATCAATACAAGTGATCAAACAAAGTTAGAAAAAAATATAGCGAAAAAAAGTCTTTTAGGAAAAGTGGGCGGGAAC
>CAYWYB010000140.1:0-12856 GCA_964462145.1 uncultured Rhodospirillaceae bacterium
CGGATTGATTCTACTTACGGCTTGGAAAATGCCCGCGCCTCCGGCGTCAATTTATCGAAATCCAGCTTTGGCTGGTTCAACCAGATCGACAATGCCTGCCGAGGCGACGTCCGGTCCGGCTCGGCGAAAACCATATCGAAGGCGACTACCTTGGCGCCGCCGTTGAACAGCCGAGCCAGCATTTCGGCCAAGCGGCTGCGCGGCCACGGCCATTGGCCGCCGCGGGCCAGGGTTTCGTCGTCAATATCAAGAATGGCAACAGGCACGGGCTGGTATTCCCGCGGCTGCAGTTGATTGTATAAATCAAACAGCTTCAGGCGAAAAACCTGCAGGAATTGTGGCTCCTCCAGGCGCAGGCCAAGGGCCGCCAACAGCATAAGGGCCGGAATGACGTACACCATCTGACGCTTTATGACACGTATAGCCCGCATTTATCCCGCCAATACCAGCTAGTCTTTCAGACGGCGGTAAATTGCGTTCATGCCTTGATGCCGTTTCGCCAGCAGGCGCATCAATTCCGGATCAAAATGGCTGGCCGGGTCGATCCGGTCATCGCCGTGCAGCATGATATCGATGGTCTTTTTGTGGCTGAAGGCAGGCTTGTACGGGCGTTCCGAACGCAAGGCGTCATAGATATCGGCGATCGCCACGATCCGTGCCGACAGGGGAATATCCTCTCCCGCCGCGCCCATGGGATAGCCGCCGCCATCCCACTTTTCATGATGATGAAGGGCGATCTCCGCCGCCATTTTCAGACGCGGCGCGGCCTCCAGAATTTGATGACCATAGAACGAATGCTTATCCATCTCGGCCCGTTCGTCGGCGTCCAGGCCGCCCTTCTTTTTCAGAACGGCGACATCAACGCTCATCTTGCCCACGTCATGCAGCTGCGCCGAATAGCGGATTTCGTCGCAAAAGGCCTTTGGCATGCCATATTCCTTGGCCAGGAAATAGCTGTATTCATTGACCCGGACAATATGATTGCCCGTGCCTTCGTCATGGATTTCCGAAGCCCGCGCCAGCAATTGGATGGATAGCAGAAAGGCTTCTTCGGTATCCGCCTGCAGGGCCAGGACCTGGGCCCGCTGTTCGCCCAGCTCGCGGTTACGCTGGCGCAGCCGGCTGTTTTTTTGCCGGATATGTTCCAGCATATCCGCCCGTTCGATATGGCTGGCGAGGACGCGGGCGATGGGCGTTACCAATTGTACCTGTTCGTCCCCGAACGGCACGGGTTTGCTCTCTTCGGGGATGCGGCGGTTGATCAATTGCACAACGCCGATCACTTGTTCCTGATAGTTTTTCAACGGGAAACAAAGCATCGATGCAGTGTGATAATTCGACAATTCATTGTCCGGATTGAAGCTGTAGGGACGTTTGGTGGTAATTTTGTAGACATCCCTGATCCGCACGAACTCGCCTGATGAGGCGACGAATCCGGCGATGCTCTTCGTTGTGATGGGGACGATAAAATCCCTGCCGCCGATACGGACCACATCGTTCTGCAGGCTGATTGGTTCCAGCCAACGTTGCGGGCCCTTTTTTCGGACGATAAAAATGGTGCCGGCTTCGGCACCGGTCATGAGGCGGCTTTTTAACAGCACCTTGTCCATCAGCTGACGCACGGATTGGCGTGGTTGCCGCTCCACGAACTCAAGGAATTCGAGCGCCTGATTACTAGCCGTCATTTCCCTAACCTGATTATCGTTTTTGGTCGAAAGTACAGACAGAGCAAACAAAAGAGCGACGTTGAAATCCGTGTGCTGGAGACATTGTCCGATTCTACAGTGTTCAGATGTCTCAATTCAAGCGCATGGCGATTTCATCACACTAGGCCGGGCCCCCGTTTAGACCATCCGTTGCAGCCGCTCGACGATGAAATTGCTTTTCTCCAGGATCTCGGACGGCGTCAAGCGCAGGACATTATAACCCCGTCCAGTCACGATTTCGTCGTGGCTGTTTTCGGCCTCCAATTCGTGGGCGCCGCGGATGGCTTCCAACGGCGTGGCGATTTCGATGTTGTAACGGCCACCCAAGGGGGACATCAGGCGAATGGCGAGGGTTTGTTCGCCTTCCGCCACGTTGCATTGAAATGGATAACCCGCGCTCAACAGCATCTGGCGCAGGGCCGGCCATGGGTTAAGCGGCGCCTGGGCCTGTTTGTCGCCGAAGGCGTTGTCGAATTTTGTTTCGAAATCGTCGGTGATAATTTCACCGTTTTCATCAAAGGCGGGCGGATCTTCCGCGAAGTTCGACAGGGCGGCACAAAACGCCCCCATATCCTTGCAAACATCCCGGTCGCCGACGATATGCAGGCCCAGACGGGCCGCGCCGATCACGTCATGGTACAAATCCTCGGCCTCGGCCAGGGCTTTGTTGAGGGCATGAGGGGCATCGGGGGCCAAGCCCGGCAATAGCACGATGAAGTCCACCTGACGGCCAAGGAATAGATCCGGCGTCCCAACTGTGATGCGATCTCGCACGTTGTCACCAAAAACGCCGCGTTTCAGAACTTCGCGGATCTGCTCCGCCTGGCCGCTGATCGGTGTCGCGATACCCACCGAGCGCCGGGGCAGACCGCGGAACAGGCCGCAATTCACCCACTCGCGGATCAGCTTTTCGGTTTCCTTGACCTCTGATTCGTTGACGCTGCCGTTGTTAACAACGGTCATGCGGCCTCGAACGTGATGCCATTGCACGCCCAATTGATTGTCCGGTGCATCGGAACGTAATTTGCGGAAATTGGTCTGCACCGACATCGCGTTGTCATAGAAGGTAGAGGACAGATACTCGGCGATGCGCGGGTGTGAGCGGTAATGTTCGACCAGGGTGTGGAGGCGGTTCTGGCTGCCAAGCAGAGCGGCGAGGTTGCCCATGGCCGTCCGCGAGGCGGGCGGTAGTTCCACATTCGCGGTCGGCTGCGTAAATGTGCGTTTTGCTTCCCATTCCGGGGGCAGGGGAGAGAGGCGGCGTTCGTGCCGTGCTAGGCCGAATACAGCGGCACGTTTGCCGCGATACAAGACCGGCATGACCACGCCCAAATCGCCTAGATCCGCTTCATCGACGATTACCAGATCGAAATAGGCCGGCTCCAGCGGCAGGGCCTGGCCAATCTCGTCCATGGTCGAGGTCCAAACCGGCAGTTGGCCGGCCAGAATGCCGACGGCCTGTGCCAAGCGTTGCGATCTGTGGGCGCGGGTCTCGTTTACGTCACCCTCGTTGCGCTTGTCGATCAGGTCGAAGAACGTCGATACCTGATGTTCCAATACGCCCGGATCGTCTTCCAGTTTGTCGTTCCAATAGTCGCGGTAAAGCTCGCGCACCCCCGAGATTTTCCGGGCCGATTGGTTCATGGCCTGCAATTCCAGAGTCCGGCAATCCTTGAAACGAACCACGTCCTGCGCGGCCTTATCCCGTTTGGCGACTTTCTGCCGCCAGTCGTAATAGATCCCCAGCACCTCCAGGCCTTCGGTGATGCCGTCCAGTTCGTCTTCGCCGTCAAGGGCTTCCGCCGCCTGTTCGGCGATGACGGGGGGGAGCTTGGCAACCGCGCTGCGGATGGCGGCAAACAATTCGTCACGGCCGTCGTTTCGGGACAGCATGCCTTTCATCATCTTGCCCAGGCCGCCGCTCTTTTCACCTCGCAGAATGGCGGCCTCGTCCCGCCATTCCTGTAGGGTCTGGCGGTTGGGGCAGGATGTCATACGCTGGGCGGGCGGCAACTGGCCCAGGCCCAGCTCGAACGCTTCCTGCCGCACCAGGGCATTTAAATCAGCCAGCCGCTGGTGGGCGGCACGCAATGGCTCTATGCCTTCGGTATCGGCGGCTGGCAGGCGGTCCAGTTCCTGCATGTCCTTGAGGGTCGGTTTTTCCCGTGACGGCGCCTTTTTCTCTTCCTGGCTGGCCTTGGCATCAGGGTTATCCGGATCGAACGCCTCGGCTTCGGGCTGCAGAATCTTGCGCAAGGTGGCGGTGATCTCCGCACGGCAGGCTTCATTGACCGCGCCGTCACCAACCCGCACCACGGCGGACATGCCCCGGCCGACCCAGGCGTTCAGGTGTTTGGTCATGGCATCCACGGTTTCCCGCCGCCGCGCCGTATACAGTACGCTTTGCCCATTCATTACCGCTGTCGCGATAAGGTTGACCACCGTTGCCATCTGCCCGGTACCGGGTGGCGCGGTCACGGCCAGCAGCGGATGCTTCATGCCGGCCCGGACCGTCTGGGTCTGGCTATAGCCAAGGCGATGCATATCGAACACCATGGGGCCATCCAAGTGCTCCGGTTGCGCCAGTTGCGGCGCCGCGCCGTTCACGGTCTCGGGGTTTTCGGGATTCTGGGGGGCGTCGTCGATGGCCGTGTTCTGGATGCCGCCCAGGGCGGTGCTGGCGATCCGTTGTTGAATATCGGGCTGGCTCAAATCGTTCAAGTCCCGCAACAAGGCGGAGATCGACGGCGGCATGGTCGCCGATGCCAGAATCGGCCGGTTACGCCATTGCATGCGGCCCAAGGCGCCGGGCGCGATAATCTCGTCCAGGGCCTGGGTATCGAAGCGCCCTTCCTTCAAATCAAGGCGCTTGGCAACGACCGTCAGCTTGTCCGCGAACGGCATGGCGGGGTCGGCCATTTGATGGGCCAGGCCCTGAATTTGCAGGGGCTCGACGCCAAGGTCATGCAGCAATGCGCAATTGACTTTCATATAGCCGTCGGGATCGGGACACAGCGTGTCGTCCTCGACCCTGGCCCGCATCAGGAACAGTGGCCGGACCGAACCATCGGCGAATTGTAAATAAGGGTAGCCATAGCAAAGCAGTGAATTACCGTAGGCCGACATGAAGCGGGTGATCGCCGCATCATCGTCAGGCATGGCCGCGGCCTGATTGCCATTGGTAAAGACGGTTTCCACTGGGCCCGGAAATTCGGCGTAGGCAGGCACGCCGTTAGCCAACGGGATTCGCAGCTCATGCAGCCGTTCTTCTTCGATTGCCCATCGGCACGACCGCATCAATGCGGAGAGATCCGCTGCCGCGGCTCCATTCTCCGTCCCGCTGTCCGCCTCGGCAAGCCCAGCTTGCCCGGCGTCATCGGTTGCTGCTGCCTGGCGTGCAGGCTGTGCCATTTTGCGATCCCGGATAGAATTTAATGTCCGATGGAACCCAGACTTGTGCGGCGCGGTTCCACAGCAAAAATAAGGCGGATTCGGATAACTTTTGGTTAACCGGTCAGCAAAAAGCCGGCGCCTTTTGGGGCGCCGGCTCTAATGTCGTGCAACTAGGCGGAAATCCGCCAAAAAATGTCTATTTCGTCGCTTCTTTCAAATACGCGATCAAGTTGTCCCGATGCGATTTTTTCTTAAGGCCGGGAAACGCCATTTTTGTTTTCTTGAGCATCTTCTTCGGCTTGGTCAGAAATTTATCCAACGCGGCATCATCCCAGACGATTCCCGAAGCCAGCATGGCCTTGGAATACTTGAAACCTTTTACTTTGCCTGCCTCACGTCCCATTACGCCGTGCAAATTCGGTCCGACCTTGTTCTTGCCGCCTGCTTTCAGGGTGTGGCAAGCCTTGCATTTCTTAAATACTTTCTTGCCTTTCTTGACATCGGCGGCATTGGCCGCGCTAAAGGTCAAGGACATGGCGATGGCGGCTATAACCACCGGCAAACGAAACTTTCGCATTTGGATCTCCTTACGGCGAAACAGGCATTGATTGAGTGGTGGCATCAGCCACGCGGGCCCTTCCTAGCACAGGTTTCCTGAACATGGTAGCGGTGGATGGTCGCGATTTGACGAGAACAATAGGCCGGCTATTCGCAGTCCGGACAGGGGCTGACGGGTAGCTTCCGGCCTATCCAGCCGGCGCCTTTGCCATTGCCCAGCATGCCCTCGCTGATGTCCAGAACCTGCGTATAGCCACGGCCGCGCAGTAACCGGCTGGCATGTTTGGATCGCACGCCGCCGGCGCAGATCAGGGCGATCGGTGCAGTCTTATCGCCCTTGGTCAGACTTGCAATACGGTCGAGAAAGCCGGCGGTACCCTGTCTGTGGCGGATCGTGGCCCGCTTGGCCCCGCTTGCAATGCCGGTTTCCTGCCATTCCTCCGGCCGGCGGATATCGATGATCGTAACTTTGCCGTCGCGCGCCAGATGCAATGCCTGTTCCGGCGCCACGACGCCCCGTGGCGTGGCCCCGCCGCCGGTGCCAAGGAAAATAAGCAGCAATATCATTGCCGCCGCCCCAGCCATGACCGGGACCGGCCGTATACCAAACCATGAATGCCTGGGCATCGCTCTTCATCCTCGTCCAATCCGCATGAGCAATGTATAGCGTCCTTGCCTGCTTTTGGCAGTTCATCATCGAATCAACATCACGTGAACCGATTGCTCATGGATTGGCGCCTGAATCAATATTGTCACTTATTGACGCAGGTCATGTTTTTCCTGCGGCCACGGCACCATATTATCACTAGGGGTTGCGTTCAGCCGTGAACATGACGCCGAAGCAATGGAGAGGAAAGAAACCATGCGCGCGAGAGATATCATGACAGCGAATGTTGTCACCATTAATCCGGATGCCGATATTGCCAGCATCGCCCAGTTATTGATCGACAAGAATATCAGCGGCGTGCCCGTGGTTGATGCCAGTGGCAAGCCCGTGGGCATGGTCAGCGAGGGCGATTTGTTGCAGCAGGCCGGTCTGGCGGGTGAAGCGCGGCGTTCGTGGTGGTTGCGCCTGGTCTCGACACCGGAACAGGATGCCAAGGATTTCGTCAAGGCCCATGGCCGCACCGCTGCCGATATCATGACCCGGAACATTGTTTCCATTGATGAAAACACCGTAACGACCACAATCGCCCGGCTGTTGGAAGAAAACCGGATTAAACGCGTCCCGGTGCTGCGTGATGGCGTTCTGGTCGGTATCGTATCCCGCGGTAATCTGCTACAAGCCTTGGCCGGCCACCGCGATGATGGCCCCGCCGCACCCACCGCCGACGACCGTACGGTTCGCCAGGCGGTATACGAGGCGCTGCAGGGTAAAGGCTGGACCAGCCACGCCGCGACCAATGTTATTGTTACCGATGGCGTGGTGGAGCTGTGGGGCTGGGTCGAGACGGAGGCGGAACGCCGGGCGATGATCGTCGCGGCGGAAGAAGTCGCCGGTGTGCAGAAGGTTATCGATCATCTGGGTGCGATGCCGCCCGGAACATAGTGACGGTTTAACGTTTTTGAATTATGGGGCGTGAATGAAGCGGCAACGAAGCGAAACGAGAGAAGGTCAGGCTGGGCGACGAAAACGGGCGAGGCCTAGCGAAGAGCCGATCATTGCCTATAATTCGAAAATCAAGTTAGGGATTTTGGCGACACCTTGCCTGTTGGCGGCCATCGCGGCGCTCTATGCCGCGTTGACGGGTACTGATATCTTCGGCGGCGGCACGGGTTTGCATCTGGCCGCCGCCTTTATCGGCGGTTTGACGGCCTTCACCCTGTTGCAAATGGCGTTCGATAAAAAGCCTGTTCTGATCATTGATGACGAGGGTATCCGTTGCCGCCGCCCGGACGTGGGCCTGATACCCTGGCAGGCGGTGGTCGGCATCGGCACTTCCAAGGCGACGCTGCTGCGCAAGGTCCTGATGGTTGCTGTGGACGAGAACGAACTGGGTGAGCAGGCAGCCCGTCATATGCGCCGGCGGGTCGGCTTGTTCGGTGCTTTTTCGCCCCAGGTGGCCAAGTTCGAAGGCCAGATGACGGGCTGGCCCTCGATCCATGTGCCGATTTCCTATTTCGCCATGTCGGCGCCGGAGCTGGAAAGATTGCTGGCGGAAAAAATACAATTCCATGGCAAGAAATAGGGGCAAGAAAAAATAGGCGGGGCTTCACGCGGTTTTGGCCGCCGTTGCGTGGTGCCACGGCATCATTCCCCGGGCCGCGTTACCTATCGAACATAAAAAAAGCCCCCGGACAATCCGCCGGGGGCTTTTCTTGTTTTTGTTTCGGTAGACTGACAGGTTAACCCTTGCCGCTCTCGCCGATCTTTTTCATGTCGGTCTCCGCATCTTCGAGGACCATGCGCTTATAGCCTTCGACGCCGTCGCCCATATCCTCGGGCCATTCCAGGGTCATCAGCTCGAACCGTATATCCTTTGATCCGAACAGCACCAGCACGGTTTGCAACCACACGGCAATGCCCGAGAGCAAGGCAACGATCAGGCCCACGCCCAGGACTGTCTTGATCACCCAACGATGGCTCATGCCCACCAGGGAGGCCGAGACCTCGTTGGTGATATAGGCATCGTAGGTGAAGACATAGCAGAAATAGATCACCACGATGGTGTAAGGGATCATGAAGAAGGTGGTGCCGATAAACTCGATAAGGGCCTGCATCTTGGTCTGCAGGTGCATTCGGACCAGATCAACCCGGACATGGCGGTTTCGCGTAAAGCCATAGCCCAGAACCAGCGAAAACAACGCTGTATGCACATGCCATTCCAACTCCTGCAACATGGTGGACTGGAAATACTTACTAACGTTCTCCACCAGCCAAAGCTGAAAATCGAGCGGTGTATTGGTCAGCTTCCGGCCGAAAACATCCACCATGGTGAATATCACCAGCGGCAGGATGAAGTAGGCGCCCCGCTGGCCAAAAAACTCCACCACATTTCTTAGCTTGTAGGACAGCAGCACCAGGGGATGAGAGCTCATCTCGCGGGTAGCCATTGTTTGTTCCGTCATCACTTCGCCTCCAATCTAAGCGTACACTATGCCAGGCAGCCACAGCGCGATCTTAGGCCAGATCAACACCAGGATAACGCCAAGCACTTGGATGAGCACGAACGGTATGATGCCCAGGTAGATGTTTTTGATATCCACTTCCTTTGGCGCGATGCCCTTCATATAGAACAGGGCAAAGCCAAATGGTGGGGTCAGGAACGATGTCTGGAGATTGATGGCAACCAGAACCGTGAACCAGTAAACCACCGCTTCATCCGCCACGTGGCCGGAGAAATCCAACCCGGCGACCAGCGGCGCGAACACCGGCAGCACGATCAGGGTGATCTCGACCCAATCAAGGAAGAAGCCCAGGAAGAAGACGATCGCCATGATCAGGAACAACAGGCCCCAGGAACCAAGGCCGGCTTCCAGGATCAATTCCTCGACCACGTCATCGCCGCCCAGGGAGCGGAAGACGTAGGCAAAGCAGGTCGCCGACATGACGATGAAGAAGATCATCGCGATGGTCAGGCCGGAAGACTGGCAGACACCCTTTACGATATCCCACTTCAAGGTGCCTTTGAACGCGGCGATGACCATGGCGCCAAAGGCACCCACGGCACCCGCCTCCGAAGGCGTTGCCCAGCCCAACAGGATCGAACCTTTAATGAAGGCGATCAAAAAGACCGGCGGGAAAAAGCCCCGAACCAATAGCGGGCCCAGTTCATTCGACGGCACGTGCAGCAACTCGGGCGGCAGGGGCGGTGCGATGCTTGGCTTAACGGTGGCCCAGGTTGTCACGAAAACCAGATACATGGCGGCCAGTACCAGGCCGGGAATAATCGCCGACATGAACAGGGTGCCGACGGAAATCGACAGCAGATCGGCCATGATGATCAACATGATCGAGGGCGGGATCAAAATACCCAAGGTGCCCGATGCCGCGATAACGCCGGTCGCAAGGGTCTGATGGTAACCTTGACGCAGCATCACCGGCAGGGCCAAGGCGGTCATCATGGTCACCGAGGCGCCGATAATGCCCGTCATTGCCGCCAGGATCGTGCCCATCACGGTCACGGCCAGGGCAAGGGCGCCCGGCACCCGGCGCAACAGCACCTGACAGCAGTACAGCATCTCGTTGGCTATACCGCTTCGTTCCATCATGGTGCCCATGAAAACGAACGTTGGCACAGCCACCAACACCAAGTTTTCCGCCGCCATGCCCCAGATACGCGGCATGAAATTGAAATACTCGATAAGTTTGAACATATCGAGGCCATGGCCGATCAAGCCGAAGGCAATCGCAAGGCCGCCGAGGATGAAGGCCACCGGATAACCGGTGAACAGCAGCCCCGCCAGGCTCAAAAACATAACAATCGGAAGATACTCAGAGATAAATTCCATGGTTTGATTTCCGTCCCGGCGCATCGTGCCGGTTACATTGGTGTCTATCGGGATTGTTGCCGTCAAACGTCAGATTGATGCAATTCTCTAAACGAATATACGCGGCGTGATTCTTATTTGTGGTCGTCCGTCTTGGTCGTCAAATTCGGGTCGTCAATATCACTGGGCCCCGGATAAACCGGGGCCCAGCTTTATTGCAGTCTTGACCCTATATGGTCAAGTCCGTGTCTTAGTTCAGATAGCCGTGATCTTTCCAGATCTTGTATTTGGCACGGAAAGCGGAATAGCTGGCGTGCACTTTCTTGAACAGGGGATCCTTGGCGGATTCTTCGACCACCACTTCGTCCCAAGCCTTCTTCAAGATGGCCAGATCGGCATCGGACCAACGTACGGAGGTCACGCCCTTGGCTTTCAACTTGGCCATGGCTTCAAACTGCTTGGCTTCCGAACGGGTGTTCGACCAGGTGATGGAATCGCCGCAACCGGTTTTGATAATCGCCTGCTGCTGTTTGTCCAGACCGTCCCAGCCCTTTTTGTTCATCAACAGTTCGCCAACCGACGATTGCTGATGCCAGCCGGGGAAGTAGTTGAACTTGGCGATTTGATAGAAGCCAAGGTCATAATCGATCGAAGGCATGGAGAATTCCGTCGCGTCGATCACGCCACGTTCCAGAGCGGGATAAATGTCCGCGCCGGCCAGCAGCTGGGTGGAGATGCCAAGCTTGGTCATCACGACCGCGCCCAGACCGAAGAAGCGCATTTTCAGGCCCTTCAGTTCGGCAATGGAGTTATACCTCTTGCGGAACCAGCCCGAAGTCTCTGGCGCGATAAGGGCGCAATGCAAACCATGCACGCCATTCTCGTGATAGAGTTCGTCATAAATCTGATCGCCGCCGCCATATTCCAGCCAGGCCAGGAATTCGCCGCCACGAGGGCCGAAAGGCACCGCGGTGTAGAACGAAAGTGCGGGGTATTTGCCAACATGGTAGCCGGCCGTGCCCCACATGGCGTCAATGGAACCGGCCTTGACCGCGTCCCAACCCTGCAGGGTCGGCACCAAGGAACCAGGCTCGAAGAATTTGATCTTCATCGCGCCGCCGGACATATCCTTGATGATGTCCTGATAACGCCGCGCCACTTCGCCGATGATCGACAGTTTAGAGCCGAACGCGCTTTGCATTTTCCATTTTACTTTCCCAACCGCATTGGCGGATGAAGAAGCGCCAGCCACCAGTGTCAATGACACCACGGCAGCCGTAGATAGTTTCAATAGTCCTTTAAGTCCCACGATAGCCTCCCTGAACATTTCCGTAGGTTGAAGTCACCGCCATTACAATGTTGTTAAGGACGTTACGTCAACGTCTAAATTCAGGAAATTGTATGATTTTTTTCAGATAGGCCCGAAATCGGGCCCTGAGGTATGGAAATTAGCCGCTCATGACCGCGAGAAACATTAGAGACTGGCCGCCATAGTATGTTGCCCAGGTCAGTTCGCCGCTGAATGGGAAGTCGAATTTGAACCGGCGGATGGCGATACAGCTGTCGGAAAACATGAACAACAATGCGCCCGGCACCAGCAAGCCGGCGGAATAATCCGTCAGCATGGCCATGACAGCCATGCCCACGATGACAAATGTATAGGCAAGTACCGGCCGCCGCATTTTGCCCAGGCCGGGATAAAGCCAGGCCGCCAAGACGATCCCCGCCAGCATTACCGCCCCCGCGCCGCAAAAGCCGATCGTCGATGGGGCCCAGGCCTGGGCGAAGATCGCCGTATAGACAAGATGCGCCAACAAAAAAGCGATCAGGCCATGCAGAAAGTGCCGCTCATGGCGCAAGGCCAGGAACCAATCACCCAATGCCGAGAGAGCCAACGCCAGGGCCAGTAGGGGCGCGGCGGGAATTGCCAGCACCGCCAATAGCGCGCAAACCGATGCCTTGATCAATGGGCTGCCGGGATAGGGCGCCCGGTGCCGGCTCAACAGAAACAATAGCGCCGCGCTAAGGGAAGGCAGCAATAGCAGTATCTGGCTTGGAGACTGGTTCAGGACACTAGTCCGTTGTCAGGCCATGGTCCGCGCCCCAGCCGAGGCCGGCGGCGGTGCCGGCGCGGGGATTATATTCGCAGCCGATCCAGCCACCGTAGCCGGCGGCATCAATGGCGTTGAACAGATATGGAAAATTGATCTCGCCCTCGTCCGGCTCCCGCCGGTCAGGCGGATTTGCGATTTGCACATGGCCGATATCGGGCAGACAGTCCTCGAATCGGCGCACCAGATCGCCCTCCATGATCTGCACATGATAGACGTCGAACTGCAGGCGTAGGTTTGGCCGCCCCAGCTCGGCCATGATGCCTCTGGCCTGGCTGGTGGTTTGCAGGAACATGCCCGGCACATCGCGTTTGCCGTTAATGGGCTCCATCATCAGGTCCAGGCCGTGCGGCGCCAGTTGATCCGCCGCCCAGGCCAGGTTCTCTCTATAGGTATCTTCATAAGCAGTCCGGGCCGGGCCGCCATCGGGCGCCAGGCCGGCAACGGCATGGATTCTCGGGCAGCCAAGGGCCTGGGCATACTCGATGGCTTGGCCGATGCCGTCGCGGAATTCCGTTTTGCGGTCGGGCAGGCAGGTCAGGCCCCTCTCGCCGTTGCTCCAATCGCCGGCGGGTGCATTGATCAAGACCATTTCCAGACTGCCCGCGCCCAGCCAGTCCTTCAGATCAGCCGTGCCGTGAACGTAGGGAAAAAGGC
>CAYWYB010000141.1:0-12735 GCA_964462145.1 uncultured Rhodospirillaceae bacterium
CTGGGCCGGCGCATCGTGCGCGAGGATGAATTTGCCAGGGCCCGGCCAAAGCTGGCCTTTCAATGCGGCGAGGCGGCGGCGCGGTTTCATAATATTCCGATTGAGCGCCTGCCGGATTTACGCCGCTTCACCCCGGCGGAGGCGCTGGATTACAATCTGGCCGTCATGGATTCGGTCAAACAACCCCACGCCGGTTTCGAATACGGCATTCATTGGCTGCAAGAGCGCTTGGAGCTGGCAGGCGATAACTGGGGGCTGTCCCATGGTGATTACCGCAACGGCAATCTGCTGGTCGATGGCGACGGCCTGCGCGGCGTGCTGGACTGGGAATTGGGCCATTTGGCTAATCCGGTATCGGATCTTGGTTGGATCTGTATCCGGGCCTGGCGCTATGGCTATTACGACAATCCGGTGGGTGGTTTCGGCGAGGTGCAGGATCTGCTTGATGGTTACGAAGCCGGCGGCGGCGGCCGCGTTTCGTTGGAGACCTTGCGCTTTTGGGAAGTGTTCGGCTGCATGCGCTGGGGTGTGATCTGCATGATGCTGGCTTTTACCCATATCGAGGGTCGCGAACGATCGGTCGAAAAGGTCTCCATTGGCCGCCGTTCCATCGAAGGTGAGTACGACATGTTGCAGTTGGTGGACTGATGGCCGAGGCCGTACAAGATCCAAAACTAACCGCCGGTGAACAGTTGATGGCGGTTCTGCGTGATCGGCTGGCCGAGGAATATGGTCCCGGCACGGCGGTCGAGGGTCTGGTGCGCCTGTCGGGCGGCGCCAGCCGCGAGACCTGGTCGTTCGATGCCCTGAAGCCCGATGGCGCCCGCCAGCCCCTGATCCTGAAGCGCGACCCCATGGATCGGCAGGTCGAGAAGCAGTTCGAGGGCGTGCCCGAGGGCCGCCTGAACGTTGGGCGCCTGGTCGAGGGGCGGCTATTGCAGTTGGCCGGCGAGGCCGGGGTGCCCATGCCTAGCGTACCGTTCTTTTTGCACAAGGATGAACGTACCACCGAAGGTTTCTTCACCCATCGCCTGGTGGGCGAGGCTTTGGGCCGGCGTATCGTGCGCGACGATGCCTATGCCGGCGCCCGGCCAAAACTGGCTTACCAGATCGGCCATGCCGCCGGGCGCTTCCATACCATCCCCCTGGAAAACCTGCCTACCATGCGGGGTTTGCCGGCGGCGGAGGAGTTATTGCATTACCGCGCCATCATGGATTCCTTTCACCAGCCCCACGCGGGGTTTGAATATGGCTTCCGCTGGTTGCAGGAACGGCTGGAGCTGGCGGGCGAGCGCTATGCCCTGTGCCATGGGGATTTTCGAAATGGCAATATCCTGGTCGATCAGGACGGTTTGATCGGCGTGCTGGATTGGGAATCCGCCCATCTGGGCAATCCCAGCAGTGACCTGGGCTGGATGTGCGTGCGTTCCTGGCGCTACGGCTATCATGACAATATCGTCGGCGGTTTTGGCGATGTCGCCGCCATGATCGATGGTTACGAAGCGGGTGGCGGCGGCCGTCTCGACGAAGAGGAAATTTATTTCTGGCAGGTCTTCGGCACCCTGCGCTGGGGCATCCTGTGCATGATCCTTTGTTTCACGCATCTTGATGGTGAGCAGCGCACCGTTGAATATGCCGGCATCGGCCGGCGCGCGGCGGAGACCGAGTATGATCTGTTGCAATTGCTTGATTGAGCATGGAAGGACCTAACAATGCCAACTGATAGACCCACCGCCGCCGAACTGGTTGAGGCCGTGCGGGAATTCCTGGCCGATCATGTCACGCCGAACGTTGAAGGACAGTTGGCCTTTCACACCCGGGTCGCCATCAATGCCCTGGCCATTGTCGAGCGCACCATGGCGGACGGCGGGCCTATGGATGCCGCCGAGTTACAGCGCTTGCGGGATCTGTTGGGCCAGGACGGCGATCTTGGCGAGATGAACGCCGCGCTTTCGCGGGCCATCCGCTCGGGGGAGATGGACGAGCAGCGCGGCGCCGTGCTGGACCATCTGCGCAAGACGGCGGAGGATAAAATCGCCCTGGCCAACCCTAAATATCTCATACAGCGTGGCTAGCATCCGTGATGGCGCCGGCCAGGGGATAGAATGGTGGGGGATGACAAGGTAAGAGATGACACGGCACAACAGTTGGCCCGCGGCGTGGGCCGACTGTTGACCCATCTGGGCTATGACAGTCTAACGGAATTTACCTTGCGCTCGGGCCGCCGCGCCGAGCTGGCCGGGATCGACCGCAAGGGCCGCATCGTTATTGTCGAGATCAAAAGCAGAGTGGCGGACTTTCGCTCGGATCAGAAATGGCCCGAATATCTCGAATATTGCGATCTGTTTTATTTTGCGGTGCCGCTGGATTTCCCGGTCGAGATATTGCCCGACGACGCCGGCCTGATTCTGGCCGATGCCTATTCAGGCGATATCGCCCGTCCGGCGCCGGGCAACCCCAAGCCCCTGCATGCCAGCCGGCGGCGCGAGGTCACCCTGCGTTTTGCCCGCAACGCCGCCAAACGCCTCAGGCGTTGGGAGGATCCTGGGCCTTGACCGTCGCCGGGCGTGAAAACAGGCGCGAGCCAAGCGCCAGGCCGGCGGCGGCACCCAGGACATTCAGGCCCGCGTCCAGGGGGTGAGCCGAACGGTCCAGGGATAGCAACTGCAATGTCTCCGCTGTTATGGCGAAAGCGAAAAGGTACAGGCCCAGGCGCTGCCAGCTTTGCCTGCGCCAGGCCAATGTGCTTGCCAGGCCTAGCAGTGCGAACAGGCCTAGATGGCCCAGCTTATGTACGGCGCGCCAAATCTGGCCAATGGGCACGCCGGCAACGCCATCCCGGCGGGCTTTGCGGACCTCGCGGACAATGTCGGGTGTGGCGGACTTCACCGTCGTTTTCACCATTCCCTTGATGCTGACCGCCAATTCGGAATGAAACGCGCTCTTGGCCAGGCGGCGCAGCTCATTTTTCGCCGTGTGTGGGGTCAGGGTGCCGACCAGAATTGCCAACGACATTATGGCGACGGCCAGGCGCCCGTGACGATGGCGGCCGGCACGGAAAAGTGGCCAGGCCAGCCAGGGCGCCAGTAACAGCCAGGCCGCGATCAGGCCGTAACGCATGATACTGAACGATTGGCGTTGCTGAACAACATCCAGGCTCAGGTCACGGACCTCCATCTCGCCGGCAACCTGGCTCAAGACCACCATAACCTCCACCGCGTCGACCCGTGGGGGTAGCCAAAACACCCTGCTGACCCGGTGCCAGGGGCTGTCTCCGCGGTTCTGTTCCAGCACATGCGGCAGTTCCCACAAGGCGTCTCCTTGGGCATCCTTTTGCACGAGCAATAGGCGCATAGCGTTCCAGGGGCGCAGGCCGATGGTGACGCCGCTATGGCGCACCCAGGCGGATAGCCGCAAGTGTTTGATTCCCGCCGTTCGTTTGATCTGCTGGCGGATACCGGGCGTTTCGCCGCCCCTTGTGGCGCGAATGCGTAGAATCCCTTGTTCAAGCCCTAGCTGCTTGTTCCCGTTCGTGACCTGCCAGCCCTCCAGACCGGCGCTGAAATCTCCGTTACGGAGGATTTGCGCCGTCACGAGCTGATATCTTTCCGTCAGGGCGAACACAGCCAGGGTGAGCCCCAACAGAGTCAGGGCAACGAGCAGACGGGTGGGGGCGGTGTTCATGGCGCCGTCGTCACGATTGTGGCCACAGGGCGGCATAGGCCGCCAGCAGTTTCGGGGCCTCATGGCGCCAGGCCAGCTGTTCTTCGACGCGGGCCCGGCCCAGGGCACCCATGCGTTGGCGCGCCTCCGGATCAGCCAGCAATTCAACGATCTTCGATCCCAGATCCTCGGCATCGTTGGGCCGGGCATAGAGGGCGGCATCCTGGGCCGAGACGCGGCCCTCGGTCAGGTCGAACTGCACCACCGCCTTGCCAAGGGCCATGTATTCCGGGATTTTCAGCATGGTGGATTTGTCGTTCATCTCGTTGGCATCATCGGGATTGACGCAAATATCGGCGCCGCATAACGCTGCCACCATTTCGTCATCGGGCAAGCGGCCTGGAAAACTGACATAGTCGTCAATGGCCAGATCCCGCGCCATGGCCATCAGATGTGTGCGCTCGGGCCCATCGCCGATGCAGAGGAATTGGATATCCTGGCGGCCTTGCCCATGGACCAGGTAATCGACGGTGGCCAGCAGATGATGCAGGCCTTCCTGGTGGCCCATGACGCCAACATAACCGACCCCAAAACGCCGGCCCCGCTTCCATTCCGTATCCGGCGGCCGGGGCTGCATGCGGCCGAGATCGGGCCCATTGCGTACCACAAAGACCTTGTCGGCGGCTCTGCCGCCGCGCTTTAGCGCGATTTGGTAGTAGCTTTCGTTGGTGGCGATGGAGATATCGGCCAGGCGAAAACTCCAGCGTTCGCAACGCAGCAACAGGCGATAGAAAAAATCCCGTCGGCCGAACTTGGCTTCGTAAAGCTCGGGATTGATGTCGTGCTGGTCGTAGATAAACTTGCGCCCGAACAGCAGCTTGAAAAAGCCGCCGACCAGGAACAGCAGATCCGGTGGATTGGCGGCGTGTATGACATCGAAACCACGGCCCAGAAAAACCCGCCAGGCCAGGGCGAACTGCCAGAACATGGCAACGCTGTATTCGATAAGGAAGCCGCC
Source organism: uncultured Rhodospirillaceae bacterium (assembly GCA_964462145.1). Lineage (GTDB taxonomy): Bacteria > Pseudomonadota > Alphaproteobacteria. The sequence continues at coordinate 4,682 of CAYWYB010000141.1, forward strand.
GGCGCGGCGTGCTTCAAGGGGGAGGGGGTGGCGGTGGATATGAATGCCGTCTATCTCTTCGTAACGTGCCTGGTAACCGAGCGCGGTGGGGCAGATGATCGAAACGACGGCACCGGCCTCATGCACGGTGCGCGCTTCCTGCCAAACGCGGGTGTGAAACGGACAGGGCAGATTTTCGGCCAGGAACAGAATCCGCCGGCCCGACAACGGGCGCGCCAAGGCTTTTGCCCCTAGCTCTTCTTGCCGCTCAGCCATGTCCGCGCCAACTCAGCCAGCAGCAAGAATAGAAAAATGGTATTGGTGACCAGATAGCGCCGCCACATGCGCCGCGGCTCCTGGGCCAGACGGTACAGCCATTCCAGTCCGCTCCGGCGCATCCAGACCGGGGCCCGGCTCACCTTGCCCGCCACCACGTCAAGCGAGCCGCCCACGCCCATCAGAAACGGCACGCCCAATTGATCACGGTGTTGATGCAAAAAACGTTCCTTGGTTGGGCTGGAAATCGCCACGAACAGGCAATCGGCGCCGGAGCCGGCGATCTCCGCCACCACTTGTTCCTCCTCCTCCGCCGTGAAATAGCCGTTGCGGCAGCCGGCGATGACAAGACCGGGATGATCCGTCTGCAATTTCGTTATGGCCTGGGTCAGGACGTCGTCACGGGCGCCCAGAAAATAGGGCTTGAAGCCCCGCCGGGCGCAACTGTCGATCAAGGCCAGCATCAGATCAATTCCGGCCACCCGTTCTGAAACCTTATGTCCCAACAGGCGCGCGGCCCATAGCACGCCCATGCCGTCGATATTGATAATGTCGCTTTCAAAGACGTCCCGGCGCAGATCGGGATCGTTGCGCATATTGACCAGCTTGGCGACATTGATCACCACCTGTTGCAGACGCCGGCCATCCGCCATGGCGGACTCGGCCCGCGCCACGGTTTGCGCCATGTCCAACAGATCCAGGGGGGCGCCCAGCATATGAATGCGCCGATCCGTCATCTTTAAAACCTTGTGTTCAGGTTAAAGGTGGCTTCGTCGCCCGCCCCCATGCGGCCGGTAAAGAGCAGCCGCCGCGCCGCCGCCCGCTGGCCGAAGATCGGCGAATGCCAGCCGCGTTTGGGGTCCTCCAAGGCGCTCTCGACCCAGCCGTGCAGGCGACCCACATGGGAAATCAACAGCAGGCGTTTGCCGTCCTCGCTGACCAGCCAGCCATCGGCTGTATGGTTGACCTCCAGGCCCGGCGCGACCAGGAAACCAATCTCGATCTGCTCGTCAATGCCGGCGCCAAGCAGGCTGTCGGTCAACTGCACGCCGGCATCACCCAGGCGTTCAAGGCGTCGACGGTGGCGGTAGCCAAAGCGTTCCACATAGCCGTCATGTTCAGCCTCGACCAGCCAGTGCTCGGCATTTTCGTTGGTTCGCAGCAGGCGGCAGACGGCCTTGTGCGACCAGTTGAAGGCGCCGGCGGTCAGGGAGGAACTTTCGCTTACCATAGCCAGGGTATTATGCGCCACGGTGGAGCGGAAATGTTCCCGCCAGGTGCCGCCGGAATGATACAGGTAGGTCCCGGCATCAACCAGAACCGGGCGGCCGTCGATATGCAGCCAGATGGCCAGGGCATCGGCGTGGCCGTGGGCGGCAATAGCAAGGTAACCCAGCGGGCCATGGTCCATGACCCACAGGTTTTCCTCGCCATCGCGATTTTCCCGCACCGCTGTATAGCCGCCATCCGGGAAGGCGGCATATTCGAATGCCGTGCGCCGGGCAGGTTGCGGCTGGCCGAACAGGGCGTGTCCGAGGTGCGGTTCAACGCGGGGCGGGGCCAGATCGGGCCGCTTCGCCGCCATTGACAGATAGCCCAGGACAATATTGACATGCGCTTCGGGGCCGGGCAGGGAACAGAGTACGCGGCCTTCATCATCATCGCCGATTCGGGGTTGGTTGCCGGCATTGTCGGTGATGGCACGCAAATGATTGCCTGCCTGCACCATGCGGTGCCACGAGGCGTTTTGCCAAGGGTCTCCGACGCGTCCGCCAACCGTGGCGCAGAATAGGCACCATTCCAGGGAAAAGGCTGCGTAGGTTGGCGATTGTTCGGCCCCGACGCCGTCATTGTGAAACTGCAGGGCCAGCTCTTCTTCCAGGACGCCTTTGCCGTACGCGGCCCAGGCAGCGGCATCGCGCAATGCCGGCACCAGGCGGCCCAGCAGGTACAAGGCGCCGGCCTCGGCGATGCGGTGATTGTTGGCGGAGGAAAAGCGCGAGGGAAAGCGTGCCAACCAATAACCATGGGCCGCCAGGCAAAGCAGCAGGCGGCGCCGGAAATCCGGTGAAAAGGCCCTCTCGCCGATCATGCTGGTGACCACCAACAGGCTGACCACGCGCAATGCCAGCTCGATCCCGGAAACCCAATTGACGCCGCGATATGTGGGGTTGGCGGCGATCCATGAATCCATATGACGGACCACCAGCGCCGCCAACTCGCTGTCATCCTCGATCGCGGCGGCGGCGGCCATGGGCTGGAGGTATTGTAGGCGATTTAATTCAGCGACAAACTTGACGTCGCCGCGCTCCGGCGCATAGCGATAGGGTATATCAAAGCAATAAGTGTCGCTTGGCCAGGCCGTTTCGGTGCTGGGATCAATGTGCCAGTCGGGCGTCCCCGGCCTGTCGGGCCAGCTTACGCCCAGTGATTGAAAGCGGCCGTGGCGCATCTGCTCGGCCAGCCGCCGCCAGTCCCGGCGCAGCTGTTGCTGATCTGTCAATGCTGTCAAGCCATCCGCGAGACCTGGAATGGTGGGCAGGGAATCCGGGGAAGCCTTAATCAGACGCTCGAAATTGGGCTGATAGACCCGCGAGACGGCGCGTTTGAACTGCTCCTCGAAACGAAAGGCGATCTCGGCCGGACCCATGGCAGCCAATCGGTCAGCCAGCCAGGCAAAGCCGTCCAACGAGCCGGTTTCGCGGCCATCGTCTCCGCCAGCGCCTCCGCCCTTGCCGCCCCTATTGCCTTTATGCCGCACCATGCTGGTTACGCCCCTGGTAAAATCTTATTCATCGGCCAGCGCCCTTCGAACGGCCGTGCAGTTGTCAGCCAGATGGCTGGGATTGATCGTCCCCACGACGACACTGCCAACGCCGGCTTCCCGTACCAAAGCGGCCAAGGCATCGGCTGTATTGCCATGATGACCGCTATCCAACGGCTTTTTTATTAAGATCCCCTTGCCGGCGTTTCGTGCCGCCGTCAGCACCGGCAACTGCGTTCGATCAGACGGGTTCAAGGTGATCATGACCAGATCGCATTGTTCCACTGCCGCCAGTCCCGCCGCGAGGTTCTTCGTCGATGCCCCGACGGCGGTGATCAGCCCTTGTTCGCGCAGCTCCAACAAGGTTGCCACGGCGGCGCCATCGTGGAGAATTTCAGTATCGTCATCGGACAAATGCAGCAGCACGATGTCGAGCACATCCCGGCGCAAATGCCGCCTGCTGCGTTCCACGCTGGCGCGGATGGCGCTGGGCGCAAAATCAAAATGCGAGCGCCCATCGACGAACGTCTCACCCACCTTGGTGGCGATCCGCCAATGATCATCGGCGCCGATCAGGGCACCAATACGCGCCTCGCTGCTGCCGTAGGCCGGCGCGGTATCCACCAGGTTGATGCCCTCGGCCTTCGCCAGCGCCAATAGTTCTCTCAACTGGCCGTCAGTGGGCAGGGCAAAGTCATTGGGATATTTGACGCCCTCGCGGCGGCCGAACTTGGTGCTGCCCAGGGCCAGGACACTGACGGACGGCCCTCTGGCTCCAAGTTGCCTCAATTCCATTGCCGCACCTCTTGCCATGGTGGGCGGGCGATTGACGGCTGGGGCAGATTGGCGAGCCCGCCGAAATCATGGAGCCCAGGTTCAAGCCGCGCCTGTTGCAGTATCTCCAGAACCTTATCGGCCAGAACCGGCGCCAAGGCCAGTTTCGTGGGCCAGGCGACGATGCCCGGGCCGAAGCGTTTCGCCGTCGCCGAGGTTGGCCGCAAGCCTCTTTGGTGGGCCGGTTCGGCACGACTGACCGCATGGCTGGCCCAGCCCGTACCGGTGAAGTCGGCGCCGGGCAACAGCCGGGTCAATTCGCGCTTGGCGGTTTCGATCAGCTGTTCCGGTGACTGGTCGATTCCTCGTTCCGCCAGCAAGCCGCCGACGTACCAGAAATAGCCTCCCTGGCCATCCGGGTGGCTGGTTATGGTGGCCAATGGTTTCGGGTTCTTGCCAACGCAATGGAGATACAGAGGGGCTTTCATGCCCGAGATCATGACCTGATGCAGGGGGCGGCTTTGCCCCTGCAGCTGTTGCATTCCAGCCCGGCGCAGCAATTCATCATTGCCGGCACCGGCGGTAAAAACAAAAAAGCCCGCTTCTACTTCGTGGCCGTCGACGGCGACGATGGCGCCCTGTTCGCCGCTGCTTCTCAATTCGAAACCGCTATCATCAGGCACTTGGCGAATTCGGTCCCTGTGCGCGGCATGCAGTGCCGCCAGAACCGCGGGGACATCGATGACAATTTCGTCCAAATCGAACAGATGGCCGCCGGTGGCGCCCGCGACGCTGCTTGGCCAGCTGTCTTCGGCTGCTTCCCGCATGCTGCCCCGCATGGCCCTTTGCGAGAACCCGGCCAGTAGGCCGCCGCCAAGCTGTGGCGGCAGCCACAATTGCATGGCCGTGGCCAAGGGTGTTGCCGCGCTTAAGTCCGGCCCGGTATCACCGGCCAGGCTGGCCCGCCATCGTTCCGGCATTGCGGCAAGGTCGGCGACGGCGGTCTCGCCGAAATACTTGGTGCCGCCATGGATGATGCCTTGGGCGGCGATGCTTTGTCCCTGGCCCAGATCGCCCTTGGTTATGAGCAGGCAAGCGTAGCCGTGTCTGTGCAGTTCATCCAGCAACCACAATCCCGCGATGCCACCGCCGACAATGAGAACATCAATGCGGGCGCGGCTATTCCCCACGGCGGGATCCGGCCTTGGCCGCCGCGTCCGTGTCCATGCGCGCAATCACGGCGGTGGAGCTGTGTCCTTCGAGAAAGCCTGCCAGCTTCACTTCACCGCCGTAGGCCTGCACGATATCGCCACCGACCACGCCAGCGACGTCATAGTCGCCGCCCTTGATCAGGACGTCTGGGCGCAATTGCTCCAGCAATGGGATAGGCGTGTCGTCGGCGAATATCAGAACCCGGTCGACCATGGCCAGCGAAGCCAGCACCAGGGCGCGGGCGGCCTCTGTCTGGACCGGGCGGCCCTCGCCTTTTTCCAGTCGGCGGACCGAGGCATCGTCGTTGATGGCGACAATCAGGCGGTCGCAATGGCCCTTGGCCTCGGTCAGCAGCGAGATATGGCCCGGATGCAGCAGATCAAAGCAGCCGTTGGTGAAGCCAACCCGCAAGCCGTTGGTCCGCCAGCGTTCCACATCGGCCCGGGCAAAGGCAGCGGAGACAACCTTGTCCTCGGAGCGGGTCAGATCGGCGCTTAGGATGCCGTTGGCCAGTTCGTCCCGGCTGACGGCGGCGGTGCCGACCTTGCCGACGACGATGGCACCCGCCAGATTGGCTAGGCTGGCGCCTAAGCTGGGCGCGGCACCCGCGGCCAGCGCCAGGGCGAAGATGGCAACCACCGTGTCGCCGGCACCCGAAACATCAAAGACCTCCGGCGCACGCACGGGCAGATGCACCGGGTCGCCCTCTTTGGCAATAAGGCTCATGCCTTGCTCCGAGCGGCTGACAAGCATTGCGCCGATGTCGCATTGCGCCATCACGGCACGTGCGGCCTGGGTCACCTGCTCGTCGTTATCGCAGGACAGGCCGGTGGCGGCGGCCAGTTCGGCCCGGTTCGGCTTGAGAAAATCCACCCCGCCATAGACCGAAAAGTCATGGCGTTTCGGGTCGGCGACCGTAGGCACGTTGGCGGCGCGGGCACGTTCAATGGCGGCGCTCAGAAGTTCATCGCTCAAGACGCCCTTGCCATAGTCCGACAATACCAGCACGTCCGCCTCCGCCAGGGCGCTGTCGAGATGGGCCAGCAGTGCATCGCGATCGGCGTCATTGATAGCAACGGTGGTTTCCCGGTCCGCCCGCAGCAGTTGTTGGCCGGCGGCGACATACCGTGTTTTCACGGTCGTGGTCCGGCCCGGCTGGGTTACCAGATCGGCGTCAATTCCGTCATCAGTTCCGCCCATTTCGGCAAGCAGCGCGGCGACGTCGGCACCGGCGGCGTCATCGCCGTTAAGGGCCAGCAGATGGGCCCGGCCGCCGGCGGCGGTGATATTGCGCGCCACGTTGCCGACGCCGCCCAGCATGCTCTCTTCCCGTTCGGCCCGGACGATGGGGATCGGCGCTTCGGCCGAGATCCGCTCCACCGCACCGTAGACATAGCGGTCCAGCATCAGGTCACCCAGACAGACGATCCGTGCCAGGTGGAACTGCTCCAACAGCCGAAGCATTGCCGGACTATCGTTCATGATGTGTCACTTTGCCCTCTCCATGTTCTATCGGGTACACCAAATGGGGGCGGATTTCCAGGGTTCTGAATATTATCGGGCGGCAATTCTTGTCATCGCAAAATCCATGGCCCGGCGTCCACCCAGGCGCGACCAAACGCCCTGCGACAGATGCAATTTTGTCGGCAACAGAAATCCCATGCCAACATCACGTACCATGGCGGCAAGCATCACGGCCAAGGCCGCGCCCGCGATGCCGGTCAGATGGATAAGCAATGGAGCGAAGATCAGAATCGTCAAAAGTTGCGCTGCGTTAAAGCGTAAGACGATTGTTTGATGTCCCGTCATGTTGAAAGCGTGGCTGGCCAGACCGGCGGAAGCGTTGATGGCGGCGAACACCACCAGGAACACAAGGGTCCAATGCGCATCGGCGTATTGGGAGCCGAACAGGCTCAGAATGGCGCCGCCCCAAGGGATGACGCCCATTAGCATAAGCAAGGCCGGCAGGAACGCGGTCCACGAGGCGGCGATCAGCAGATCCTGCATTCGGTTCGCCTGTTTTCGGGCATGGGCGTCCGACAACATGGGAGAGACGGCGGTGCCGGCGGCCCATGTGCCCAGAGTGGCAAGGGCGCCGATGCGCTGGGCGGCTTCGTACAATGCGGCGGCGGGTGTGCCAATAATTATGGAAACGAAGATCAAAGGCAGCCGGTTGGCCAGGACATTGACGCCGCTGCCCAGGGCTATGGTCATGGATGTTGTATAAATTTCCCGCACCTCCACCGCCGTCAGGGGCGCATGGGGGCCTGCCAAATGGGAACGAGACAAGAGCCAATAAGTGGCGGCGGTGCTCCAAATTGCAAGGGCGTGCGCACCGAGTAACCAAAGCAGGGAATCCTGCTCCGTCATGTGGGCCAATTGAACAATCGCCATTGCGATGATGGGAAACAGGATCGAATCCGGCCATTGTCCCGCGCGGACTCTACCGTGGGCGCGAAATTGACCGGACATGAGGGCGACCAGGGCATAGCCCGGCAAGGCGATTAGTCCGACCGTGAACTGCATGGCGGTAATGCCTGACAGATCAGTCAAATCCAAAAGAAAAATGCCCATCCCGGCGAAAGAGGATATGGCGGCAACGGTGACGAAGACCAACTGTCTCGCCCTGCGTTCGAAGCGCCGTGATTGCGCCTCCCGATCGTCAGCCAACAGCGCCGGAATGAAGCGCAGACTGCTTTGCTCCATACCCATGGGGCCGAGTTGGCGGGCAAAAAACCAAGCCGCGTTGAACAAGGCGTAAACGCCGACTTCCGCAAGGGAGTAATGCCAGGCGATCACGGTAAAGAGTATGAACTGCAAGGGCACGTTGGCCAGACGAAGGCCCACGATCCAGCCCGCGTTAAAGATAAATCCCCGAATACCTTGCCGGCTACCTTGATTGTCAGGCATGCTTTGCTCGAACCTTGCGCCGACCGTCTGTTATCGCAACCTGGGCGCGGCAGCCCGGCGGCGGCGCATATTGCGCAGCCGCATCTGCTGCGCCCGCCATCTCGCCTGCACCACTTGGTCTTGGCGCAAGGCGGCGAGG
>CAYWYB010000142.1:0-12724 GCA_964462145.1 uncultured Rhodospirillaceae bacterium
GGTGATTTCCAAGGTGGTGGACAAGTTCATTGACGAACTCGAGGATCAATTGAGCGAGCGCAAGGTCGCCATCAACCTGAGTACGGCGGCCCGCGACTGGCTGGCGGACAAGGGCTATGACCAGCTTTACGGCGCCCGCCCTCTGGGCCGGATTATCCAGGAGAAGGTGAAGAAGCCTCTGGCGGACGAATTATTGTTCGGAAAGCTGGCCAAGGGCGGCCAGGTGGTGATTGACGTTGCCGATGGTGAGTTGAGCTTTGATTTCCAGGCCAAGGAGAAGCGGCCTCCTAGCAAGAAGGGCGGCAGCGGCAAGAAAGGTGATGATGGTCCCGCCGATCCGGAGGCACCGAACGGTGACAAGATTCCTGAATTGGTCACCTGACGGCTAATTTAAAAGTGAGGGCGATCATGCCTGAGGCGCCGCGATATTTGTTAATCGTCAATGCCGAGATCGAGCCGTCGGTCGAGGCCGCCTGGAACAAATGGTATGACGAGGAACATCTGCCCGATGCCCTGGCCTGCCCCGGTGTTTTGTCCGGCAACCGCTATGTCTCGGTCGGGGACGCCAGCCTGACCAGGGAGGGGGGCAAATCCACATCGTCCGCAAGATGCTACGTGGCGATCTATGAGCTTAGCGGACCGGAGGCGTTGGAAACGCCGGAATTTATCGAGATGCGCGGCTGGTATCAGTTTACCGACAAGATCACAGCCCGCACCCAGGTGTTCGAGAAACGCTAATCGCCCACATCGCCACTGCCGACTGAGGCCCCGGCGGATTTCTGCCCGATCACCGTAAAGAACGAGGCCGATTTAGGCTGTTGCGGCAATTCCACCTGCAACGGGATCATGCGGGCCGTACGGCTTTCCTGGCCGCGCACGATGGTGCCTTCCAATGTGGACGGCATGGGATTGCGCGCGATGGGCACCGCGTCCGCCGCACTGTAAACGCAGATATAAATACCACGGCGGCGGTTAGCCGACAGGTTGGCTTCGCTGCCATGTTGCAGGCGGGTATGCATCAGGCAGACCGCGCCGGCCTTGCCTTCGATGGGAACCTGGCGGGCGATATAATCCTGCTCCAGCGCCGGGGCCACCATGCCCGTGAAGGTGCCCCCCTGGAACAAACTGTCGATGGTGCCCCTATGGGTGCCGGGCACTACCATCAGACAGCCGTTTTCCTCGTCCACATCGTCCAGTAGCAACAACGCCGTGACGACGTCGTCATTGGTGTGGGGCGTGTAGGGAAAGTCCTGGTGATAGCGCACCACCATCTTGCTGCCCGGCAGTTTCGAATTGATCTTGCAATGGTGATATTTAACATCCGGGCCGATCAGATCGGCGACCATATCCACCATGGGCGCATCGGTCATGACGGCATGGAAATCCTCGGAAATTTCGCAGGGGTTGTTGATCCGCCGCAAAGCCGGCCTTTCGGCGGAATGTTCTTCCCCCATGTCAAAACGTGGCCGGCCATCGACGGTGGGCGGCCCGTACGGTTCCGTGTGACCGCGGCTTTCCTCGCCCCAATCGTCCATCTGGCGGCGTAGTTTGGAGAGGGTGCCTTCATCAACCGCACCATCCATCACCAGATAGCCGTCGCGCCAGAACCGTTCCTGTTGCGCCTGGGTTAGAATCTTGCCTGCGTCCGTCATCTTGTTGGGTCCCCATTTCATGACTGAATGTTTATCCCTGAAGTCACGGCTTGCGTCCAGCGGGTATTCGGATCACAAATGCCCCAAAGCAACCGCAAGGGTTTTCCATGCGCCTGAAAGATAAAGTCGCGATCATCACCGGTGCCGGGCAAAGCGAGGCCAATGGCATGGGCAATGGCCGGGCGACCGCACTAACCTTTGCCCGCGAGGGCGCGAAACTGATGCTGGCCAACCGCTCCAGCCCCTCTCTGGACGAGACCGCGCGGCAGGTCCGTGCCGAGGGTTTCGCGGTCGAAAGTATGCTGGCCGATATCACCGACGAGGATGACTGCCGCAAGCTGATGGCGGCTACCACGGACGCCTTTGGCCGGATCGATATCCTGCATAACAATGTTGGCGCCGGCACGGTGGAGGGTGATACCGCCGATATCGACCTGACGACCTGGCAACAATGCCTGGATATGAATCTGACCGGGCCGATGCTGTTGTCCAAGCATGTGCTGCCCATCATGCGGGAACAGCAAGCGGGCTGCATCACTCATACCAGTTCCGTCGCATCCGTCGCCTCGCTGCCCCTGATCGCCTATAAGGCGGCGAAATCCGCCCTGAACGAATTCTGCCGCTGGCTGGCGTTCGAGAACGGCCCCCATAATATCCGCTGCAATGTTCTGATGCTGGGCTTGATGGATACGCCGACGGCGATCGAGATGTATCATCAAAATAGTGGCCTACCGCACGACGAGATTCGCCGCCAACGCGCCGAGCTGCCCCGCATGGGACGCATGGGCGATGCCTGGGATGCCGCGAACGCAGCATTGTTTCTGGCTTCCGATGCCGCTGCCTATATCACCGGCGCGGTCGTTCCCGTGGATGGCGGCCTAACCACAAGGGTTGGCTCATGAGCGAAATTGATGATTTGCGGCAACGTCTGATGGCCCTGGAAAGCCACAGCGCCCATCAGGACGGCACCATCGAGGATCTGTCCGAGATGGTGAGCCAGCAATGGACTGAGATCGAAGCCTTGCGCCGAACACTGTCCGAGCTGCGCGCCCGCCTGGGCCGCGTCGAGGACGATGTCGCGCCAGCCGCCCCCGACGACCAGCCGCCGCCGCATTATTGATATCCCAAAAACGCGCTGGTTTAGCTATTCCGCCAAGGGCGGCTAAATCGTGCTATTGGGGCCGCGCTGCCGCGTGGGCGGTGAAGTCCACCTTTGTGTCCGCAGTCGCCACGGCGACTGAACCATAGATGGGTCAGCGTTGCTTCCACGTCTTGACCAGAAAGCGCGCGTCGTCGTCGCTGACGCCCCACATCTGGAATTGAATGCGGACCTCATCGTACAGCGAGACATCACCGCTCGGCTTGTCGAAATCCCGGTAGGCGGCGACGTTGACTTCCATGCCATCAAGGGCGCGCTGTTCGGTGCTGGCGATCGTCTCGACCATATTTACCGCACAGGCGGCGATCGAGGCGCAGAACATCTCCCCCGCGCCAACCGCATCACCGCCGGTGTTTTCGGCAACCCAATGATGATTGCGCGCATTGCAAACCGACCGGCCGGCAACGCCGATGCTATAACAGTTGGCCTCATAGGCCAGAGCGAGTTCAGCCATTGCATGCTCCCCGTTGCAAACTTTTGCGCAGTGTCGCAAACAAGCTTATCACCAGCAACAAATATCGTGGCGTGATGCGCGGCCATCCCGCGCGCCAAATCTACAGAAGCGTGATCGATCGGTTGCCGGCTAGCCTTCCGGCAGGCCTGCATTGCGCAAGGCGTCTATAAAACGTTCCAGGACCTCGGGCCCGCCAAACATCGGGTTGCCTTCAAATTTGGCACATGTTGTTTCCGGCGCCTGCGCTAAAAGCTCGCCAAGGGCCGCCCGTGCCTCTTCGTCTCGTCCCAGCTTGATCAGCAGGACGGTTAACAGGGCGAATGTCAGAGGCCGCGGATAGGGGCTAAGGCTGGCCCTTTGGCCCCATTCAAAGGCCTCGTCATAGCGTTCCAGATCGAACAGCATCAGGGCCCTGTGGAACAGCATTCCGGTGAGAAATATATCGCGTGGGCTCAGCCGCATGGCGTGATCTACGTGGGGAATGGCCTCCTCGGCACGCCCGGCGGAACAAAGCACCGCGCTAAGAAGGTAATGTGCATTGGCGTCATTGGCATTGAGCGCAATCGCCTCTTCCGCCTTCGCTATGGCGACGTCATGATTGCCGAGCACGCTGTGTGCCCGCCCGTCGCTTGCCATGCACATTGAATCCCTCGGATCCAGCGTGATCGCCATTTGTGTCTTTTCGCGCGCCTGGTCCAGGATCTCGTTTCGATTGTCAGGCATGAAATGCATGACGTAACGGGTGCGCGCATGGCCCGCCATCGCAAAGGCCGGTGCGAAGGTCGGGGCGACATCATTCGCCTTGTCGAACAGCTCAATCGCTGATCTGTGCCCTTCGCCGGTGGACGAATAATAAGCAGCGAGGCCGCGCTGATAGAGCCCCCAGGCATCGAAATTATCCGGAGGTTTTCGTTGTGAGCGCTTTCGCTCAACGTCACTGATTTCCGGCGCAATAGCTGCAACGATGGCTTCCGTGACTTCATCCTGAACCGCGAAAATATCCTCCAGATCACGGTCATAACGATCGGCCCAAATGTGGTTGCCGGTCTCCGCGTCGATCAATTGCCCCGTTATCCGTATGCGCGTGCCGCCACGCCGCACGCTGCCCTCCAAGATATAGCGGACGCCCAAGTCACGGGCGACGTCGCGCACATCTGGCGATGTGCCCTTGTAGGCGAAGGTCGAATTGCGCGCGATGACGAATAGTGAGCGGAATTGAGAGAGTTCGGTGATGATGTCTTCCGTCATGCCGTCGGCAAAGTATTCCTGCTCCGGATCGCCGCCCATGTTCTGAAAAGGTAGAACGGCGATGGAGGGCTTGTCCGGCAGTGTCAGGGTTTCACTGTTGCCGGCCTTTGCCGCCACCATTGTGGCGGCGGTATCGGAGGCGGAACCAGCCGGCCAGCGCCAGACCTGGATCGCGCGGGCGATGTTTTTCAGTTGATGACGATCGCCGCTGTTAAACAATGCTCCCGCACTGCCATCAAGACTTTGGTGCGCGGTATCGGAAATCAACACCTCGCCCGGCGCCGCCAGTTCCTCCAGGCGCGCCGCTACGTTTACGCCGTCGCCAAAGACATCTTCTTCCTCGAACACAACATCGCCTATGTGAATGCCGGTCCGCAGGCGGATAACCTCATGGCCCGCCAAACCTTCATGCACCCGCATGGCGCAATCAACCGCGTCCGCGACACTGGCGAATTCGACGATCCAGCCATCACCCATGCGCTTGACGACGGTGCCTTTGTGCTTGCTCACCAGCGGCTCGAATAGTTCCTTGCGCAATTGCCGCAGGGCATCAAGTGCGCGCGCCTGATCCTCGCCCATCAGACGTGAATAATCGACCACATCGGCGGCCAATATGGCGGCAAGGCGGCGTTGCAATTTTGGTTCCCTCATTGCGGTTATCTTAGTTGAATTGAGGACGAAAGCCAGAGACGGCGAATGTCTGGCTTGAGCCAGATCAAGACACACATCCATTAATCCACGCTAAGTTTGCTTGGTAATATGGAGGAGTATGCGTCATGTACACCGTGCACATGGACCACACCGGCCGTCTGGCCAAGATGCAGGCCGCCGTGGCCGAGGCCGGACTGGACGTGCTCGTCGGCACCCGGTTGAAATCCGTCACCCATGCCTGCGGCGCTTTCTGCCCCTGGCGCAGTACGGTGATTATTCCGGCCACGGGCAAGGGCGAGATCACCCTGATCTGCCCCTCCATGGATGTAAATCGCCTCAAAGAAGAGGGTTGGCTGCGCCGGGTGGTCGGCTATTCCCGGCAATCCATGATGGCGGCGGCGGCGGCGCAAGTGGCCGAGCTGGGGCTGGCCAAGGGCAATGTGGGGATCGAGGACGGCGCCTCGGTCTATCTGCCCGAGGGCTTTATCACCCGTGGTGAATACAACGATCTTGCGGCTCAACTGCCCGATGCGGAACTGATCGACGGTCACCGGATCATCGACAGCCTGGCCATGATCAAGGAGGATGCGGAGGTGCATTTGATGCGCCAGGCCGCGGCCATCGTCGATCGTGGCCAGGAAGCCGTGGCCGAGGCCCTGCGCCCCGGTATGAGCGAGAAACAGATCGCCGGCGTGGCGGAACAGGCCATGCGGGATGCGGGTAGCGAGTTTGCCTGGACCTTTACCGGCGGCCAGGAGATCGCCTCGGGCCACCGTACCTGGACCGGCGCCTGCACGCCCGCCACGGACAAGATCGTGCAGCGCGGCGAATTCGTCTTGCTGGACCTGCATGGCATGTATGGTCTGATGCTGGGCGATGTGGCCCATAATGCGGTGCTGGGTCGGCCCACGGCGGAACAGGCCCGGGTGATCGAAGGATTTACCGCCACCTGCCACAAGGTGGTGGAGAACATGCAGCCGGGCCGCACCTTGGGGGAGGCGGCGCGGGCCACCCGCGAATTTGTCGAGGAACAGGGCTGGACCGAATTCATCCGCGGCTTTGGCCACGGGATTGGTCATTTTGGCGACGAGTGGTACCCAACTCTGACCGATGCCGAAATTGATGGCGTTTCCGAACCGAATTTCGTGCTGCAGCCGAATTACATGCAGGAGATCGCCGTTACGGCCAACCTGCCCGGCGTTGGCGGCCTGCGCATGGAGCGCCCCCTGGTGATCACTGAAACCGGCAACGAGGTTCTGTCAAAGACGCCGTTCGAGCCTTACATCATTGATTAAGAAGCTGAATAGATAGGTGAATTAACATGCAGTTAGCTGGACAAATCGCGGTCGTCACGGGCGGCGCCTCGGGCTTGGGCGAAGGTGTGGTGCGGGAATTCATCGCCGCCGGTGCCAAGGTCGCCATTTTCGATTTGCAGGAAGAGCTTGGCGAGAAACTGGCGGCGGAGACCGGTGCCATATTCTGCCAATGCGACGTGGCCTCGGAAGAGCAGATCGCAGAAGCTCTGGCGCGGACCAGTGAGGAATTGGGCGTGCCGCGCATACTGGTCAACTGCGCCGGTATCGCCATAGCGGTCAAGACCACCAGCCGGGGCAACGCTCATCCCCTGGATCAGTGGGAGCGGATTATCCGGGTCAATCTGATCGGTACCTTCAATTGCATTCGCCTGGCCGCCACCGACATGGTGGATCTGGAACCTCTGGCGGATGGCGAACGGGGCGTGATCATCAACACCGCCTCCGCCGCCGCCTATGATGGCCAGATCGGGCAGTCGGCTTATTCCGCCTCCAAGGGCGGCGTGGTCGGCATGACCCTGCCCATTGCCCGGGATCTTTCCGACAAGGGCATCCGTGTCTGCACCATCGCGCCGGGCCTGTTCAAGACGCCGTTGCTAATGGCCACCCTGTCGCCGGAGGCCAAGGCCTCCCTGGAAAATATGGTGCCGTTTCCCAAGAAACTGGGCGATGCCTCTGAATTCGCCCAGCTCAGCCGTCAGATTGTCGAGAACGTGATGCTGAACGGCGAAACAATCCGCCTCGACGGCGCCATCCGCATGGCGCCACGTTAGAGGCATTCTAGTTTAATTGGACAGACGCACACGGAAAAGGTCAGGATAGCCGTTCGTACAGAGTGACGTTGCGTAATCAGGAAGAACTCAAACATTCTTGGAGGCGGCAATGCATGCATCTGTAATCGAATATACCCTGAAACCCGGTACGAAGGACGAGGCCAACGCCTTGACGGAAAAGTTGATTGAGGAACTTGCCAGTCAGGTTGAGGGCCTGCGCGGGTTCTTCAATATTGACCGTGGCGGCGACAAGGGCCTGGCCATCGCCATCTACGAAAGCGAGGCGGACTGGACGGCCGCCGCCCCTGTGGCGGAGGAGGTTCTCGGCCAACTGGGGCCATATATGGCCGCGATGCCGGAGCGCGCCGGCTGTAACATTCTCTATGCCAAGCGTTTCGCGACGGACTAACGAATGGCAAAATCTCGTGGGTGGCGCGCCACCCACGAGGTTGAGCCGCTAGACGATGAAATGTTCCTTGGTGATGATGAAATGCATATCGTCGATAAAGTTGGGAACGTCATCGACGTTGTTTTGATAGGCCTCGTATTTTAATGACTCGCGCATGGCATCGACGGACGCGAACCAAGTCACCGCGCAGCCGTCCCAGGCTGGTTGCTTGCCGTCGCGGTAAGCGCCAAGCAACAGGTGGCTTTGGATATAGTGCGGCATGACGGGAATTTCAGCCGCGATGGGGCCATGCACATCGCGCCAATAGCGTTGAAATTCGCCAACCTCCATACCCTGTTTGCGCTTGATGAACTCAACCATCTTGACCGGGTCTTCCGGGATCGGCTCTGCCTTGATGACATGCTCCTCGGTCAATAACAGTGCCATGGTGGTACGGTCGATGAAGTTCTCCTCGTCCGCCTGTACGGCTTCATAGGCCGCGCCCGCCGACATCTCCCGCAGGGCGTCGACGCTATCGACCCAGATCTCGGCTATGCCGTCATAGATCAGATCGCCCTTGCGATAGCCGCCCAGCAGGGCATGGGATTGCACATAGCGTTTGATGTTGGGCAGCTGGGTGACGATTTCCGCATGGGGTCCACGCCAGTATTCCTGAAACGCCTCGACCTCCATGCCCGGCTTGCGCCTGATGCAGGTAATGGCCTTGATCATGGGAGACTCCTACTGATTGCTTCAATATCTCGCTGCGAAGGATTGCTATTCAATCGGAACGAAAATGCAGTGGCGCAGTTGGCCGTCGATGGCTTTCGAGAGATGGCCCTTGCCGCTGATGTCTTCGACCAGGACCACTTCGCCGGCGCCGATGACGCGGGCTTCGCCGTCGGAGGCGGTGATCTGTACGCCCGCGTCAAGATTGATGATGTATTGCCGGCGCGGCGCGCTGTGCCAGTCCAGCTCGTAGGTGGGCGGCACCTGGCGGAAAATGATGCCCGTGGCGGGTAGGCGGTCGGACAGTTTGCCGCCAGGTCCTTCAGAGGTCCATTCCACCTCGATATCGCGAAAGTGGGATTGGCCGTCTTCGTCTTCATACAAATTGTGAATACGCATGTGCTCGTTTCCTCTCGTGTGAATTAGAAGTTGCCCAGATCCTTGGACCAGCGGTTCATGACTTCCAGCCCGAACGGACTTGGCTGCAAGGCTGGCACTCGGTCATGCACGTCGCCCATGCCCAGCCGGCGGGCGGTCAGGCGTTTGCCGTAGCAGAGCAGATGATCGATCGAACCCATCAGGAACGATAACAGGGGCAATATCTCGGCAAAGGCGCGGTCGGCTTCGGCCTCGTTACCGGCGGTGAAGTCGTTAAAGATTGCCACCTGGCGGTCGCAGGCATCGACGCCGGGGATCATGCCGTGACAGCCCGCCCGCAGGCTGTCCACCAGCTCCATGCCGTTGCGGCCATTAAACAGGGTAAAGGCGCCGCTGGTATCTTCACGCAAGGCGTCGATATATGTGGCCGGACCCTCCGCTTTCAGGATCGAGACGTTGGGGTGCCGTTCGTTCAGGGCCGCGAAACCGGCGTTGGATACGCCGATGCCGATATATTCCGGCGCGTTCTGGATGCCCACGGGCAGGGGCGCGCCGTCGGCCACGGCGCCGTAGAATTCGATCAATCCGGCCTCGGTGGCACCACGCACGGGCGGCGGCTGCAGCACCACCCAGGCCGCGCCCAGATCGGTGGCCAGCCTGGCCATGGCGGTTTGGCCGGCGATGTTGCTTTCGGCGATGGTGACCGAAAGGGGCACCTGGCCATCTATGTCTTCGGCCACCCATTGCATCAAACTGCGCCGTTCCGCCGTGGACAGTTTATTTGTTTCCGTCGCCAAACCGCCGACGGCGATGCCGTGTACGCCCTGGGCCAGGGTTGCCTTGACCTGGGCCCGCACGGCGCCCCGGTCCAATTCGCCTTTGCTGTCGAAAAAGGCGTACAGCATGGGATAGATGCCGCTGAAATCACTCATGGTTACGCTCCAGGGTTTTGGCCAATCTTGCGGGCCAGCACTTTCAGGCCCGGCTTGAAGGCCCATTGCCTATGGTAGATCTCCAGGCCATGCCGGGCCAGCAATTGCCTCAGGTTGCCGATCGAGAAAAACAGGCAATGATGGGGCGGGGTAAAGACGTCCCAATCGGGTAGGTTCTTGGGCCGGCGCCAATGGCCGATATCGGGCGTGGTCAAGTACAGCACGCCGCCCACCGCCATGACCGAGGCGATCGCGCCGATAAAGGCATTGGCATCCGCCACATGCTCCAGCACTTCGGAGCAGTAAACCGCATCAAAGCGGTCCTCGGTCTGACTTGCGAATTCAGCCGCGAATTCCGTCAGCCCGCCGACCCGGTAGGTGGCGCCGGGATAATGTTGTTCGGCATGGGCCACCGCGTCGCCGTCGGGATCAATGCCCCAGGCGGTGAAGCCCGCCGTCATGGCCGCCTGGGTCATGAAGCCGCCGGAACAGCCCACATCCAGAAACAGCCGGCCCCCGGGACCGTCTTTGCCGCCCGTCATGGCCTTGCTCAGATGGCGCACCCGGCCCCGGGCCCGGCGCAGTTTCGAGGCTTCCTTGCGGAAATAGGCCCGCGTGCCGCCGCTGTCGGGATTGGCATACAGCGCCGCCAGCTCGTCGTCGTTGAGCATGGGTGATAGGAAGACCAGGCCGCAGTCCGCGCAACGGCGGTACTGCCAGCCATCCTGTTCTATCAGGGGCGGGCAATCGCGGCTGTCACAGACCTGGCAATGAATATCTTCAGGGGCGTTCATACGCTAGCCATAAGTCAAAGCGGCGGTGGAGGCAACGTAGGCTTTGGCCTATTCCAATGGGGTGGCTTAGGCTATACCAGATGTTCCGGTGTCGGCGTTGCGTTGGCCCCGATTTTTTTTGCCTGCGCGGGTTGCGATGAGTGTATCCGAAACAGCTTCGATAGAAAGCCGGTACGGCTGGTGGGTGGTGATCGCCACGACCTTGATGATTACCGTCGCCTTCGGGTCCGGTTATCTGGTGGTGGTTGGCCTCAAGCCCATCGCGGCTGACTTTGGCTGGCCGCGGCAAATTCCCTCGGCCGGCTATGCCGTCGCCATGTTCGGGGCCGGGGTCGGGGGCATTCTCATGGGCCTGTGGTCGGATCGCCGGGGCATGGGCGGTCCCGCCATGACAGGCGCCGTCTGTCTCGGCCTGGGTCTGATAGCCGTCTCGCAAAGCAATTCCATGGTTACTTTTTTGGGCGCGCAACTGTTTATTGTCGGCCTGCTGGGCAATGGCGCCATGACCTCGCCGCTGTTGACCAATGTCACCCATTGGTTCGACCGCCGCATGGGCATGGCCATCGCCATTGCCTCATGCGGACAGGCCCTGGCCGGCGCCATTTGGCCGCCGCTTTTCCGCTATGCCATGGATCATTACGGCTGGCGCGAAACCATATTGGCCTATGGTGTTTTCTCCATGGTGACATTGATACCCCTGGCTCTTGTCATGCGCCGGCCCAGCCCCCGCACGTCCAGCGGCGGTGCGGCGGAGGACAAGCCGGTAGGCGTGGCGGTGGCTGACCAGGCACGGGTGCTGGGTTTGCGGCCCAATACGGCCTTCGCCATGTTGTGCGCGGCAATCCTCGGCTGCTGCGTGGCCATGTCCATGCCCCTGGTGCACATCGTCTCGTTCTGCAGCGATCTTGGTTTTTCCGCCGCCCGCGGGGCCGAGATGCTGTCGTTGTTGCTGTTCAGCGCCTTTCTCTCCCGCCTCGCCTATGGCTGGCTGGCCGACCGAGTTGGCGGTTTGAAGACTTTATTGTTGGGTTCGTCCCTGCAGATGCTGGGCCTGGCGTTTTACGTGAATACGGACTCCTTGCAGGGCCTGTACCTGGTTTCCATATTTTACGGCCTTGGTTACGGCGGTGTCGTGCCCATGTATGCCATCATCATCCGGGAATTGTTTCCCAGCGGCCAAGCCGGTTGGCGCATGGGCGTGATCTTTCTGTTCGGCACCCTGGGCATGGCCATGGGCGGATATCTGGGTGGCGTCATCTTTGACTGGACGGCGACCTACCGCCTGGCTTTCCTGACCGGCGTCGCCTTCAATCTGTGCAATCTGGCCTTGGTGATATTCATGGTCCGGCGCCAAGGCAATCACGGCGGCGGCGCCGAACGCATGGCTACCGTGCCGGCATAGGGACGGCATGAAGATGCCGGCACCGCAATAAGCCACCGCCTTCCCGAATGGAATTTCGGTGTTTTGCAAGAGCCGTGATGGTCCGTCAGGAAGCCCCGTGGTCCGCGCTGGCCAAGGTGTAGATTATTTCTCCCACGGTCATATTGACGGTTTCGTCGTCATCGGACAGCGGCAGATTGACGGTTTCGAAGTTGTAGATCGATTTGTCGGCGAATATCGCACTTCCGGTTCCGCGCAACGGCCTTTTGTTTTCCGCGATCCACATATAGAGATCCCGCATGCCGTCGAGAATGCCGGGCGGATAAATTTCATCAAAATATTGGCCCGTCATATCGCGGCCAACCACACTGGTCGATGTTGTTCCAATCAGTCGGTAACGCATACGGAAGGGGTTATATTCGAATTCCGTAATATGAAGGCGGCCAAGATGTGATTTTAACTCGAGCGGATCGATATCGCGGCGCGCCGGCATTAGCCGGCCATTGCGCTTGCCGCGCCAGTATTCCAGAAGGTCGAAAAGCCGCGCATCACTGAAGTTGAGGTCTGGATCGCTCTTGCGCCAGGTGCTCGTTCTGGCCAGCGTACCGGACACCGTGAACGAAACAACTTCTGTTGCGGTCTCTTCGTCGGTCATGCTCTTACCAAACTGGAATGCAAACGAAGCAAACCTCCATGGATCGATTTCCGTATCTTGGCTCTACAAACAAGACAAATTCCGCCACCTACCAATGAAGCAGTCTAGGCACATGCGGCCTCGCCGTCGCCTCCTTTGTAACCATTAGTGACCGCGAGAGTCTCTAGCCCGAATTATTCATGAGAGGGCGCAAGATTGCTGGCGAGCGTAGATTAAC